>JADGBB010000100.1 GCA_015231715.1 Candidatus Omnitrophota bacterium
ACAGTGTAGATTCATTGAGTGGTACGCCGTGACGAGCGTCTTGCAAAATAGCATTTTGTTCGGCTTGCAAAGCCCTGCACAGTTCATGTCTTTCTCCGGATGGGATACTCATTTGTTGACGTATGCATCCTGTTTTCTCGCAATGCTCGACTCCGCTTGGAGCTCCGTTATATCCTGTAGCTAAAACTTGTTTATTCTTTACGACTACCGCTCCTACTCTTCGACGCATGCATGTGGACCTCGTCGACACAAGTTCAGCTATATCAAGAAAATATTCATCCCAGCTGGGTCTTTTTTTTTCGTTTATCATCCTAGTTTTTCCATATCTTTGATCCAATCCGTGTAAAGAGGGAAGGATTTAAGGAATTCTTTTACCTCTTGTTTTATAGAAGCTAATTTTGCAGCATTTTCTTTTGCGCTTATAGCCTTGTCCATAAACTCTGCTACTCTCACCATTTCAGATTCTTTCATTCCTCTTGTTGTTGCTGCGGGTGTTCCTACTCTTATTCCGCTTGTTACAAAAGGACTTTGTTTGTCGAACGGGATAAGATTTTTGTTAACGGTGATACCTGCTTCGTCAAGACAATGCTCTACTTCTTTGCCTGTCAGCCCTTTGACTGAAAGGTCAACCAGCATCAAATGATTATCCGTTCCGCCTGAAACTATTCTATACCCTTTTTTAGTCAGCTCCTCTGCTAGCGCGAACGAATTTTTTATAACTTGTTTTTGATATGTTTTAAATTCCGGTGTTCCTGCTTCTTTTAAAGCAACAGCTTTACCGGCAATAACATGCATTAGAGGGCCGCCTTGAATGCCCGGGAATATCTCAGAATTTATTTTTTTTGCATATTCATTTTTACATAGTATCATTCCGGATCTTGGGCCTCTCAATGTTTTATGTGTAGTTGTCGTAACAAAATCAGATACAACCACTGGGTTGGGATGAAGCCCAGTCGCTACGAGTCCAGCTATATGAGCCATATCTACCATTAGTATAGCGCCCACTTCATCCGCGATCTCTTTGAACTTATCAAAATGGATGGTTCTGGGATATGCGCTGGCTCCGGCTATTATCATTTTTGGTTTATTTTCTCTTGCTTTACTTCTTACTTCATCAAAATCTATTGTTTCAGTATTTTTATTTACTCCATAAAACGACATGTTAAAATATTTTCCGGAAAAATTCTTTTTATGCCCATGCGTTAAATGTCCTCCGCAGGCAAGATCCATGGCCAAAACAGCATCCCCTATTTCTAACATTGAAAAATAAACCGCCATATTTGCTTGTGATCCGGAATGTGGCTGAACATTAGCGTGTTCCGCTCCGAAAAGTTTTTTTGCCCTATCTATAGCTATGTCTTCCGTCACATCGACACATGAACATCCGCCGTAATATCTAGCATGCGGGTATCCTTCTGCATATTTATTTGTCAAGCTTGACCCTACAGCTTCAATAACCGCTCTAGAAACAAAATTTTCGCTGGCGATAAGCTCTATGCCTTCATTCTGTCTTTTTGTCTCGCAATAAACCGACTCAAATATTTCAGGATCTACTTTTTTTAAATGTTCCATTAATGTCCCCTCTTTTAGATTTTTTCTATCTGCCGCACTCTTCGCGCGTGTCGTCCGCCATCAAACTTGGTATTTAGCCATGTATCAATTATCTCAAAAGCTTTTTTCCCTTTACATCTTTTTGCGGCCAGAACTAGTACATTTGTATCATTATGCTTTCTGGCAAAACTAGCATCTTCTACATAATTGCATAGACCGGCCCTTATTCCTTTAACTTTGTTCGCTACTATCGACATGCCTATCCCGGAAGTACAAATAAGAATTCCTCTAGCTCCTTTAGTTGCCACAACTTGTTTAGCGGCTTCCTTTCCGAAAACCGGATAGTCACAGGACTCCTCACTATTCGTTCCCGCATCAATAACTTTATACTTTTGCGACAAGAGATATTTTTTAATTTTTTCTTTCAGCTTATATCCGCCGTGATCTGATGCTATTATTATTTTAGACATTTTATCAGCCCTTCTATAGATTCTTTTATTATTCGCATTGTTCTTGTTGTTATTTTTGGATTTACATTCTTCATAAATGAAATTTCATCAAAATATTCGGCTCTAATTGTTAGAAAACCAAATATAATCACACATAAAATTAATATTTTTTTCATCCTGTACCTCTTGCAATTTCGTTGTTGTTAATTGACTCTGCTAATTCAATGTGACCAATCGATTCGTTAATCAAAATTGTCATTTTATTATATGCTATTTTGATTCCTTCTAATATGAGAGTATTATTTTTGCTATAAACTTTGTTGTTGGATTTTATTATATTTTGCAAAACAACTTTCTGTCCTCTCAAAAATGACAGTTCTATAAGTCTTTGATATTCCAACTCTTCATCAATTATGTTTCCCTCAATATCGATATTCAAATCATTTTTTCCCATAAATCATTCTCCCTAAAAAACAAAAAACCCAAACAAACAACTATATTATAATTGAAATGTTTGGGTTTGTCAAGTTTTTATTATTTCTTTTTTGAGTTTCTTTTTATTCCGAATCCAGCATACATAATATCTTCTGATACTTCGGCTGTTTCTTTTTTCACCATATCTTCTTTATTTTTTTCTGAAACTGTATTTGCCTCATTCAATAATGATTGATATACAGCAACAGCTTCTTTATCTTCATATACAACACAAGCGTCTTTTATTTTATCTAATTTAATCAAAGCGCCCTTATTAATAGGAACACTCTGTTTAATTCTTGCTTTATGTTC
>JADGBB010000101.1 GCA_015231715.1 Candidatus Omnitrophota bacterium
AATTAATAAGAACCGCCCGTCCCCGCCAGTGGCTAAAGAATCTTAGCTTATTCGCAGCTCCTGTATTTGCGGCTAAAATCTTTGAAACTACAACTTTTAACCTCACTTTTTATGCCTTTATTGCTTTCTGTCTTTTATCTTCCGGAAGTTATTTTTTAAATGATATTATCGACGCTCCTAAGGATAGGCTTCACCCGATAAAGAAAAACCGCCCCATAGCTTCGGGTAGGCTGTCCCCCAAGTTAGCCGCGATTGTAGCTTTTGCGATGATTATAGCTTCTGTCTTAATAGGATTTAACATGGTTGGAACATACTTCGGGCTATCTTTATTTCTATACGTTGTCTTGCAGGCGTCCTACTCTCTTTATTTTAGGAATGTGATAATTCTTGATTCTTTGGTAGTGGCGACAGGGTTCGTTCTCAGGGTGTTTGCTGGAGGTTTGGCGTCTAACACCTCTATTTCGAGTTGGTTGGCTTTGACAACCATCGGAATATCTCTTCTTTTAGCGTTTGGAAAGAGAAGGTCTGAAAAGACAATTTTAGCCAAATACCCCCCGTCGCAGGATGGCGTGGAAACCAGAAAAACCCTTAGACACTATCCCGATAATTTGCTTGATGGAATGATATCGATGTCCGCCACCTATGCAATAATCACTTATTCCCTTTTTGTTTTCCAGATTTCTCCAAGTGGGGCTAATGACACTTTATTTAAGATACTTCCGTCTATTTTAAAAACACCTAAGTGGATGATGCTGACAATACCCCTTGTTATTTACGGTGTTGCCAGATACTTATACGTAATATATGAAAAAGGAGAGGCCGAATCTCCTGAAAGGGTACTCTTATCGGATAAACCTCTGTTATTTACAGTTACATTTTGGGGTCTATTAACTATGCTGATAATATTTCTGATTCCTGATCTGTAATATTACTCGGTAAGTTCTTCAATATCTTCGGTAACAGCGTTTTGCTGTCTGTACATCTCTTTTTCAACCTGCCTTATCAACTCCTCAAGTTCCTGAGGAACATCGTTAAACAGTTCTGTTTCTTCTTCAACCGCAGCTTTTGGTGCTTTGTCCTGTGCAGAAAGAACCTCTGAACTTTCAACTGTCTTGTTTGTAAATCCGGCAAAGGTAATTGCCACCATGGGTATGACAAGCAGCATTGATAGTACAGAAAAAAGACCCATATTAACTAAAAATTTATTTAGTGTTTTCATAATTATTCAGTGTCTACCTCCAAAAAAGTAACATTATGATCGTAGCCGTCGTCTTTGGGTGGTTTGACCTCGTATTCGATATCCCAGATAAATAATATAGTAGCAACCACTGAAATTCCAAGTGTAAGATAGAATATTGAGGGATAGATGTAAGAATATATTGCCAAAGCACCTGTTAGCATGGTCATAAGATACGCGTATGAAATCCAAATCGCTCCTTTGGTGTAAAGATCCAGAGAATTTTGGATAAGACTCTGCATTCTGACTGAAAAGAGCGTCGCAGTAAGTTTAGGAGTGATGTGGGTATCATGAAAGATATGAGCCTTGATGAGGAAAAAGGCAAGACTGATGGCCAGGACAAGAGTCATTATTAATAACGAATATGAATTTATAAGTATGTATTGTTGTGCTCCGTCGAAGACGAAACCTTTGTCTGTAAGCGTGAAGGGAATTTCAAAATACATCGATAGGGCAATCATTGAAATAATTCTAGTCGAGAACAGCACCAGAGCGGGTATAATGGCTTGGTCTATGAGCTTAATAAGCAGTTTAGAGAACATATTTTTATCGCCGGCCTAGGAAAGATTTGGGCAGGCTTGATATGATAATACTACCATGCATTTTATCCCGTCAATAAACCGTTTAATTTCAAGGCCACTCACGTTGGCATATTCAGTGTTTATTTTTATACTGCCGCTGGCGTTATCACGCCAAACGAACGAACTTTACGAATTTCCTAAAACCGTCTTTTTCTATATTTTTAGTATATTTCTCTTAGCAATTTTTCTGTCGGTCCGTATTTTTAAACCCTTCAAACTAAAACCTATTCCCGTGGCTTTTTGGCTATTTCCCGTAATGGCATTTATTTCTTCACTGATGTCGTCACATCCTCACACTTCGTTTTTTGGTTATTACACAAGATTTGCTGATTCCCTTTTGTTTTATGCAGCACTGCTAGTTTTTTATTATGTTGCTTCTACTACTTTAAAGCGTGAAGACCTTAGAACCGTATTTAATGTTGCACAGGCCGGTTCGATAGTGCTTTTTATCTATGCTTTGGGACAATACTCCGGTGCATTTAGTTTTTTATGGAAAGGACAGTTGCAAGACAGAGTATTCTCCACCTTAGGCCAGCCTAACTGGTTTGCTCAATACTCCCTTCTTCTTCTCGGGATTAATTTTTACGGCTTTCTTTTTAAGGGAAGAAAAAGTAATCTGCTTTTTTATATAGTTCAATTTTTTTCTTTATGGCTTACCTTTTCGATGTCAGGTCTAGCTGGTTTTATGGTGCTGGTATTGGTAAATATTTTTATATTAATTCGTGAGAAAGAAAAAAAGCTTCTGACAAGCGGTTATCTGAAACGTTTAGGAGTCATGTTTTCTATCAGTATTTTTATTGCAGTATTATTTCCCGGTATATTTAGTAGTAAGGTTCGGGATATTTTTATAGATGCCCAAAAAATGGTCCATACTGTTTCAGTAGTGCAGGCTTCCGAGGAAGAGAGTATAAGTGCTAATCTCATCTCGGATCCCGCATATATCAGGTCGGGAATATGG
>JADGBB010000102.1 GCA_015231715.1 Candidatus Omnitrophota bacterium
ACGCCTCCCTGATTTCATCGTTAGATTCCTGAAACATATCTTCTTTCATGAACCGCTCGATCACCGTAAGTTGCTCAATGCCGAACCGACAGTCAAAAAGAAACCAGTTCAAGTAAAAACTATCAGGAAGACCATGTTCCGTCCCCGGTTTGAACTGATCCTCAAAATCCCGGCCAGTCCTTCTCAATTCTCTCCCAAATTTAGGATCAGCTTTTAAACTTTCCGAATAAAGCACCACACTTCGATAAATATCAAAATAGAAATCAAACTTAGTTCCGGATAACAGATCATCCGGCATCGGAGCAAGAAGATCATTCATCCCGGAGCTAACAACAGCTCCGCAGCATTTCTTAAATTTTTTCCCGCTCCCGCATGGGCACGGTGAATTACGCCCGATTTTATCGCTCATATTCCTCCTCGCCTGCATTTGCTTTACAAATGACGAAATAAAATTATATTATTAAGATAAATCATGAAAATATCAACTAAAAAACCATAAATGAATTAGGTAGAAATCATATTATCGTTGATAGGTGTTCAGTGAAAAGTCGATTCGGTGGCATTTATTGTGCTTGCTCCTACTTGGGATCAATAATCCCGATTATGGAGCTAAAACAGCGAACTTTCAAAGTTATTCTTGATTCTATTCCATTTTGCAAGCCGTAGCCAAGAAAATGTTTCTTTCTACTAAAAAACCGGGACTGACTCTATTAGTGTTTTGGCATAAGGACTTTTTGGGGAATTAAATTCACATGTTTTTTCAACTACTTCAACTATTTTCCCGTTTTGCATGAAGGCTATTTGATTTGATAAGAATTGTACAAGTCTTATATCATGAGAGATAAAAAGATATGTTAAATTCATTTCTTTCTGCAGATCCTTGATCAGGTCGATTATTTTAGCCCCTACTATGACGTCGAGGCTTGATACAGGTTCATCCAGAATCAAGAGGTCAGGCTCATGTATTATTGATCGGGCTATTGATATGCGCTGTCTTTCCCCTCCTGAAAACTCATGAGGGTATAAAAATAAAGGTGAATTTTTGCGAATACCTACTTTTTTCAGGTATTGTTCTACTTTTTCATAAGCTTTGTTCTTACTTATCCCTTTCACAAGCAAAGGTTCAGCTACTATATCTTTTATTTTCAACCTCGGGTTTAAAGAATTGTATGGATCTTGGAAAATCATATCGATAGATCCGTCGACTTCAAATGAACCCCCATCAGGTTTAACAATGCCCGTTAATATTTTAGCTAAAGTTGTTTTACCTGAACCGGAACCGCCGACTAATCCGAAAGTTTCGCCTTTAGGAATAGTAAAACTTATATCGTCTACAGCTTTAACTGTATTTAAGTTTTTTCTGAAATATTTTTTCAAGTTTTTTACTTTTAGCATATAAGTCTTTCCCTGGTATCGCCTAATCTCGGTATACTTTTTATTAGCAGTTTAGTATATTCATCTTTAGGCGAGAACAAAACTTTTTCCTTAGTTCCTTCTTCGACTATTTTACCTTCATTCATAACATAGATCCGATCCGCAACAAGATTTACTACCGAAAAATCATGTGATATAAAGATCACAGAGAACCCCTGCTGCTTCTGTAATTCCTTAACAGTATCAAGTATATCTTTCTGAAGTTCAACATCTAAAGCTGTTGTAGGCTCGTCTAGTATTAAAAGTTCAGGATTACAGGCCATTGCTATTGCCAGCATAACTCTTTGTTTCATTCCTCCCGATATTTCATGAGGATAATATTTTTTTATATATTCAGGGAGTTTAACTATTGCCAAAACTTCATCAACTCTTGCATTTAAATATTTGTTGTTAAATTTTTCATGCGCAGAAATTATTTCTTTGATCTGTTCTTCAATATTCATTACCGGATTAAGTGCTGTAGCCGGCTCCTGAAAAACCATAGATATTTCTTTACCTCTTATTGACCTTAATCGTTCTTTATTCATTTTCAAAATATATTCATTTTTAAAAAGTATAGTCCCGGAAGTTATTTTTAACCCTGCAGGCAAAATATTCATAATACCCAGTGAAGTCATAGTCTTCCCCGACCCAGAAGCCCCGACAAAAGCCACTATCTCATTGCCATTAATTTCGAACGAAATATTATCAACAATCGTAGAAGAATTACTTTCAATTATAAGATTTTCAACCTTAAGCACTGTTCCCCCTTTACATCCCCCGTCATTCTGAGCCGAAGGCGAAGAATCACAGCCCTACGTAACTGAGATCCTTCGTCGCTTCGCTCCTCAGGATGACGGCTTCGCCTCGGGATGACGCCTTCTACCTTACCCTATGCGGGTCTTGTTTGTTTCTTAACGATTCTCCCACCATATTAAACGACAGCACCGTCATGAATATCGCTAAGCCCGGGAATACGCTGAGCCACCAGGCGTAATCTATGTAATTTTTTCCTACTGCAAGTATATTGCCCCAACTCGGCGTTGGGATCTGTGTTCCTAATCCGAGAAAACTTAAAGAACTTTCGATCAATATTGCCGAAGCTACGCTCAATGTAACACTGACATAAACTGAACCCATAGCATTCGGAAGAATATGACGAAAAATTATTCTTAAATCCCCGGCACCCTGTATCTTAGCGGATTTTACATATTCTCTTTCTCTTAAAGACAAAAACTCAGCTCTCACTAATCTGCATAATCCCGGCCAGCTGGTTATACCTATGACGATCATAACATTAGTTATTCCGGGACCAATAAAAGTTATGGCTATCATGATAAGGAATAAA
>JADGBB010000103.1 GCA_015231715.1 Candidatus Omnitrophota bacterium
CTTTTAACGGCAGTTTCAGAATCCGTATAAAAATCTATTTCACTTGCTATAAGTGTAACTTCAAAGTTATCAATGTTTTCCAAAAATGTCAGATCTGTCGATGATCCCTCAGGCCCTTCTCCATTAACTGCAGTAGCCGCTAATTCATCATATCTTTCGATTTCGGATAATGTATTATCCCGCGGATCAATAACTGTTCGTCTTAATATTTTATTCCCAGAAAGATCATCATATAGATGATAAATTACAGTTTCATCCCACTCTATTTCACCTGCATCATTTAGCGACAGCATGCCGTTGGCATCGGCTTCCGCTACAGGTAGACTTATTGCGGTATAGTTAGTTGAATTTGCCGGATAAAATGACATATACGTCAAACTTGACAACCTCATATCACTTTTCATGATCTCTATTGATTTATTAACCTCTACGCGCATTATTGTTCTTCCGGATTCTTTATCCCAATTTTTATAAGCAAAAAGCCATGTGGAAATAATTGCGGCCAAAATAAAAACCGTCAAAATTGACGCGAACATCGCTTCAACTAGACCTATTCCTTTTACATCTTTTATTTTGCCTATAATTTTTTTCATGTCACGCCTGTTTTTTATTTCATATCGCTAAAAATTGTTTCCACTATTATTGGATTCGTCAAATACACTTTCTGACCGTTTTCGCTGTCAGTAAATGTACCGTCAGCCTTATATTGAACTACATTTACGATCACTTTTACTTTTTTCAAATGTGTATTTCCCAAATAATCATCAACAATTTCAGTACTTCTCAAATATTTTCCGTTTGTATCATTAGATCCTATTTCATCTACTTTTATCAAACTTTCATATCCGGCAGAAACATCTTCAAAATCAAATTTTTTTAAAAGATCTATTCTGTTTTGCGCTATACTTGTCGCGGTATAAACCATATCGATCCTTTTAGAAAAAACAGCTCCCTGAGTGACACCCGCAACTATTGAAATTATAACTACCATAGCAAGCCCAATAGACACAACTACTTCAACTAAAGACAAGCCTTTATTATCCTTGAGTTTATTCATGATTAACCATATCTCCTTAATACAGGATACTACTCTACTCCTATTATAAAGTATACTTGCTGTTCGTTAGTTATACAAATGTTTGTTTTGATTATTTGGATAATATTTATAGCTATTTAATATTCTAATTTTCCAAGATCAAAATACTTTCGATATGAGTTGAAATATCATGTCTGAGATCGATACTGCACCTATATTTTTTTTGTACGTCACGCAACATTTTCGCCTGATCGAATGTCAATAAAGCATGCACATCCGGATGGACTGTTACCCTTATATGTTTTTTGCGGGACTTGATCTCTGATAATTTTTTATCAATATTTCGTACGGCTTCGATAGCTATTGTTTCAGGTTTTTTTACGGTTCCCCTGCCTGTGCAGTAGGGACATTCCATATGCGAGGTACCTTCAATACTTTTCCTCATTCTCTGTCTTGTCATTTCAACAACACCAAATTGAGATATACTTCTAAGGCTTATTCTTGCCTTATCATGTTTAAGTTCATCCTGCAGTGTTCTAAAAACTTCATCTCTGTGTTTTTTTTCGGCCATATCTATAAAATCAATAATGATGATACCGCCCATATCTCTCAGCATAAGCTGTCTCGGTATTTCTCTTGCGGCTTCAATATTAGTTTTAAATGCTGTTTGTTCCAAATTAGCAGATTTGGTGAAGCTCCCAGTATTTACATCTATCGCGACCAAAGACTCCGTTTGTTCGATAACAAGCGAGCCTCCTTTTTTCAAAGCGACTTTTCTGTCAAATATTTCTTCGATTTGTTTATTAACTCCGTATTTCTGGAACATCGGTGTTTTATTATTATAAAAAATCACCTTTCTGCTTAACGCCGGATTAAACGCTTTAAGAAATTTAATTATCCTTGAAAATTCTTCTTTAGAGTCAATTATAAGTTCATCAATGTCTTCGGTAAACCTGTCTCTTACCATTCGTAAAACCGCTCCGTATTCTTCATAAAGAGTTACCGGAGCTTTTGAGCTTTCGTACTTGGCTTTAATGTTTTTCCATAAATTAATAAGATATTTCATTTCTGATCTCAATGCGTCCTGATCGATATTTTCTGCCATAGTTCGAACTATGCATCCGGTGTTCTTATCTAACCCAAGCTCTGCTATCATCTCACGGATCTTTTTTCGTTTTTCAACGTCTTTTATTCTTTTAGATATACCTATATTTTGATCGAACGGAGTAAGCACGATATATCTGCCCGGTATGCTTACATAACCGGACACTCTAGCGCCTTTAGTTCCCATAGCTTCTTTAGCTACCTGAACCATTATCTCCTGGCCGTTCTTTAGTAAATTTTTTATGTTTTCTACTGATTTGGTTTTACGTTTATTTATAATTTCCTCATCATCGTCTGAAGTTATCATCTCATCATCCTGATAGAGAATATCCCCTACATGAAGAAAAGCATTTTTTTCATGTCCGATATCAAGAAATGCCGCTTCAATACCTTTAACGATAGACACCACTTTAGCTTTATAAATACTTCCTGCATAGCTCTGATCGGCTGAGCGTTCCATAAAAAAATCCTGTACCCTTCCTTCGCTCAGAATAACTATCCTTTTTTCAACAGAACCGACATTAACTAAAATCAGTTTTTTATGTACATCTGTTTTTTCTTCATTTTTTTTTATCAACATTTTTCCTGCCCTTAAGTA
>JADGBB010000104.1 GCA_015231715.1 Candidatus Omnitrophota bacterium
TGTTCATATATAAGGAAGCATCAAAATTTTTAACTTCAGCCGCTATTTGGCAAACAAAATTACTGCAGTCAAAAGCCTTCAATTTATCGGCTCCGCATTTACAGTTTATTATTGCATCCCAAAAGTCCGGCAAATTATTACCAACGGGAGTCACTAAACCGACTCCCGTAAGGACTACTCTTTTTTTAGGCATTTTTATCTCTGATAGGTTGTTTATTAACTATTTGCTTTGCCATCAATATATTTTATGGCCTCACCAACAGTGGTAAGTTTTTCAGCATCTTCATCAGGTATTTCCGCACCAAATTCTTCTTCTAGAGCCATAACAAGTTCAACTGTATCTAGTGAATCAGCGCCTAGATCGTCAATGAACTTAGCATCTTCTTTGACCTCTTCTATCTTTACGCCAAGTTGTTCCGCTACAATCGCTTTTACCTTTTCGGCTATCTCTGACATTTGTTCCTCCTTAGTTTTTTAAAAAAATTGTTTTTTTATTTACATTACCATTCCGCCATCAATATTGATGGCTTGGCCAGTTATATAGGATGAATCCTCGCTGGCCAAAAAAACGGCAAGATCGGCCACATTATCTGCTTGTCCCATCTTGCCTAAAGGTACTAATTTAAGTAATCCTTCTTTTGCTGCATCGCTAAGTTTATCTGTCATGTCGGTCTGAATAAAACCCGGTGCGATAGCATTAGCATTTATATTTCTTGAACCTAACTCTTTCGCAACTGTTTTAGTCAATGCAATAAGGCCGCCTTTACTGGCTGCATAATTGGCCTGTCCCGCATTTCCCATTACACCTATAATAGATGCCATATTAACGATCTTTCCTGAACGCTGTTTCATCATAGGTTTTGTTACTGCTTTGATGCAATTAAAGGCACCTTTTAGATTAACAGCAAGCACCGAATCCCACTCACTCTCACTCATTCTGATCAAGAGATTATCCCGTGTTATCCCCGCATTATTGACAAGTATATCTATATTGCCATAATTGTCAAGAACTTTGTCTATAAGAGTTTGACAGTCTGCCATCGAAGTTACATCTACTTTTTCAACCATTACTCTACGGCCTGTTTTTTCTTCTATCTCTTTTTTTGCAGCCTGCAATGCTTCTGCGTTCACATCACAAAGAGCTAAGTCTGAACCTTCAAAAGCGAACTTAAGAGCTATCGCTTTACCGATACCTCTTGCCCCTCCTGTTATAATAGATACTTTATCTTTTAGTTTCATTATCGCCTCCCGTAAAAAACCTTTTCCAATTGTAATGATTATAGAAAAAAAGTCAAGAATTTTCGATAAACGGAATTAGCGTTTTGAAGCTTTTTTATAGACGTCTTTTCGATGGGCGATAATATGTATGTAAATATTCAACTAAATCAAACTTCAATTTATGACTTATCGCTGAATTCGCCACCAGTTAGAGCATCTATGTAGGACGTGATCTCTCTGAGGCGCAGACTTTTTTCTTCAAGTTTTATTGTGTCGGTATTGTTTTTATTTTTCAAATCTAGAACTAGCCGCTCTCTTTCGTAATACAACCTGGTAACTTCCTCGAGGATTTCCTGCCTCAGCTGCACCATTAGCTTGCTTCTTACGTCAATGCTTGTCTGCGATTCGTTCCATATTAGATCAGAAAGATCCCATGATAGATCTACATCCCAGTTGTAGTCTATTTGACGCGGGCCTTCTACTACATAGGAACTGGTCGCGCTTTTATATATCTCGACATTATCGTCATCACTTTTTCCGCAACCCAAAGAAAGCTTCGGCATCAATGCTTTCCATCTTGCCCCTTCTCTCCAGGCTTTAATTTTATCATTGCTTACTTCGGCATATTCGACTGCCATTTTTTGAACTTCCTTTATATTTGGTACTTCAAAGTCCATTGATCCGTAATTATAATTCAGTTCGAATTTGTCCGGCATTTCCAGATCATTTATTAAGATACTGTTTTCGCAGACTATTAATAGTTTTCTGTTATTCAAAAATACTTTTTTTATAACTTCACCGTTAAGCGAAGTGAATAAATTTTTCCAAACAATATCTTCTTTCTGTAAAAAATATACTTTCTTTCGCGAAAATACTACAAGGCCGCCTGAATCACCAAAACCTTTTCCTATATTATTAAAGCTCATCCCATAAGTACTCACTCTGCGGATGACATTAAGATCTTTTGATAAAATGTAAATGCAGTTATTTTGCGAAATAATAATTCCCATTTCCGGGACAAAATCTATACTCCCTCCGCTAATCCCTGCAAGAGAAGGCTCATCTTGATCTAATTCTATTTCATCATTAATATAATTTTCTTCTTCATTCGATATATCAAAACGAAATACCTGCCATGAAGCGCCCTCGTCATTTGAATAAATTATTTTTTTATTTTCAAGAACCCAAATATTTTTATCGTACGAGGCAATGTCATCTATGTTTTCCCAATACAACCCTGATGATATTTTTTTATACTCATTTCCTTTGATACAAAATATTTCTTTTTCTTTCCAAGCTATAAATTTATTTTCATCTTTCGAGTCAATTTTCCTTACCCCTTTA
>JADGBB010000105.1 GCA_015231715.1 Candidatus Omnitrophota bacterium
TACCATGCTTGTGCCCATAGTAAAAGCTCCGCCCATGATCAACAACTGTCTGAAAGGTTTGCATTTAAGTGTTTCTCCCAATCCGCTCATAATAGAAATTTTTCTTGTATCTTTAGCCACTACCTTATCGTAGTAACGTTCTTTAGTTTTAAAGAAAATTAGCACTGCAAAAAGAGCCATTACAACACCCAAAATTGATGTATAAACTTGCATTCCTAAAAGTGTGTTCTTATCAGATGTTCCGGGGATAAGAAACCAAGCTAGGTTAGTGAACCTGAGAGCATAAAAATTACCCAGCTCTGATATCTTTTGCGTCATACTGCGGAAAGACATGATAGACGTACGTTCTTCATAATCAGGTGTCATCTCATTGCTCAAGCTGTAATACGGCACTGTAAAAGCGCTGATTATCGGGATGTATATCAAAGTTGATCCCATCATGTACCAGAAAACTGCTGATACACCTAAAAATTCAATTTTTGCCCAAGACGGCGAAACCAAAAACAGTATCGGCAGCATAAGTCCGCTCAATATACCTGCTATGAGGATAAACGGACGGCGCCTGCCGTGCTTTGTTCTCAAATTATCCGATAACCATCCCATCAAAGGATCGACCAAGGCATCCCACACTCTTATTAATGTAAGAGCTAATCCTACCAGCCAAGGGCTGACACCCAGATACATATTGAAAACGGCAAAAGCAACAGACGGGTACAGCCAAAGCCCCCACATGTCAACTGCTGTTCCAAGCCCGTAAAAAAACTTGGTCGAAATCGGCAGTCTGTCACGCAAGAGTTTCTTTGGTTTTTCTACATTAGCTTCTTGCATTATGCATTCTCCTTTCTGCTTTGTTTATAAAAGATCTTAAAGATTACAACACGAATCGATAAGTCATTATGTTCAAGTTATTCAATGTCCAGCCACTCTGTATCGGCTCTATTCCATTCTAAAATTGCATGTCCTCTGGCTTCAAAGAACATTCGAACTTTTTCTTGATCATATTTCAATATATCTTGAAGAATAGGAACTAGAATTGAAAGAACATTGCTTGAAATTACGCTTCTTCGGCAAATATGCCCCATATAAGGCGCCGGTGAAACAGTTATGGTATAACCGCTATAAGACATAATGTGCAGCATTACATGAATATCACTTGACCCGTCTCCAACATAAATTATATCATTTCGAGTTACATTTTCTTTTAATTTTAGCATGTCGATTGTTGATACTTTGGCATGTCCCGCATTAGTTCTTTCGACATCCTGGACTATGTTGTTTTTATAAACAAAGCTTGTGCCGTAAACATTTTCTACGGGAAAAATGTTTTCTACGGCTTTCTCTACACATTCTCTCGGAGCGGCCGAAACTATATACGTGCTGAAACGGAAATTATCAATACCTCCGGCCAATATTTTCATCAGGTCCGTAACCCCTTTTTTCAGTTCGACTTCTCTTCCTACTTCCAAAAGAAGATCTCTGCTCACTTTACCGATATAGTCTGGATCCTGCGTTATTAAGTGCGCAAGTTCCCCGCCGAGCTGAACTATATTTCTGCGTTTAATTTCTTCGATCTTCTGATCAAATTTATCGTTAGATATTCCCAGCTTTGAGCTTAGGATATATCCAACATCTCCGACTGAAAGCGTCTTATCAAAGTCGGAAACAAAAAGAATTTTTTTCTTCATCATATTTACCCACCCTTAAAAAAGGAGTTTTAATTTTATTTGAAAATCATAATAAATGATATCATGACACTATATACTACGCTAGGAACATTAGATTACCATTCAGTCGTCAAAATAACAATATATTTTTTTAATAACTGACTTTTACTTGACTTGTTTTTATTCATTCCCTGTTTCCAAAGGTTCTATTAAAACTTTATCCATCATATTTTTTGACTCTTCAAGCTCCGCGATCTCTGAGCCGGGTTTTGTGACAGTAAGAGCTGAAGCCGCCACGGAAAGACGCAAAGCTTCGAGGTCATTCATCCCGTTTATATCCGCATATGTAAAAGCTATTTTGATCGTATCTCCTGCTCCTACAGGTGAGATCTCTTTCATTTTAGGAGGGATAGCATGCCAGCTTCCCTTTTCGGTTGACATAACTGCCCCCCTGTATCCGTTGCTAATTACAACTTTTTTTATTCCCTGCTTAACAAAAGACTCTCCATAGGCGGCTATCTTTTCATACGAATCTTGTAATTCATTTAAACTTACGCCCAAATAGCTGGTCAATTCTTTTAAATTAATTCCCAAAAAATACGGCCCGGCTTTTATCGCCGATCTAAGAGCGTTCACATTCCTTGTATCAACATAAGTTTTAATACCTTTTTTCTTGGCAGCTTCTATCCATTTGCTGTAATAATCATCCGCTATCCCTTTAGGCAAACTGCCCACCAAAAGCAGATGATCTCCCTCATGCAAAATACTTAATAATTTCTTCTCTAAACTTTTTTGTTCTTCCGGTGAAACAGTTGGACCTATGTTCTCCAAATGCACCTGCCATTTGAAATCA
>JADGBB010000106.1 GCA_015231715.1 Candidatus Omnitrophota bacterium
CCTAAGATTTTTATTCACCGGCGAAAAATACCTAAACCC
Source organism: Candidatus Omnitrophota bacterium (assembly GCA_015231715.1). The sequence goes on from JADGBB010000106.1 coordinate 40, forward strand.
TCCATACGCGATAACGCCCAATGCCGCTATGCCCCCGATTAAAAGAGCCTGCTTCAAAAACACAGACACGACTACATCCTGCGAACCAGCCCCGGCCCAGGCAGATACCGGCACCATAACAAAAAAACTAAAAGCAGCAAAAACCAACTGCCCCAAAGCCGTCTCAACAAGCGCCGCACCTTGGTTTTTTACTGTAAAAGTTTTAGTGGGTTGTGTTTGCAGTATGTTTGCACTATTATCACTTATGATATTTTTATACCCTAATGACTTTATCATTTCCAATGGTGTTTGGTTTCCTTGTATGCCTGTTCCTATTCCTATTCGCCGATCGTTGGATTTTTTTGGTTTGTTATGCATATCACTGCCGTTTGTAGTAAAAAGATCATAATGCTTCGCGAGTGAATAAAAGTACATGGATTCTTCCGGGGTCTGTCCTCTTGAAAAAGCTTCAACTCCGTCCAGCCCGGCGTTACAAGCTTGCTCGAACAATTTTTCGAAAGACGGCTTCATTTCTTCGAAAGAAAGTTTTTCTTTATGAGGGTCTTTTTCCTGAAATTCATTTAGCACTTGTATAGGATGAGCCATGACAGCTACACCACCATTCTTCTGAATAAAACTAATTACTTCCGCCAATGCTGGGTAATACCAGTATAAATTTTTGTTTTTATCTTCAGGTTTATTTTCATCTTTACCAAACCTGCCTAGATATTTATCTTGATACTTCAGAAAATATCCGTTTACACCGTATGCAGCTTCTTTCAATGCTGTTGTGAGTTCATTTTCATTTTTTGTATTTTTTATGATCTCATACCATTTATCGCTAATTTTACCTTTTAACCAATCTCCATATTGTAGTTTTTTTACCATAAAATTCAGAGTAAACGAGAAATCATATAATTTCCTAGGCATTGCTTTTCGAAAAGCCAGACCTTTTTTTTCGTTAGTCAAAAGCTCTATCCAATATTGTCTGTCTTCAATTTTAGATTCATCTAGGCTTTCTCGCCACTTTTTTAGTTTCTCTCTCCATTTCTTGTCAGACTCAAAAGGATGATGATCTTGATTGATCGCCTCATCAATAAGCTCGCTTATTTTAAGCGGAGAATTCTCCCCGCCTGTTTCTTCTTTCGCCTCAATAAAAGAATGCAGAACACATTTAACAAATTCCGGCCTATAGTTCCAAAGTTTTTTATTGATACCACTAATTCTATTTGCGTAATTTTTATCCGTCTCTCGTGGCAGTCTCGGAAAAAGACCTACAAGTTCAGTAAAAAAACTTTTTGACTCAACCCCTGTCGGAGAATACATACTCGTTATCTCCGCTCCTGCAACTAATTCTATACCCAATGTTCTTGCTTTTTCGAAAAGCTCCACGCTATAAGCATCCATGACGTCATGATCAGTAATAGACATAACTTTGATATTAGCTTTTTGGGATTTTTTCGCTTGTGTTAAAAGCTCACTGGGAGAATATTTCCCATCGGAACATGTCGAATGCATATGCATATCAAGAACAGGTTTCTCAGTCACCTCAAGCGATCTGATATTTTGATAGTATCTCATTGATGAGCCAAGAGCTCTTACCAATACATCGGGATGTTTTTTTATATTGTTAAATATATCCCTGTTATTCGCGACAAAATATCCTGTTTTCTCATGTCCGCCTATTCTTGAAGCTCCTGTCACATCTATTTCTAATAATTCTTCCGGCTGTTCTTCGCCTCCAGGAATAAAATAAATGTGTACATCACCAACTTTATCTACTGACATCGCGATATTGTATGAAATACCGTTTGCCTTAAATGTTTCAATATTCTTCTTAACTTTTTCGGCAATTAAAGCTATATCACTTCCGACATACTCTGTAATTTCACCAAACCATCCATCGACTGCATATGCCTTAACATTCTCATCATCACTTATAAGTCTTTTTTTCAGCTTGCCTTCTTCAATGTTCTGAACTAAAGATGTTTTTGTTTTAATAAATTGCGCATGAAAATGCAGCACACTCGCTCCCGACCCCGGCGAATTAAAGACAGGCATATATTCAGACCCGAGAGCTTTAGAGAAAAGAGCCATATCCATGATCCTGTTCGATACATCCTGAGCATCAGCCTCATCGGATATAAGCAGAACATGATTTTCACCGAAAGGATTCAAATTAATTGCTACTTTATATTTGCGCCCGTTTATTTCTGCCCTGAAAACCACTTCTTTTTCTTCGATATTACAAAAAATACATGTCCCGTCTTTTTTTGTTCCTCTATGCGTCTCATTCACAGAATATTTTATGCCTTTAGCGGCTTGCTTATAACTGTTCCTCCATGGTGCCGAAACCAAAACTATTTTTAATCCTTCAGCATTCCCAACTTCATCAACAACAGGCAATTCAATTTCCTCCAAAACAACTTCAGCCCCGCTCTGGACATATTCTTTAATAAATACAGGCTCACCATTTTCTTTTGTAT
>JADGBB010000107.1 GCA_015231715.1 Candidatus Omnitrophota bacterium
AGGGGCAAACATATCCCTAATGATAACACAGGGGCGTACTGCAATACGCCCCTGCACTTAATAAACCTTTAGAATTCTATATCATTATGTATATATAGTCAATCTTAAAGTGGCATGTACACAATGTTATCAATAAATCTTTGTTTCTTGTTATTTCTCTCTATTGCCACTCCCTATAAACTATGATAGACTATCTCGGTTATGAATACCATTGAAAAATTGATCCATTACGGCAAGAAGCTTCATGAAAAGGACTTGGACATAGGTTCGGGGGGCAACATATCGGCATTAGAAGGTTCTTTTCTTATAATAAAGAAGCAGGGCATTAACATGGAATCTTGCGGGCCGGAAGGCTATATAAAGGTTCCTTTTGATAATATTCAAAAAACTGATCAGTCTTTACTATCTTCAGAAACACCTTTTCATATCGCCTGTTATAGATCTCGAAAAGATGTATTAAGCGTTTTTCATGTTCATTCTCCTAATATAGTTGCCGTATCATTGCTAGTAGACAAGATAGAAAAAGGTATATGTTACGAATTTGAATATATAAATTGCAGTGATGCCACAGTTATAGATTATTATGCTCCGGGTTCGGAAGTATTGGCGGGGAAAATATCGGATGAAATAAAAAAGGGTATAAATTCAGTTATATTAAAAAAACATGGTGCAGTTTGTGTCGGAGAAAATATCGAACAAGCATATTTAAGAGCTTTTGCTCTCGAGCGAGCTTGTTCTTTGCTTCTTTCGATAACAACATAAAACAAAGTAAAGGAGAACAATGTTACATATTTTGAGAAGTAAAAAATTCGCACGAAGAGTTATGCTCGGCATTTTAATACTAATAATACCGGCTTTTGTTTTATGGGGAACCGGCAGTATGTCCGGAAAACAACCTCTGACAGGAACAATAGACAACCACAAGATCACAATAGAAGATAGGATAGAGAGCATGCAAGGATTTAAATCAGAGTTACTTTTATCCTACTATAATAATTACACTCTTTTTTCCAGCATTTTAAAAAACCATGAACTAATGAAAAAAATGGGCTGGGATCGTCTCGTTATGATCGCCGCGGCAAATAAAGAAAAAATCAAAGTATCAGACCAAGAACTTCTCAGCTTTTTAGGGACTCATCCTTTGTTTATCCGCGACGGGGTTTTCAATAAACAAATGTATAACGCCATAGTAACAAAAACATTAGGTATGGATATGAAGTCTTTTGAAGACTACACAAGAGATAATATGAAGATCCGAAAACTGCAATCCCAGATCCTTAAATCAGTTGCAGTCGGGGATGATGAAATATTGAGCAGCTTTACTAACTTAAACAATAAATTTAATATTTCTTATCTTACTGTTCCTTTGGATAATTTTGATGTTCCTTCTATTCAAGATGAAAAAGAACTGCTGGATTTTTATAACACATATAAAGCTCAATTCACTACTCCCAAAAAAGTTCAGCTGGAATTTGCAGAAATAAAGTTTAAAAATGAAGCAGAAAAAAATGAGCTCGCCGTTAAAGTCGTAGATCTTTTATCTTCTTTAACTCATGACCCCGTCAAATTCAAAGAAATAACAGAAGAATCCGGTTTTGAATATACTAAAACCGGATTGCTCGGTCCGGATGACATTATGACCGGCGCTGAATTATCTCAGGATATTTATTCTGCTACTTTCAACTTGAATGTCAATGAGATATCTGAGCCTTATCTTTCCGGCGACACAGAAGGTTCCATTTTTATTTTCAATAAAACAAATGAGATTTCTCCTGTGGCACTGCCTTTTGAAGATGTTAAGACAAAAATAGAGGACATATTAGTGACCAGAGAAAAGATCAATATGGCCGAAGCCAAAGCATTAGAACTCTATAATGCGATCCAAAACGGCACAACCACTATGGAGGAAGCCGCCTCTTTACAAAAAACCGACCTTGTCGTAAAAAAAGAATTGTCCTCTAAAGATTATGTTGAAAATATCGGCCCTGCCTCTTTCTTGTTCGAAACATCTGTTCCTCTTGAAAAAGGGAAAATATTAAAACCAAAAAAATATCCTAAAGGCGCCGTTATCATTAGGGTCGATGAAGTTATTGCTCCTGATCAAAGTCTTTTTGATAAAGAAAAAGATCAAATAAAAAACCAGCTGCTCGGACAAAAACGCAGCGAAACTCTAGAGTTATGGCTAAAGGCAAACGCCCCAAAGTCCAAACAACTAGAAGGATACAACAAATTTTAAAAATAAATACATTCTCATAAAAATGAATACTAACTTTTCATTTTTAATCTTCATAAACTTTCACACATAAGTACGGAGGAGCCAGATATTCCTTTTTCTGCCACGAGGGTTAAACAACGGCATTTTTCTGCCCTTTTTTGACCCCGCTAACTCATGCATTCTCCAAGCAGCTTCGCTGCTTTTCGAAG
>JADGBB010000108.1 GCA_015231715.1 Candidatus Omnitrophota bacterium
CTTTAAAAGAAGTTAATGTTGATTATGTGGTAGTTGCTACAACCAGGCCTGAGACAATGCTTGGCGATGTAGCGGTCGCTGTCAATCCAAAAGATGAGAGATATTCACATTTAAAAGATAAAATGCTGATTCTTCCTATAATCGGCCGTGAATTAAAAATAATTTTTGATAATGATGTCGATCCTTCTTTTGGGACAGGAGCTTTAAAAGTTACTCCTGCGCATGATCCTATAGATTTTGAGCTTGGTATAAAACATTCTTTGGATAGGATCAATGTTATGGATAAAAATGCCGCCATAAATTCAGTGGGCGGGGAATATGAAGGCATGGATAGATTTGAATGCCGTAAGGCTATTATAGAGGATCTTAAGAAAAGAAATCTATTCATCAAGCTTGATCAGCATCTTCACGCGGTCGGCCATTGTTACAGATGTCATACTATGGTTGAACCGAGGCTTTCAAAACAGTGGTTTGTAAAAATGAAACCTCTTTCTATAGAAGCTATTAATGTCGTTAAGAACGAAAGAATAAAATTTTATCCGGCAAGATGGACTAAGGTGTATCTGAACTGGATGGAAAATATCAGAGACTGGTGTATTTCCAGGCAAATTTGGTGGGGACATCGTATCCCGGTATGGTATTGTAAGGACTGCAAAGGTTATGATAATGTCAGAGATATCGAGGTCCGTTCCCATAACACAAAGGGTGTTTTTATAAATAATTCCGCATCAGACCCGGATGTTTGTCCGGTTTGCGGATCAAAAAACATTGAACAGGATCCTGATGTCTTAGATACGTGGTTTTCGTCCTGGCTATGGCCGTTTTCTACTATGGGCTGGCCGGAAGAAACTGAGCTATTAAAATCTTTTTATCCCACAGATGCATTAGTTACAGCTCAGGAAATAATTTTTTTCTGGGTTGCAAGAATGATAATGGCAGGCCTTAAATTTTGTGATGATATTCCGTTCAAAGATATATACATTCACGGTACAGTGAGAGATGCATCCGGAACAAAAATGTCAAAATCTTTAGGAAATGTTATTGATCCATTAGATATCATAAAAGAAGTTGGGAGTGACGCATTAAGATTCAGCATAATATCTATTACCAGCCAAGGTCAGGATGTTTTTCTTTCAAAAGATAAGTTTGAGTTTGGAAGAAATTTTGCTAACAAAGTCTGGAACGCTTCAAGATTCGTTCTTATGAATATAGAGACTAATCCCGTCAATAGTGAATCAATAAAAACAGAAGATACGCTTGCCGATAAATGGATCTTGAATTCTTTTGATCAAACTGCTCAAAAAGTTAATGAGTGTTTAACTATGTACAAATTCAATGAAGCGGCAGCGGAGATATATGATTTTTTCTGGCATAAATTCTGTGACTGGTATCTTGAGCTGTCCAAACTATCCGAAGATAAAACAAGAGTAAATGAAATTTTGCTTGAAGTGCTTTCGGGGTCATTGAAACTTCTGCATCCTTTTATGCCGTTTATTACCGAAGAGATATGGCAGAAATTGCCCTGCGCTAAACAAGAGTTTATAGTGAATTCCGAATGGCCGATAGTTGAAGACAATATTGATCAAGATGTAATAACAGATATGGGTATGCTCATTAACATAATAACGTCTGTTCGTAACGCCAGATCTAATTGGAATCTAACTAAGGATACAATTGTAGATGTTGATATCGAAACTTCAGGCGAGGCAGGTGCCTATTGCGAGACGTCTTTGCATCATTACATTGAAAAACTTGCCAAATGTAAAATACAAAACGTCGGCGCAGATGTTGTTAAAGAGAAAAATTCTATATCAACGGCTATCGGGAATATAAAGGTGCATGTTAAAGCAGCTGAAACAATTGATGTCGAAGAAGAAAGAAAAAAAATTCAACTAAAGATCGAAGAAATAAGCAATTGTCTGGTCGCATTAGAAAATAAGCTAGATAATAAAGATTTCATATCTAAAGCACCTCAAAAAGTTGTAGATAAAGAATTAGCTAAGAAAGAGTATTATCTTAATCAATTAGATACTCTTAAGACAAATTTAGATGCTATCTGTTCCTAGCTATTTATACATTCGCAGCATTTGATTATAAAAACCCAACTTGATATAACGATATGAAAGAAAGACTACAAAATATTCTTGCGCATTACGGTATTTCTTCCAGGCGGGAAGCCGCTGAAATAATTTCATTCGGCAAAGTTAAGGTTGATGGGGTCGTTGTTAAAGAAAAAGGTTTGAAATTCGACCCTGAAAAAAATGTTATAACAATTAATAATAAACCTATTTCAAGTAAGCCTAAAAATACCTATATTCTTTTAAATAAGCCCAAAGGTGTTGTATCAACTGTAAAAGACACACATGGACGAACAGTTATCACGGACCTTATTTATAGCCCAAAGTCCGGTAATCATG
>JADGBB010000109.1 GCA_015231715.1 Candidatus Omnitrophota bacterium
AAATATAGACAATTTACTTGTTGCTAAACCTTTATTTTCTAATCAAAAAATATATCCTTTAGAAAACGAAATAGTAAGTATAATACTACTCCCAGATTCAAATTCTGAATCAAACGTAAATTCAAAAACATACTATTACTTCCAACCCATAAATTTATGGAATAACATTCATCACAATGCAGTCCCTGACCCCATAACAGCTCAAGACCTATCATCAAAACGAGATTATGAACAAACACAAGCTGGTGCTGTTAGGAAAGTTACGGATGGTAGTACTGACATTGTATTAGGTAAAACGTTTAAGGAAAAATTAGACACTAAATCATTACAACCCTATGAGGGTGATCATATATTGGAGGGGAGATGGGGGAATAGTATTAGGTTCAGCAGTACTGTAAAAAATAGTAATATAAAAAATCCATGGTCATCTAAAGGTGAAGATGGTGATCCTATTTTAATTGTAAGAAATGGTCAATATAACGATGGTAAAGACCCATGGGTGCCACAAAATGAAGACATAAATAAGGATCCTTCAAGTTTTTACTTAACATCAACTCAAATAATCCCATTATCTCCATCCTCTAAATCATACAACTCTGCATATAGATCTACAAATACATCAAAAAATGTCTCAAGAGTAATTCCTTCAAGTTGCGTCCCACGAAAAGCCAATACTGCAATTTTCCTATTAGGATCCTTGGCTAAAAAGGCTTGAGTCCCACGCATAAACTCTTCTATCAGCATTTTATATTTATTATCAGAATCTTTCGCTTTGACAGCAGCAGCTTCGTTCGAATTAAACGTCCTCACTAAATCAAAATTTCCCTTTTTCAAATCATTTTTTAGTTTTTCAAGGGCCTCTGAACTCTTTTCGAAAGTTACATATGCCAATGAAAACATCTCTGCCATTATTAACGCAGTTCTATCACTATACGCTGCTCTCGCAATAGGCATTTCCAGCAAATCTGGATATTTTAAGTATACTTCCTCCATTTTCTCCTCCATAGCTTTTAATTTTCAGCCAGTATATTATTTCAGTTTTTCGATAAAATCACTAACCACTTTATGCGTAATGCTAGGATTCATTTTAGCAATCTTTTCTACGGTTTTTATAGCAACTTCTTTTGTCAGCCTATTAACTTCACATAATTGAAGCATGATACGTAAGCCCCACAATACCTCAATACCATTGTCCTTGCATTTCTTCCGTAGCGGCTTCTCATTTGTAGCGCATATTGCCTTCTCATCCCGGGCCACAATAAAGCACATGTTATCTTCATCCGACAAGCCCCCACCAAACATATCAGCTGCTTCATAAGTTTGAGCCAAACTAGGTTCAACAATATTTATACCTAATGTTTTCGCCTCTTCGTCAGATAGATCGTTAACCTCTTCCCATACCGGCAATGGAACCCATATCTCATATAGATGTGCTGTTATCAGACCAATAATTTTCTTATTGGCCTTAGCATAATCTATCAAGATGTTCGCATCACAGATAACAATTCGTTTCATTTTACTGCCATCCATCCGGTAACCAGTTCTCTCATCTCAATGATGCTTTTACCCAGGATTTCTGCAGCACGCGACATCGAAATCTTTTCATTTTCATAAGCTTCACGAACAAGACGACTCAATCTATCCTCAATACAATCAATGGCTGCTAATGGTTCAGGTTCCTTATGCCCTTTAAAGTCAAAATTGCATCTTCTCTTATACCTAGCGCGGAATTGTTTCCATATTTCATTATCAGCTTTTTTTTCATCAACTAAACGAACCAATACTGCCTCATAACTAACTTTAAAAACCCGCTTGACATGAAGTATCGCATCGACAAAGTCGATCCCTTTCACTTCTGCCAACCTTTTATGAAAAGCCTCTCTGGGCATAAGAAAATGACTAGCAAATATATTCGCTTCATCTTCTTGTGCTTTTATCTCTTTATCTTCGTCACTAAATGAATCAGGATGCATGAGTATATGACCGAACTCATGTGCTATGGTAAATATTTTTCGCTCAGTAGTTTTTGCAGCATAGGTATTTACAATTATAGCTGCGCCTAATTCCTTATCATTTACCGAAAGTCCCGAAAAATTATCTAGCCCTACATTAATGAAATGGAGCTTTACCCCAACAGACTCAACCAACCCACATATGTCAGTGATAATTTCATCTTCACCTAGATCAAACCATTTCCTTGCATCTTCTGCCACTTTTTCAGGTGATTTGTTTTTTCCTGATAAAATACTTCCAGGCACAGAAAATTTATGACCATTCTTAGTTGAAAGCATATTTTCTAAATCATTAAAATCACGCATCCATAAAGCAACATCGTCTTTGACCTCTTCCCTTTGCCCCTTCGCCTTATTAGTTTTCCATTTA
>JADGBB010000010.1:0-12497 GCA_015231715.1 Candidatus Omnitrophota bacterium
ACACATCCATGAAGTGTCTCCACCTGTTTGATGAAAATAACAGGGAAATTTTCAAATATGTGATGATTTTTTTGTGTGGCAGGACCCGAAAATTTTTTCGGTACGTGATCTAAATGTGCATTTAATTTTTGAATTTGGTATAATGAAAATTAAAGATGAACAAGAAGGGAGGGTTATGGAGTTTGGGGAGTTGGTCAGGAAGCGTCGTTCGGTGCGGTCGTTTAAAATGGATGAAGTTTCGGATGAGATCATTGACGGGTTGATAAGGGTCGCGCATGTGGCGCCTAGCGGGTCTAATGCTAAGAATTGGTTTTATGTTGTAGTGAAGACGAAAGAAGTTAAGCAGAAATTATTGAAAGCGGTAGAGGATAGGATCGCTGAGATTGCGCTTAAGATGAATTCTAAAAGCGCTAAAGATAATTTTTTAGCTTATACAAAATATTTCACTTTTTTTGCAGAAGCTCCAGTAGTTATTGCATGCATAATGAAAAAATATGATTCGCTTTCAACTCGGATAATTAATAGATACGATAAAGAAAATGCTGTTGTTACAACTGCCGGTATACAGAACATATCCGCAAGTATAGAAAATTTACTTCTTGCCGCAACTGATAAAGGGCTTGGCGCTTGCTGGATGACCGGGCCTTTAATTGCAAAAACAAAAATGGAAGAAGTTTTGAATATCGATAAAGAAGAAGATCTGGCTGCTTTAATTCCGATAGGCTGGCCTAATGAAGAAAAAAAATTAAATGAATTTCCGGAAAATCTCGGAGAGATCAGAAAATACATGTGATATGAAATACCAAGGTACAGTAATAAGACCCCCAAGTGAAGCCGAAAGCCTTATTCTACAGGTAACTTTAGGTTGTTCTGATAACTCCTGCTCTTTTTGTCCCGCATATAAACTTAAAAAATTCAAAATCAGGAATATAGCAGATATTGAAAAAGATATAATAGAATGCGCAAATAATTATCCTGATACTCAACGGATATTTTTAGCTGACGGTGATGCGATGATTATTCCCATGGGAATTTTAGAAAACATTCTGGATCTTTTAGATGCGAATTTTCCACGTCTGCGAAGAATCGGTATTTATGCTTCAGCTAAGAGTTTGGTTAACAAGAGCGTAAATGATCTTGTTAAATTAAAAAACAAAAAAATAGGAATAATATATTTAGGGATAGAGACAGGTGACGAGGAAGTATACAAGAATATAAACAAATGGGGAAATCCCGAAAAAGTCAAAGACGAATGCTTGAAAGTTAAAGAAAGCGGGATAAAATTGAATACAACAGTTGTGCTAGGTCTCGGCGGACAAAAGCTCTCCGAACAGCACTCAGTTAATACGGCAAAACTATTAAATCAAATACATCCCGACCAAGTAGCCGCTCTTACATTAATGATAGTCAAAGGCACAGAAATATATAACCAGGAAAGATCCGGAGAGTTCACAGCTCTTGATAAAAGAGGATTTCTAAAAGAGCTATTCATTATGGTAAATAATTTAGAAGATTTTTCGTGCTTATTCTTTTCAAATCACGCCTCAAATTATTTCCCGATAAGCGCAAGGTTCCCAAAAGAAAAAGCCGAAGTCCTATCAGGATTAAAACAAGTAATAGACGCTAAAGACGACTCGACACTAAGATCGGAATGGACCAGGGGATTATAGTTGAGGTGGCATTTAGAAAATTTTGTATTTTTGATGTTTTTGTATGTTGTAAAAAATCCGGTTATGCCGCGCTAAGGACGAGATAGACAAGACTTTTCCGGATGTTGGGATTTATAGGCATTTTACAGTCATTTTTCAACAATTACCTTTCCCGATGTCGATTGCTACGAAAAACAGCAAAGCTGTTTAGAGAAGCATGAGTCATCGGGGTTGAAAAATGGCTGTAAAATGCCGTTGTTTAAATCCCGTGTCCGGAAAAGTCTTGTCTATCTCGTCCGTTCGTGTGCATAATAAAGTAAAATAATATGAACATACTATTAATTAATCCTCCCATTTATGATTTCGCGGCTTATGATCTTTGGCTTAAGCCTTGGGGTCTTTTGAAGATCTCGGCTATTCTTAAAAAGGCGGGTTGTAATGTTTTTTTTGTTGATGCTTTAGATAGACATCATTCGTCTATAAAAGAAACGATAGAAGTCCGTCCGGACGGCACCGGTCATTTTTTATCCAGCATAGTTAAGCTTCCTGAAGTTTATAAAAATGTTCCCAGAAGATATAAAAGATATGGAATTTCAAAAGAGAATTTGATCGCGAGTTTTCCTGATGTAAAGATCGATCATGTTTTGGTTTCCTCGGGAATGACATATTGGTATTACGGGGTAAAAGAAGTTATTGGGCTAGTTAAAGAGCGCTATGATAATGTGCCAGTTATTCTTGGCGGTGTTTATGCCAGCTTGTGCTATGAGCATGCTAAAAAGGAAACCGGAGCTGATGTAGTTTTAAAAAATTCAGAGTTAAATGATCTTTCAAAAATATTGGGGATTGCTGCCGATTTTTCTCCAAAAGAAATACTAAGTACGATAATAGATTATGATTGGTATCCGAATACTGAATATGGTGTGATCAGGCTTAGTTTAGGTTGTCCGTTTAAGTGCGTTTATTGTGCTCAGCATTTGCTTTCGCCGTCATTTATGCAAAAAACTATGGAAGATGCCATAAATGAATTTACATATTTATACAACAAGGGTATACGTATATTCGCGTTTTATGATGACGCGCTTTTTGTGAATACTGAATATATAAAAACATTTCTTAAAAAAGCAGAAAAGATAAGTGATGTGCCGTTGCGGTTTTATACTCCAAACGGCCTTCATGTGAAGTATATAGATGAAGAACTGGCTTCTATCATGAAAAGAACAGGATTCAAAAGACCTGTTTTAAGTCTAGAGACAGTTGACCCGATCAAAGAGAACAAATGGCACGATAAAGTTAATAGGGGAGACTTTATCGCGGCTGTAAATAATTTAAAAAACGCCGGTTACAGCGCAAAAGACATTATGGTGTATATGCTATACGGTGCGCCGGGAAGCAGTCTTGAAGAAATAACAAAAGCAGTTGAATTTTTACATGATCTGGGAGTAAATATCTCGCTCTGCGAATATTCGCCTGTGCCGGGAACCATTATGGCTGAGAGTATGAATTTGACAGAAGACCCATTGCTGCAAAATAATAGTACGTATGAACATCTTTTTTTAGGAAGTCACTCGGAAAGACAAGAAATAATAGATGTAAAAAATTATGTAAAAAATTTAAACGCGAAGTTGAGTTAGAGACATAATGTTGCAGATTGAACGTCTAAAGTTTTTTTTGGTGTGCTTGACCCTTTGTGCAGGGGTGTGCTAGAGTATTATAATGCTGAATAAAATAAAACTAGATATAGATAAAGCCCTAAAAAATATTATTAATTCTTCTAATAAGACTTACGGGATAAAGTCTATAAATTCTGATCTATACGATGGACTGGAAGACTTTTTATTGCGTGACGGAAAAAGAATACGCCCGGCGCTTTTCTGCGTTGCGTATAGAGGGTATGAAAAAAAGAAAAAACTTTCTGACAAGGATCTGGCAGAAGGGGCGGCGGTTCTTGAAATGCTGCATGATTTTTTTCTGATACATGACGATATTATTGATAATGCCGATACCCGTAGAGGGGGGCCATCTCTCCATAAACTTTTAGAGAAAAAAAGTAAAGTTCCCTCAAAAACTGCGGAATCTCTGGCAATAGTAGCAGGTGATCTACTTTTGATCTCAAGCATACAAACGTTCATGAATGTGCCGATCAATGAAAAATTAAAAAAAATGTCGTTGGAAAAAATATTAGAAGCCGCATATTATACCGGTTTAGGAGAGTATCTTGATATAATCAATGAAGGTAGATCACTCGATGAGATCAAACCTAAAGATATAATGAAAGTGTATGAGCTTAAAACAGCAAGATATACTTTTGAGGCGCCGCTTACAGCAGGAGCTTTACTCGCAGGGGCAAAAAAAGAAGAAATACTCAAACTATCAAAATGCGGGATGCTTTTAGGTAAATCTTTCCAAATTGCCGATGATATTATCGACATTTTAAGAACTACCGAAGAATCAGGCAAGCCTCATCTATCAGACCTAAAAGAATCAAAAAAAACATTAATAGTACTAAAAGCTGTTGCGCTATTAAGTAAAAAGGATGCGGTAGAATTCAATCGCATATTTGCCAAAAAAAGTAAATCAAACAACGATCTGCAAAAACTTAAAGAATATCTAATCTCCACGGGAGCAATTAAATCATCTGTCCAAGAAGCAAAAAGAATGCTGTCGCAAGCAAATAAAATTATTCAAAGTTTGTCGATAAAAAAACAAGCTATTCAACTGATAAACAGAATAAGCGAAAAATTAGAATGTTCACTCGATATAAAAAACACTAATTTGGGAAAATAAATATTTCGCTTAAATAACAAGACGAGAATTAAATAGATGACATGCGATAAAGAATCAGCAGTTAAGTATGAAGTTCTAAAAAAAATTCTAAGTGGAATGGGTAGTCTTCTAGTCGCATATTCAGGCGGAGTAGACAGCACGTTTTTGCTTAAAGTTGCAGAAAACGTATTAGACAAAAATGTTGTTGCGGTAACGGCTAGAAGCGAAACATATCCTGCCCGTGAATTCAAAGAAGCCGAGAAATTGCTAAAACATTTTAATGTTAAACATATTGTTATTGATACCAAGGAACTGGAAAATGAAAAGTTTACGGCTAACACTCCTCAAAGATGTTATTACTGCAAAAGTGAATTGTTTTCAAAATTAATACAATTAGCAAAAGAGCTCGGTTTGAAATATGTTGCAGATGGATCAAACTACGATGATCTGAGTGATTATAGGCCCGGAATGAAAGCCGCATGTGAGCTTGGGATAAGAAGCCCTCTGCAGGAGGCTAAGCTGACTAAAGAGGATATCAGGGCACTGTCTAATGAATTGAAACTGCCTACTTGGAAAAAACCTTCTTTTGCCTGTTTGTCTTCTAGGTTCCCTTACGGCGTTAAGATAACTCAAGAAGAATTAACAAAAATTGATAAAGCTGAAGAATATATTTTAAGTTTTGGCATTGAACAGGTAAGAGTGAGAGCGCACGGCCCTATAGCTAGGATTGAAATACCGGCGGAAAATATTCCAGGTATTTTTGATAACGGCATTTCAAAAAAAATAACCGATAAACTTAAAAGTTTAGGATATACTTATGTTTCACTTGATCTTGAAGGCTACAGAACGGGAAGTATGAACGCAGTGCTTGATAATAAAGAATAAATTATGGATGCAAAAAAAATAAAACAATTACTCAATGACGTAAAGACCGGCAAGGTAGCAATAGACGAGGCAGTTAAAACTTTTAAAATGCTTCCGTTCGAAGAGATGGGATTCGCAAAGGTCGATACGCATAGGGAGCTGCGCTGCGGTTTTCCGGAAGTCGTTTTTTGCAAAGGAAAAACCATTGAACAGATCACTGAGATAATGAAAAAACTTTCAGCACATTGTGACTGCGTTATGGCTACAAAGGCAGAAAAGAATGTGTATCTGGCCGTAAAAAAGCTGAACAAAAATGCTATCTATCATGAACAAGCAAAAATAATAACTTTGGGAAAAAAGAAGAAAGAAAGCTTAAAAAAGTCGATATTGGTAATAAGCGCCGGGACTTCTGACATCCCGGTAGCTGAAGAAGCCGCAGTTACTGCTGAAAGTTTTGGTTTTGGAGTAGAAAAATTATATGATGCTGGAGTCGCGGGTATTCATAGATTGTTCAAACATAAACAAAAACTTGATGAAGCTAAAGTAATAATAGTTGTTGCAGGGATGGAAGGAGCACTGGCCAGTATAGTTGGAGGGCTAGTCGACAAGCCTGTTATAGCCGTGCCGACAAGTGTAGGATACGGCGCGAGTTTCAATGGTTTAGCGGCCTTGTTGTCTATGCTTAACTGTTGTGCTCCGGGTGTGGCGGTTATGAATATTGATAACGGATTCGGCGCAGGATATTTTGCCGGCATGTTAAGCAGAATGGAGAAAAATAGGGACAACTAAAAAAAATTCCATTTAAACATATTTACGATATTGTAAAAAAAGTTAGGTTGATTGGTGTCTGGATAATCGGTGAGTGTCCCTAATTAAGGTTTGATTTTATTGCCAAAGGAGTAGTTTTCACATATACTAATTCACGATGAACAAAAACGGACGGATTGATAACATATTAGGAAATGTTGCTTTGACTAAGAGCTATATTCTTAATAGTAATAATGTTAAAAATATAGTTCTTGTTTCCGGAACGGAAATGGAACGAGTTTTTTGGATGAATAGATTTAAGGCCAGTTCTAAGCTCCTATTTAACAAAAATAATTCTACTAATATTTTTTCTTTCGAGGAAAAGATCGGGAATAAGTGCCGCCAAGGTAATTTTCTCGGCACTTTGCTTGCTTATAATTTTTTCAAAAAAGAGGCTGTTCGTAATGGGATTAAATATGAGGATACTACAGCCATATTCGGTATGATATTCGGCTCGGGCAAAAGATTATCTCCATTTACTCAAATTTTAAGGAATTGCAAACCGTCGATCAGTGCCGCTTGCGGGACTATGGAAATTGAAGAGTCGCTTATGTATATTGCGCCATTGGTTAAATATTTAGAAAAAGGCGGATTCAAAGGTGTATTGGATAAATGGGGAGATGAGACACAAATAGCGTCGGTGAGTTTGGATATTACGAAATTAAGCGGATGTGAGTTTCAAGATTTCGATATTATAAAATTTGTCGAAAAATCAGAAGTCAATGAACATAAAGCGATGTACTATGATTGGGTTGTTTGTGACGGGGACGATAATTTGGCTGCTATGGTATCGAGAGTTCCCGGGAGCGTAGCGGATAGAGGCGGATGTGCAGGAGTTTTGCGAAATGAGCGGGACAGGGTACTTGCGGATGTTCGCGGCGGGTCTTTCGGAGTAAGTTTAGGTCCGGTTGCGGTTTCTTATAGGCTTTTGGAAGTCTTCTGTGAAGTTTTTCATGATGAAATATTAAAAGAAGGTATTATCTTAGATTTTGATCCATATCTTTTGATGGCTCTTACGTTTAAAGGAAATAAAAAAGAGTGGGAAAAGGTTTCACGCGATTGTTCTGTTCCAGGCCTTTTTGAAAAAGCCGAAAATGTTAAAAAGATCTACACTGAAAAATACGGAAAAGAACCGGCAATTAAGGTATTTGATCTAGGAAAAGATATTTTTTGGATGGATATGGGTAACCATACCAATATGAGAAAAAAATATATGCTTCTTAACGAAAATACCCCGGAAGGCGATATTGCCAGAAGCATCGAAGGTATTGGATCTCAAAGAGATGATAGAGGGAATATTATTATCAATTCTTTTATTTTTGACGGAACTTATTTGGAGGGTTCGATTGTTATTGATAGTAAAGTGACCGGATCCGGAAAGATAAAGAACAGCGTGATAAAAAATTCTTCTTTTAAAGATGTTGATTTTAACGGAGCTTTTGCGATAGACAGCCATAGATCAGGGCACACAGAACTGGCGGAGGGAGCAGGTTTATATTTCTCTTTCGGAGGTAATTCGGATGATCTTGTTCTTGAAGAAGGCATGAGGCAAGGAACTCTCTTGACAGAAAATGGTCCGGTGGATATGATGGTGTCGGAAAAAATAGACCTTAAAGATAAAAACAACTACGAAAAAAAAATACTTAATAACACTATTTCTTTTAAAGAAGCTTCTTTTTTGATGGAAAATGTAGATGACGAAATAATGAAAATGAGAATTAAAAAGTTCAAAGAAAGGAATCAGTAGATGGATGCTAAAGAAAAAACAATGGTTGCTCTGCAATTTGGGACAAGCGGGCTTAGAGATACCGTTGAAAATATGACTGATATGGAATGTTATATCAACACAAGAGGTTTTATTTCATATTTAGCCAGTATAAAAGAATTTAAAGAAGGGGACTATATAGCCATAGCTGGCGACAGACGGCCCAGTACATACAGAATAAAAATGGCCGTGGGCAAGGCTATTATTGATACCGGCGGCAGGGTTGATGACCAAGGGCTTGTGCCGTCGCCGGCAGTCGCGCTATATGCTATATCAAAAGGTATGCCGAGCATTATGGTCACAGGCAGCCATATTCCGGCTGATCGTAACGGTATAAAATTTACAAAACGATCGGGAGAGGTTTTAAAGTCTGATGAAAAAGGAATATTGGCTTCGGTTCAAAGTGAAAGAAAAAAAATATATGCACTTAAACAAAAAGAATTTATTTTCAATGAAAAGGGTATGTTTGATGAAACTAACCGAAAAGAATTGGTAGGTCTCCTTGCGGATCCCGATAAAGTTGCTGAATCCTCAGGTGTTTACAGGAAAAGATATATCGATTTTTTGGGTACACAATTTTTGAAAGGCGCTAAAGTGTTTCTTTATCAGCATTCGGCTGTAGGAAGAGATATTGTAAAGGATATATTTACTGCTTTGGGTGCTGAGATAGTTGCGCCGCAGGAGGAACCGTATCGAAGCAAAGAGTTTGTTCCTGTTGACACGGAAAGTGTTTCAACCCAAACGCTTGAGATATTTAAGAAATGTATGAAATCTTCAGGGACAGATATCGGAATAACTCTTGACGGAGATTCTGATAGGCCTTTATTGGTTTATAGAGACGGAAAAGAATATAAATATGTTACTGGTGATATCCTGGGATTATTAACAATTATATCTTTAGAAAAACTCGGAGCAAAAATCAATTCGGTTAGTGTGCCAATAAGTTCTAACGACGCTATAGCAACCGTATTAGAAGAAAAAGGCACTAAGGTATCTTTTACTAAGATCGGGTCGCCTTATGTTGTCGCGTCTATGAATGAGTCTTTGCAGCGGAATAAGGGCAAAGGCGATTGGAATGTTTTTTCATGGGAGTCTAACGGAGGTTTTCTTCTCGGAAGTGATTTAACTATAGACGGAAAGGTCCTCAATGCTTTGCCTACCAGGGACGCTGTGTTGCCGCTTGTTTCAGTGATTAAAATGACTCTTATGTTGTCTAAATCAATGAGAGAGATAATAAGTGATCTGCCTTCGAGATATACATATGCTGACAGAAAAAAAGATTTTCCGCAAGAGTCAAGCAAAGCGATATTGGAATATTTAACCCCCTCATCGATGCTGAATGCTGAAAGACGGTCTGGCAAAGAAGAAATTGTCGAAGGCGACAAAGGGTTTGAAGAGATAAAAAATAAAGTAGGAAAAGTATTTACCAGTGCAAGAGGGTTTTCCGGTGTTCTAAAAGTAAATTACATTGATGGTATTCGTATTTATTTTAATAACGGTGACATCTCACATTTAAGGCCTTCAGGCAATGCTCCTGAATTTAGAAATTACGGCATAGCCGGGACTCCGGAAAGATCTAAAGAAATAGTGGACATAGGTTTAAATGAGATCATACCTCTAATGGAGAAAATATGCAGGCAGTAATGAAAAAAATAAAAGAAAATTATCCTTTAATGATCAGACCCTACAAGGAAAGTAAAGTATGGGGAATTGATGGCATAGGAGAATACTGGTACGGTAAAGCTGAAGGAGAACAAAGTTCGGTTCTTAATGCAGATAATTTATCCGTTAAGGCTTGTGATTTTATCAATGAAAATGCAAATGAAATTTTAGGAAATGATGTTGTAAACAAATATGGTAGATTTCTTCCGCTAATTAAGATCCTGACCCCTAAGGGCAGGTTATCGGTACAGTTTCACGACCAAAAAAATGAATTATGGATCATTACAGGTATAGATAAAAAAATAGCCGGCAATAACCCCAAATTAATAATAGGTTTTTCACCAGCAATGATCGATGTTCATGGAAAAGGAATATTAGAAAAGTATAAAAAAGCTCTTTGTGATTTTGGCTTGAAACTAAATTTATTAATGGATGTTATGATACAAAAAGGATATAAGAAAATATTGGATGAAGAAAAAGATATAATTAATGCGGCTTATAAAGTTAATGAAGACGAGAAAATAAAAAAAGCTTTAAATGATTTAATAGACAAAAAAAAATATTTAGATACTTTTTATAACTATCTTGAAGTAAAGATAGGAGATGTTGTGCCTGTTCCGCAAGGGACTTTGCATGCTTTAGGGCCGGGGATAGAAATTGTCGAACCGCAAATAGCAGGCCCTACGCAATCAACTGAAGACGGAGCTACATATCCTATAAGATATTATTTCCCGGATTTTCCTGTATCGGGAGCAAATAAAAAACTTGATATAGACAGAGTTAACGAAATACTCCCTGAAAAATGGAAAAGCGAGCCACCTAGAAAAATATTACAGAAAAACGGTGTGAAAATAGAAAGACTGCCCGGGGGGTTTGAAAATAAGGGGATGGCTGTTGATAGAATAATTTTATCCGGTGGATCCCAATTAAGCGTTGAAACAAAAAGTTACCACATGCTAACTTCCGTAAAAGGAGAACCAAGCATAAAAATAGGAAAAAAAATATTTAAGATACCGGCTGCTTCAAAAAATGGAGATATGATGCTAATTCCCGCTTTAGTAGGGAAGTATGTTATCTTATGCGCCGCTGATACCGAAATCATTGATACCTATACGCCAGTCTAACGTATAGGTTGAATATACTATGGTTTAACAATCTTGTTTGACTAAAATATATATATAGGTTAAAATAACGCTCCAAATAGAGGAGTCAGATGGAAAAAGAATCATTTCTGAAAACAATTAACAGGCAGAAGATGTCATATCTGTTTGTGGCTATCCCTGCGGTATTGTTTTTTGTTTTTCAAGTGATACCATTAGTTGCCTCTTTTGTATTGTCTTTCACAAAATATAATATAGTTCAGGCTCCTGTGTTTGTGGGACTTGATAATTATAAAACAATATTTTTTCACGATCCTCTGTTCTGGAAAGCAATAAAAAATACTTTTTTGTATACCATTGGTGTAGTTCCTTTGGGGGTTTGCATTTCTCTGCTTTTGGCAGTTGCTGTTGACCAGCAAATAAAATTCAAAAGTTTTTTTAAATCATTATTTTTTCTGCCAACCGTTACGGCTATTATTGCTGTATCAGTAATTTGGAAATGGTTGTATGCCGGAGAAAAATACGGTCTTTTGAATTTTTTTATAATTAAATTAGGCGGTACCCCGATAGACTGGCTGGCTTCCCCGGAATGGATCTTGCCGTCAATAATGATCATGTCAATATGGTCGGGGCTGGGGTATAATATGATATTGTTTCTTGCGGGGCTTCAGACCATACCTCAGAGCATGTATGAAGCAGCTGAGATCAACGGTGCCGGATTTTGGTCTAAATTTTTCAATGTAACGATACCTCTTTTAAAGCCTACGATCCTTTTTGTTTCTGTAATGAGCGTTATAATCAGTTTTCAGGTATTCGAACAAGTTTATATAATGACTGGCGATCAGGGCGGGATGGGCGGAGTATTAAATTCAGGGCTTACGATAGTAGCTTATTTATATGACAAAGGTTTTCAAGAATTTCAGATGGGTTATGCTTCAGCTTTGGCTTATATAATCGCGTTTTGTGTGTTTATGATGACATTAATTAATCAAAAGATAATGAAAAATTCAAAGATCGAATATTAGGAGCGAGACTAATGGCTATGGAGCTAGGTATACGAAAAGATAATCTTGCGATAAATAGTTTCGTATATATATTTCTTATAGCAGGTGCTTTAAGTATGGCTTTGCCGTATTTTTGGATGTTTATTACGAGCATTAAACCGATCGAAGAGATACAAGCATTTCCTCCGAGCTTTATAGTTAAAAATCCTACATTAGAACCATATAAAGACCTTTTTAGAATGGTCCCCATGTTTAGATACATGTTCAATAGCATATTTGTCGCCGGTTGTGTTACTCTTTTCAATGTTTTTGCGACATCTTTAGCAGGTTATGCTTTTGCAAAACACAAATTTTTCGGCAGGGACAAATTATTTTTTATTTTTTTGGTGTCGCTGATGATCCCGTGGCAGGTAAATATAATTCCCGGGTTTATAATAGTCAAAAATCTAGGATGGCTTAACACATACAGAGGGTTGATCATACCGGCTATGGGATGGTGCGCATTTGGTATTTTTCTTAATAGGCAGTTTATTTACAGTATTCCTGATGATTTGATCGATTCCGCAAGGATAGACGGTTGCGGTGAATTTGCAATTTACAGGCTGGTTATTTTTCCTCTTATTAAGCCTGTACTAGCTACTTTGGCTATATTCACTTTTTTACAGCAGTGGAATAATTTTGTTTGGCCGCTGGTTATTACACATACGAGTGATATGAGAACAGTGCCTTTAGGACTGGCGGTTTTAACCGGCCAATTCGGGGCTAATTACGGAATGGTTATGGCCGGAGCCGTTGTCGCCACATTGCCTATGCTAATAATATATTTAATATTCCAAAAATACATTATAAAAGGTATAGCTATGACTGAGTTGAAAGGATAGAT
>JADGBB010000010.1:12517-34868 GCA_015231715.1 Candidatus Omnitrophota bacterium
GTTTATTAATGATCAACAACAGAAAGGATTAAAATGAAAACAAAAGTATTATCGATTTTAGTTATTGGCGGACTAGCGTTGGCTTTAACTACAGGCTGCGGGGAAAAAGGAACAACGGGAAGTAAAATTAAATTAGATACGGTTGAAATTTCTGCGAACGATCCGTTGTTTTATTTACCGGTTGTCGCGGCGGAAGCTTCCAGCTTTGATCCTACACCCGATTGGGCTCCGGCACCTAATCCTATGGCGCCTGTTGATGGTGATCTTTTGACCAGATGGGCCAGTAATTATGAGTCACAGGAAGATTGGATATATTTTGATCTTGGGCAAGAATCTGTTGTGAGCGAGATATCTATAAGATGGGAAAGGGCATATGCCGCCAAATACAAGATACAGATCTCTAAAGACGCAAAAACGTGGCTTGATGTGTACGAGGAAAATAATTCCAAGGGCGGGATAATGAAAGCGGATCTGCCGCCGGTAAAATGCCGTTACATCAAAATACAATGTGTAGAAAAAGCAGAAGAACAATGGGGTATATCTATATGGGAAGTAGAACTTTACGGGCCGAAAAGTTTAAATTCTCAAGCTTTAATTTCAAAAGATGAATATTTAAAAAAAGGGAATGAAGAAGAAAAAAGGAAAGAAGCCGAAGCTTTGATAAATAGCCTGTCTTCGGCAATAGTGCCCCTTAGTCAAAAACCTTTTAGACAAGGAGTTGTTTATACTTCCTGGATGGATGACGAGCTTGCTTCTGCGGCATCGGATATTATGCTGACCAATATAAAGAAAATGGGTTTTGATTCCATATCAATAATGGTGCCGGCTTATCAGGACGAGCTTCAATCGGACACTGTATTTGTTAACGATTCTCCGGGAGGTGATACACCTTCAATGAAATCATTGAAACATGCCATAGAAATTTCACATAAGTTAGGGCTGCGTGTTATGTTAAAAGTTCACGTTGATCCAAGAACTGACGAAGCCAGAATAAATATAATTCCCGGAGAGAAATGGTTTGATTCATACAAAGAACTTGTTATGAAATACGCAAAGTTCTCTCAAAAAAATAAAGTAGAAGAATTTTCGGTAGGAACGGAACTTGAAGGAACAACTTTTGAGGCTTGGGATCATAGATGGAGAGATATCATTACAAGCATTAGAAGTGTATATGACGGAGTGCTGACATATTCGGCTAACTGGACGGAATATAAAGATGTTCCTTTTTGGGATGAGATGGAATATATCGGAATAGACGCATATTTCCCTTTAACAAACAAAAATGATCCTACTTTAGAAGAGTTAATGGAAGCATGGGATAAGCATGCTGATGAGATTGAAGCTTGGCTTAATGAAAAAGGACTTACCGATAAAGGTGTAAGGTTTACGGAAATAGGATATACCTCTACGAACGGTACGAACAGACAGCCTTGGGTTGCGATATCATCAATCGAAGATCAGCAAGAACAAGCAGATTGCTTGGAGGCATTTCTAACTGTCTTTAGCAAAAGGGCATGGTTTAGAGGATATGATCTGTGGCAGTATTTTCCGCAAAAAAGATGGAGCCCGCTTGGTTTCACTATAAATGAAAAAAAAGCGGAACCGGTCATGAAAAAATGGATCGCACTTTTAAATGAAAATGCTCCATTTAAGAAAAAAGAAGAAGTTGTTGCAGAATAAAATAATGAAAATTCAGTTATTTTGTAGTATAATGTTACCTGTTATTTATTTGTTTAACTATTACGAAAATCTAAAAGGAGGAAGAATGAAGAAAGTTTTTTTGTTTTCATTAATGATCATGGCACTAATGTTTTCTACTCAATCTTTTGCAGATGAAGTGTTATATGGTTTTGAAAATGGAATTGAAGGATGGGATGTTCCTGATTGGGCATATGAAAAACCTGATCATGTTCAAAGAGAAATCAGTGCTTCTGATGCTTATTCGAATGAAGGAACTCATAGTTTAGAAATAATCACTGAGTTCCCGGGTGGAAGCTGGGCAGGAGCAATAGTAGAGATCATGCAGTATTTTGATTGGTCAGATTACAGCCAGATAGCTTACGATATATATATACCGGAAGACGCACCTACGGGATTAAAAACTAAAATGATACTGACCGTAGGAAATCAATGGAAATGGGTGGAGATGTCAAGAGATTTTGATGTAGAACCGGGCAAATGGGTAACAGTAAGCGCAGATCTACTTCCCGGTAGCATTGATTGGAGAAAAACTCAAGTGGATGATGCTTTTAGACAGGATGTAAGAAAAATAGACATAAGAGTTGTATCTAACGGTAAGCCAGCTTATTCTGGACCGATATATGTTGATAACGTGAGAGTTATTGAATAATATACTAATTATTAAGGGAGGAAGAAAGTGAGCAAGCTAAGAATAAATAATTTTGTTGTAGTTATAGTATTGGCCCTATGTTTTTCTGTGAGTTTTTCAGGCTGCGGGAAAAAAGCTGAACCACCCATGAAAGAAGTGCCGGCAGAAGATGTAAAAAGTACACCTGTTCCTTCCGATAAACCAATAACTGAAGAAAGAACGTTTTATGATTTTGAAACATCTCTTCAAGGATGGGAAATACCGGCATGGGCAGAAAGTAAAAGCGACTACTTGGCAAAAAGTATAGTTATGAGTGATGAAGTAGCTTCAAAAGGAACTAAGAGTTTGAAAATGGATGTGGATTTTACAGGCACTGCTTGGAATGCAGGGTTAGCCGAAATACAGCAGTATTTGGATATAAGTGCATACAGAGTTCTCAGCGTTGATATATTTTTACCTAAAGAAGCACCGGAAGGACTAAAAGCCAAACTGATCATTACTGTTGGTAATACCTGGAAATTTGTTGAAATGAATCAAGATATACCTTTGATTCCGGGTGAATGGGTTACTATTACTGCCAGTGTAGAGCCGGGAAGTTATTCATGGAAAAGAGTAGTGCCGGATGATGAATTTGCAAGAGATATCAGGAAGATAGCAGTTAGAATTGTTTCCAACAATAAACCTGCTTATACAGGACCTATATACATTGATAATGTAAGAGTAGGCAGATAAAATATTGGGCGGGTTAATTAACCCGCCCTTTTTTTTAATTCATTCTTATTGAATTTTATAAAGGTTTACAAAATTATTTTTACGGGAGGATATAAAGATGGCTAAAAAGGGAATAAGTTTATTGGTTGTGCTTGTGCTATGCGCCGTGGTATTTTACGGCTATAATACGTTTTTAAAAAAAGGCGGTAGCGCTGTTGATCTTGAATTTCAAAAAGGATTTGGTTATTGTACGTGGGCAAATGAAACATATTCAGGTGCAGATTCTGATGCGTCATTAAAAGCATTAAAGGAAACAGGCGCAGACCATGTATCTATTCTTGTAACATGGTATCAAACAAACTGCTGGAGCGGTGATATAAAAAGAATGGAAATGACACCTTCCGATGAATCTATAATTCATGCAATTACTACGGCGCATGAATTAGGGCTAAAAGTTATGTTAAAACCTCATCTCGATCTTTTGGATAATTCTGACGGCAGCTGGAGAGGGGAAATCGGGTGCATAAAAGAAACAGACTGGGCTGAATGGATGAGAAAATATACCGATTACATTATGCATTACGTAGAGATCGCAAAAGAAAACAATGTTGAACTTTTCTGTGTAGGAACCGAGCTGTCAACTGCAGCAACTATCAAAGGTGACCTTTGTGAAATACTCATAAAAGAAATTCGTGCAAAATATTCAGGCGCTTTAACTTATGCGGCACATTGGGACAGATATCAGGATATTCGTTTTTGGAAAAGTCTTGACTATGTCGGGATAAATGCATATTTCCCATTATCGGAAGAGATGCAGCCTACTTATGATGAATTGGTAGCGGGCTGGAAGAAATGGTATGATGAGATGGCAGAATTTCAGAAAAATATAAATATGCCGATAATCTTCCCTGAAATAGGATGCAATTCAGCTGACGGAACCGCAATGCGCCCATGGGAACACAATCCAAGAACCGAGCTCAACTTGGAATTGCAGGTAGATTATTATAAAGCATTACTTTATGTTTTTTATGACAAAGAATGGTTTTATGGATTATATTGGTGGTATTGGGGGACAAACAAAAATATGGGAGGAACGTACGATAGATCTTTTATTCCTCAGAATAAACCTTCAGAGGGAACAGTAAAAGAATGGTACGCTAAAAAAATATCCCCCAAGTCATCTTTTTAGTTTTATTTAACCGGGGGGGGCTTTGTATGAAAGGTTTTTTTGAAAAAGAAGAACGGCTAACCGAAAAAGAAAGACGAAATTTAGGGATACTTGATTCCATCCGTAAAGGAAAAGAGATTTCGCGTGCCGACATATCAAAGGCAACAGATCTTAATATTGTCACCGTATCAAATTATGTAACAAAATATGTAAAAAACAAGATAGTATTTGAAACAGGTCTTGATATTTCAAGCGGCGGCAGACGGCCTGAACTTTTAAAATTAAACTCCGAAAGCTGTTACAGTATAGGCATAGATCTGGGATCCCCTCATATAACTAACAATGCATATATAAATGCTATTATTTTGGATATTACAGGCTCAGTAATTGCCAAAAAAAAAATAAAAAAAGAAAAAGAATCTTTTGAAAATTTAATTCAAAAAGTTATTCAAGTTACTCATGAACTTTTAGATGGCGCTAGGATAGACAAACAGCATATCAAGGGCATTGGTGTCGGTATATGGGGTGTATTGGATAGGTATAGAGGTATGGTAAGGTATGCTGTTGAGGAAGAAAGCATAGTATCGTATACATCTTTACTGGACCAACTTGAAACAAATTTTAATATGCCTGTTGTTATTGAACACGATGCTACATTAGCGGCATTCGGTGAAAAATGGGCGGGAGAGACGTCTATAAGCGAGGCAGATAACCTTATATTCATGTGTTCCGATTCCAGCTGCGGGATGGTAATTAAGGGTGAATTGTATTATGGTGCTTCAAAGAGCGCAGGTGAATTAAATTTAAGCCCTCCGAGGCCGCAAAACGAAAAAGATTTGCAAAAATGTTGGGCTAGTTACGATTTCGGTTGCTGCTTAAGATCCAGAGGCATTGATCTGGGGATATCTGACAAAGCGAGAAATTTGCTGAAGGAGGAAGGTAATTCCCAAAGTAAAATTTTAGAATTGGTATCAGGTGATATTGGAAAAATTGAAATGAATATTGTCCTTGCGGCAGCTGAAGACGGAGACGAACTTGCGAGAAAAATAATCGAAGAAGCCGGAGAGTATCTAGGAGTTAAAATAGCTTTTTTAATAAATTTATTTAACCCGGAAGTCATAGTGATCGGTAGGGGTATAGAAAAAAGCGGAGACTTGCTTTTTTCGGCTATCAGAAAATCTGTCCGCAGATGGGCCTACGAAGAATCCGTTAAAATAGTTAAAATATTACCTGCCAGTTTAGGCGAAGATTCCGTAGCTATTGGAGCCGCAGCTCTTGTAACTCAAGATTTTTTCTCTAGAGTATAAAATATTTCATGCCACAAGGAGAGAAATGTTTTGTAATAAAATAATTTCATTGTTTTTAGCGATTGCTGTGCTATTTACTTTTACCGGATGTGAAACCGAAAAAAACGACAATGAAATTGTGATGTGGCTTGTGGGGTCTGAAGCCCAGGCCATGGCAATAATGGACCTTAGTAAAGAATATACCGAAAAAACTGGTATAAGCGTACGTTGTCAGGCCATATCGTGGAGCACTGCGCACAGTAAATATCTGACATCTATAGCAGGCGGAGTAGCGCCGGATATCGGAACTATGGGGCTTACTTGGGGTATGGAATTCGGTGAATTAGGCGCCATGATAGATCTTAAAAAATTATTTCCTGAAGATCTGGCTGAGCTTGAAAAAAATAATTTCCCCGGGTTAGTACGATCAACGAAACTTGGGGAAAAAGTTTATGTAGTCCCTTTGGATATGTCCGAACAAATTATGTATTACAGGACAGATCTAGTCGAAAAAGTTCCGGAAACGTGGGATGATCTTATATCTACACTTAAAAAACTTAAAACCCAAAATAAAGGAATGGTCATAGATTGGGGATCTTTTGATTGGATAGGGTTTTCTCCTTTCTTGTGGCAGGCAGGCGGAGACTATTTTAATAAAGATCTTACTAAGGTAACCCTTGATAGCCCCGCGGCAGTCAAAGCATTGACTTTTTTTGCTCAGCTTTATAAGGAAGGGGTGCCTAAGTCTTTGGTGCCATTGGAACAGGGTATGAGAACAGGAGATTACCCGATAGCAATGTCAGGTAACTGGAAGATAATCAGTTTATCGTTAGGTGCCCCTGAAATTAAAGGAAAGTGGGCTATAGCGCTATTGCCTAAAGGGCCTTCAGGAAAGAGAACTGCTTTTGTCGGCGGCAGAATAATGGGAATATTTGAAAGTTCCGAAAAGAAAAAAGAATCTTGGGAATTTATAAAATTTTTATCAAGACCGGATATTCAGGCTAAACTTTATAGGAATTCTTTAGAAACTGAAGATTCATACCTTCCGCCAAATATGGATTCATGGACACAAATCGAAATGGACCCTAAAATAAAAAAAGTTTTGAATGTTCAGGCAAAAGACACTATGGGGCCTCCGCCTATATTCGGATGGAATGCTGTCACTAAATATATTAACCATGCTATACAGATGGTTATTCTTAAGAATGCGGATCCTATGAAAGAACTGAAGATTGCCTCTGACAAAATGCGTAAAGAACTTGGGATGGAATAATTCGTAGAAAGTCGAAAGTTGAAAGTCGAGATTATAGTGGTATATTCGTTCGACATTTGGCTTTCGGCTTTCTGCTTAAACATTAAAGGAGAAGATAAAAATGGCAAACGAAACAGTATTTAAAAGATACAAAAATAACCCGATAATAACCGCAAGTGCCGTGCCGCGCGCTAACAGTATTCATAATAGCGCCATAGTGCCTTTTAAGGACGGGTTCGCGGGCATTTTCAGAGTTGACGAAATTGATTTCAATTTCACTATGCATGTCGGTAAAAGTAAAGACGGAATAAAATGGGATATTGATCCTGATGTTTTGGTTCTTGATTGTGATAACCCTGATATACCTATAAAAGCCAGAACTTATGATCCGCGACTAACTAAAATTGACGATACTTTTTATTTTACATGGTGTATAGATTCACCTCAGGGACCATGCATAGGAATGGCAACAACAAAAGACTTTAAAAAATTTAAACAGATGGAAAATTTAGCAATGCCCGCAAACAGAAACTGTGTAATTTTTCCAAGAAAGATAAATGGGAACTACGCTATGTTTTCAAGACCAAGCGATAGAGCGCATACTCCTTTCGGAGATATGTTCTACTCGGAAAGTCCCGACATGGTGTATTGGGGTAAACACAGGTTTGCTTTCGGTACTGAGCCTTCAAGCTGGCAGTCAACAAAGATAGGTCCGGGACCGGCTCCTATCGAAACAAAAGAAGGATGGCTTTTGATCTATCACGGAGTATGGACAAGCTGTAACGGTTATCTTTATTATGCGGGAGGGGCACTATTTGATCTTGATAAACCTTGGAAAGTGATAGCAAGAACAAAAGATTATTTGCTCGCACCGACAGAAATATATGAAAGAGTAGGGGACGTACCTAATGTTGTGTTCCCAAGTTCAGCTGTTATGCTCGGCGATACGCTAAGAATATACTACGGATGCGCGGATACCTGCGTATCAATGGCCGAAGCGAAACTAAAAGAAGTTATAAAATTCATTAAGGAGCATAAACTGTAAGCTTCCACGTCATCCTGAGCCGAAGGCGAAGGATCTCAAAAAAAAGACATTATCATTTGATAATGTCTTTTTTTTTGTTTGACGTTCGAACGGTTGACAAACTAAAACTGCGCCGACGCCTTAACCATAACTTCCTGATCAGCCGAAACGTTTTTACCCCAAAATGTTTGCCCGTATGTAAACGAAACATTTAGTGAATCACCTTGACGAGTAATAGAGTTAGTAGCAGCTTCTACAGAGACATCTTCCGGATCAGATTTATTAAAAAGATCATATATTTCAAGCAGTTCAAATGTAGGCCCGATACGCCAAATAGCGTATTCTTTTATAAGCCTGTTGCCTTCATGGTCGTCTGCGGCGTACATGCAGTCAACTTCGCCTTTGAAAAGCATCCAATTCGTAGGCCATACACCAACTTCAGCAAAGAATGGAACCTGGTCAGCAATATTTCTCATATTAATCCTGTAACCTGTTTCAATGCCGAAAAACCATGGGTAAGGTCCTTGAAATTGTCTTGCTATAAGTACTCTCATATCGAGGGCATCAGTTCTGTCGCTAAGGCCGGGGACTTCCGCAAGATCATTCAAACCGCCACCGTCTTCCGCATAGCCTGTGTAAAAGAAATATTTAGCCTGCAAACTCACAACAAAAGGTTCCTTAAGAATGCGCCATCTGCCGCCGAGATGAAAATCAGTAACAGCATGATTGCTTGCCGAGTAGGGGCCCCAGCTAGGATTTCTGGCATACTCTTTGTAATAAGCTGTTTTAAAAGTAACGCCGCCAAGCAAAGTCAACCAATCATATGCGCCGTACTCCATCTTTCCTTCCATCGACCAGCCCCAGCTTCTGGCATCATTGCCTTTTCTGCGCATTTCACCGGCTTCATTAATAAAATCATCTTTAGCCCAGTTGAATTTTGTGAGAAACTCTACCCAAGTATCTTTCTGAGGTAATGTCCAAGCGCCCGCATGACTCGTTTCAGGTTTAAGTAAAACACAAACCATAAATAGAACAAAAAACAATTTTTTCATAATTACCTTTCCCTTTATATTATTACTAAAATGAATAAACCTAAAGCTAGTATATATTATTATTGTGTCATGTCAAATAAAACCTATCATTAAACTACCTGTGTAAAGATTGAGATAATATCTTTAACCACAATTGTAAACTAGAGTTAAAGTTCCTGTATTTGTATTTACCTCTTGAATATCAGACAGCAATAATATATATTTTACTTAACAAGAGAGGTACTATGCAGGAAAAATTTAATATATCTTTCGTTATGCCTATGTATAACGAAGAGGCGAATATAGAAAAAACAATATCAACATTAATTTTAATAGCTGAAGAAGTGGCTCAAGATTTTGAGATTGTAGTTGTCGATGATGCATCAACAGATTCTTCTGCAAAAATTGTTAAAAGCCTTTCAGCAAAAGAAAATAAAATTAAATTCTTTCAGCTCGAAAAAAACACAATGTTCGGAGGTGCGTTCGCCGAATGTTTCAAAAAAGCCGAAAAAGATATCATAGTATACATGGATTCGGACATGCCTGTGGATCAAAAAGATATTAAGTCGTCAATTCCGCTTATAAAAAATTATTCCATTGTGACAGGTATAAGCAAGATAAAAAAAGGCGACACAATTTTTCGTAAATTAGTTTCTATGACATATAATTTTGTTGTAAGAATACTTTTCGGATTGAATGTTAAAGACATCAATTCAGGGTATAAAATAGTGAAAAAAGATTTTGTAAAAGATCTAAAGTTCATATCAAAAAGCCCGTTCATAGATGTAGAACTTTTTTTGCATGCTAGAAAAAAAAGAGCTCAAATAACACAGTACCCATTGATATTTCAACCCCGTGAAGGCGGAAAGTCTTATATAGCAAGCACGCCTATAATGCTCGCAACAGTTAGAGACATGCTGAAGGTTTTGTATTCATATCGTTTACGAATAAAATAATTATGAATGAGAAAAGATTAATAATTAATGCTGATGATCTAGGCCTTTCCATGGCTAATAACTTGGCTATAAGGCAATGTTTTGAAAAAAACAAAATATCCGATACAAGCATAATGTCAAGAGGTGAAGCTTTTGATGCAGCTGTACTCATTTTGAAAGAATTGAATATAAATAATGTCGGAGTGCATCTTACTTTAACCGGCGGTACTATGCCGGCAAACTATTTCGAGTTCTGCAAAAAATATTTTTCAGGAAGAATCAGAAAAGGGATGATACGACAGGAATTGGATTCTCAGATAAAAAAAGTTTACGATCTGGGATTTGCAATAACTCATTTAGATAGCCATGAACATGTACATATGCTGCCTGGGGTATTGAGCGCAGTAATAGAGCTGGCCAAAAAATATAAAATACCGAATATCAGAATGCCAATGGAACCGTGCACGTCAATTTTTAAAAATTTCAATTTTAAAGATCTCTTCAGATACAAATTCCTAAAAATATTCTCTTACTTGGGCTTGATGAAATTAAAGAAAAACAAAATCAATCATAACGATCATTTTTTAGGACATTTTCATTCAACAAGAATATCAAAAGATATATTTGAATATTTAATAGCCAACCTTAAAGAGGGCACAACAGAGATAGCTTTCCATCCAATTATTTCGGACAACGCAACAGAGTTAAAAACCTTAATGGAATCTGATTTGAGCAAGATGAATATAATAAGCTATCGGTAAACATCTTTTCTGTGCATTACTTTCAACACTTCAATTATAATTTTCTTTTCGATAATGTCATATATAATGCGATAAGATCCAACCCTATATGAATAAAGACCTTTTAATTTAGCTTTAAGAGCTTTTCCAGTATAGGGGGAGAGAGACAGTTCTTTAATGACATTACCGATCTTATCTTTTGTTTTAGGCGGCAAAACATCTATTTGTTTTTTAGCTTTAAGAGCAATTATGATGATATAGTTCATTTATTCTTTTTACCTTTTTCAAAAACTTCTTCAAAAGAAAAAAATTGACCTTTATTTATCTGCTTTTTAGCCTCAACAATGTCATTGAATACATCCTCATCTGTGATAATATTAAGTGTTTCGATCCAGCTTTCATATTCATCATAACTCATTAGCACAGCCACGGGTCTTCCGTTTTTTGATAGAAGAAAGTTTTCCATTGTTGTATCAGCTTTTCGAACAATCTCAAGAAAATGAGCCTTAGCTTCAGTCACCGTTAAATTCGTCATTTTATAACCCCCTATTTTATAGTCACAATTATGACCACTTTAATTTTATCATAAATTAAAGAAGACGACAAGTACGGATGCGTCAGTTGGGTCTTGATTTAGTATTTTGTTGAATTAATAACGAGTTAAACAGGCGAACGTTTGAATTATTAGAGATTGTTAATTAATTTTTATTTTCACAGTCAAAGGGTTAGAGACGAGTACAAATTACTTAGAGAAGCGAGAGGAAACCGAGGAGCGAAAGCGACGAGGGCCCCGCGAGCCCGCCTGGAAAATCGTCTAGATTTAAAAGAAGAATTCATTCTTCTTTTAAATCTAGACGATTTTCCAGATGAAATCACGAAGTGATTTCATGACCAAAATTTCCGGAAAGAGCAAAACGGTATGAAAAATTTTGGTGCGGGCGAGAGGATTTGAACCTCCAAGAAGTTGCCCTCACATGGACCTGAACCATGCGCGTCTGCCATTCCGCCACGCCCGCAAAGAGTGGCTACTAGTATTGCTTATTGACAAGCAAGTCGGATTATACTATAAATTATGACCCCAGTCAAATAGACGGGTTTTTGAATTTGTATAAAAATGCAGTAAAAAAGCTAGTAAATTCAAAAAATGTGATAAAATAGGTTGTAGAATGGACATAAAAAATAAACAGGTTTTTAAAGATTACTTTATTGAAGAAACTTATCAAGCCGGAATACAGCTTTTAGGTTGTGAAATAAAATCGATAAGAGCCGGAAATGCTAATCTTAAAGGGAGTTTTGTAAAAATACAGAATGCGGAAGCTTATGTGTATAATGTGCATATAATGCCGTATGAGTTCACTTTAGAGCAGCATGATCCGGTTAGACCCAGAAAACTTCTGCTTCATAAAAAAGAGATAGATGTTATTTGGCGGAAACTGGAACAAAAAGGATATTCACTTTTACCTTTAAAAATTTATTTCATAAGAGGTTTTGCTAAGCTTGAAATAGGTTTAGGTAAAGGGAAAAAACATTATGATAAGCGTTCTGATATCAAGAAAAAAGAAACAAACCGAGAGATAGCCAGAGAGCTTAAACATAGGAACAGATAAAGTTCATTGACAATTTTGGGGGTGACAGGTCTCGACATGATCGAGTAGCTTGCGGAGCAGCATGCAGTGGATAACAGTTGGCCACTATAATAATCTGTTAAAAAAAATAAATGCAGACTACAATCCAGTAGCTGACGCTGAAGCCATTTTGGCTGAAGCAACACTAGCTCCTCAATACGCAGGAGCGGGTATGTTTAGCGGCGCCCTTGCCGTTTAACAGCACCTTAAACTAATAAGGGACTGTAATAGGTTTTGTCCTCGGGCCTAATACAACATTTTGAGGACTGCTCTTCCGAAAGTACTGTCTGTAGTTCTTCGGAAGAAAAGAAAAAAATCAGACTAAGCATGTAGATACTCTCAGGAAACAGCTCATGGACCCGGGTTCGATTCCCGGCACCTCCACCAATACATTTATACACAAAGCCGATTTCACGCACGAAGTCGGCTTTTTTGCGTTAACACCCTGTAACCCAAGTATCATGGAACAGTAGATATCTTCAGATACCATCAGTTATCAGCAGTGGTAAGGGTACATTGTTAGGTGCAAATCGTGGTGGAAATTATTTTTCAATATATCATCATGGTTGTGCCATTTCATTATGTATATCATTAAATATGGATGACATCTTAAAGTTATGATGATACAATTCATTTATGTCGATTAAAAAAAATAATCTGAATCTACCTATTAACATTGAAGATCTTCTGACTGCTCGTACCGTAGAATGGGAACGATTAGAATTCAAGGCTAGATGGAATCCCGAAGATGTTATGCATACAATGTGTGCGTTTGCCAATGATGTCCATAATCTTGGAGGCGGTTATATTGTTTTGGGGATTGCGGAGCAACATGGCAGACCTGCGGGAAAGCAAAAAGGGCTATCTGCTAAAAATGTTGATAAGATTCAAAAAGAGATAATCGAAATAGGTCATAAAATACAGCCTTACTATCATCCAGTTGTTGTGCCATGTGTCTACAAAAACAAACATATTATTGTTTTGTGGTGTATAGGAGGTCAGACTCGTCCGTATAAGGCTCCTGTGTCGTTATCCAAGGATAATAAGAGGTTCGCGTATTATGTGAGAAAAGCGTCAAAAACTGTTATAGCAAAAGCCCAAGACGAAAAAGATCTATTCGATCTTGCTAGTGATGTCCCATTTGACGATAGAATAAATAGTACAGCGAATGTTAATGATTTAGAACTTGGTTTAATTCGATCTTTTTTGCAATATGTAAAAAGTGATTTATTTGAAGAGTCTGCAAAAATGGATTTTATACAACTTTGTCGCAATATGAAGATAATTGACGGACCCGACGAAGCTGTTCGTCCAAAGAATGTTGGATTGATGTTTTTTAATCCCGAACCGGATAAATATTTTAAGCAAGCACAAATCGATGTAGTATCTTTTCCGAATGGCCCGGGTGCGGATAATTTTACGGAAAAAATATTTAAAGGTCCTCTTAATGTTATGCTGTCTGATGCTTTGAATTATATAAAGTCTCAATTCATTGAAGAAAATATCCAGAAATACGCGCATAAAGCCGAAGCCGAACATAGTTTCAATTATTCATATGTTGCTATTGAGGAAGCGTTAACAAACGCTGTATACCACAGGTCATATGAAATACGTGAACCGATCGAGGTCCGAATATTACCGGATAAGATCACTATTGGTAGTTTTCCTGGACCGGATGGGTCAATTAAAGATAAAGACATTGAGAAAGGCTTATTTTTATCCAGAAGGTATCGTAATCGACGTATTGGTGAGTTTCTGAAGGAGCTTGAACTCACAGAAGGAAGGGGGACGGGGCTGCCGAAGATATATCAGGCTATTAAAAAGAATGGCTCTCCTGAGCCTGTCATCCATACGGATGATGACCGCAGTTTTTTTATCATAGAGTTTCCAATTCATCCTATTGCTGCAGCGATTAAAAAAAAGAAAGATACCACGGTAGCTACCACGGAAGTCACCACTGAAGTCGCCACGGAAGTCTATAAGTTGTTAACGCTGATGAAGGGTGATCAGACGAAGAGGGAATTAATGTCAAAATTGGGATTGGGAAATGATGAACACTTTAGAAAATCATATTTGGTTGTAGCCCTGAGGGATGGGTTAATTGCAATGACTATTCCGGATAAACCTACCAGCAATAAGCAGAAATATCGATTATCTGAAAAAGGAAAGAGATATTTGCAGCAGATCGATAGTTCCCCCAAAAGTTGTTAAAAAGATAATAAAATTGGTACATAATTGGTGCAAATCGTGGTGGAATCGTGGTGGAATGGTAAATTTGAGCACGAATGAGGACAGATCCCGGCACCTCCACCAGTTAAAACAAAAAACCCGGAAAAGAATAAACTCTTTTTCGGGTTTTTTGTGTAGATAACTTTGATTATTTGTGCATAAGTGTCTGTCGATGTGTGCATAATGAAATGTTGTTTTGTGCATAATAGTATGGTACACTTACTTATAGTTGTCAAAGGAGGGAAGTGTGAAATATATTCCAAGGTGGTTAGAATCAAGATTGGAAGAAGCTCTTCAAGCAAATCCGGTGATTGTGCTTACAGGTCCCAGGCAGGTAGGTAAAAGTACGCTTTTAGAGAATGCCGACTATTTGAAAGGGTGGAGGTATCTAACCTTAGATAATCCTGATGCGCTGGAGCAAGCTAAAGAAGATCCAAAGGGTCTTTTGTGGGAGGATAAACCAACGATAATAGATGAAGTCCAGAGATGTCCGGAGTTATTGCTTACGGTTAAATATCTTGTTGACAAGTCCCATAGATCTAGAAAATTTATACTTTCCGGATCCGGCAACATATCATTACGGCAGGCGCCCAGAGAGACATTGGCAGGACGAGCTAGATATTTGCATTTAACAGGTTTTGCTTTTAGGGAATTTCTTGGTTTTCCCGTTCAAGGTTGTTTTGACAAAATATGGGAAGGCGTTGACATTGCAGACTCAATAGTTAATTCGAAAGTAAACATTAATCATGCTGTATGGAGAGGGTCTTTGCCGGGGATTATTCTTTCCTCAAATGATGAAATAGCTCTGGAGCGCTTGAGTGGATATGTTGATACATACATTCGCAGGGATATTCAGGATTTGGTTAAAGTTAGACATCCTCAGAATTTTCGACGTTTAATGGCAACCTTGGCAAAGTCAGCGGGCTGGGAATCTGTTCAAGAAGAATTGTCTAAGGACTGTGGAGAAACACGAACCAATGTAAGTAGGTATATGAGTCTTTTGAAAGATACAAAACTCTTGTATGATCTTAAGGGATATGTATACAAAAATGAAAGAGCATACAGGCAGTCGAAGTATTTTTGGTTTGATTCTGCCACTGCTTGTTTTCTTTCAGGAATTCGTTCAACTAAAGAATTAGAAAAACCTAGAACAAAAGGAAGATATTTAGAAAATTTCATTCTGCAACAGATATTATCATGGGCATCTTTGCAAATCGAAGAACCTGAAATATTTTATTGGAAACAAAAGAACAATGATGGAGAGGTTGATTTTGTTATTAGTTCAGAGGGAAAAGGAATAGGTGTAGAAGTGAAATCCTCGAAAGATATTAGATTTAAAGATACTCAACATATGAGAAATTTTCTTAAGACCCATTCGGAAATAGAGAAGGGTATCATTGTATATGGAGGCGATAAAATTTATCCTGTAGCTTCGAATATTTATGCTGTCCCATGGTTTGTTTTTTAGGTAAATATTGGTGCATTTTTCATGCAAATCGTGGTGAAATCGTGGTGGAATGGTCGATTTGAGCACGAATGAGGACGGGTCCCGGCACCTCCACCATTTAAAACTTAAAGCCCTAAGTTGTTATAATACAATGACCTAGGGCTTTTTGGCTTTTGTTGCATGTGCCTGAAGCCTAAAACAAGACTTTATAAGTTTAAATTTGACCAATGAGGTGTAATGTGATACACTTATCGGTGTAAAAGGAGACACGGCATGATATCAATGAAGTCAAAGATAGCAAAAGAACTTTTAAATTATTTTTTCCTCAATCCTGAGGAGAGTCTTTTTGTAAATGAAATTGAACGGAAACTAGATCTGGACAAAAGGAATCTTGTTAAAAAGCTCAGGGAATTAGAAGAAACTGGCATTCTGAAGAGTGAGACCAGGGGGAATCAAAAAATATATTCAATCAATAAAGGGTATCCATTATATGACGAGTACAGAAAAATAGTTTTTAAAACAATAGGGATTGAAAGCAAGTTGAAAAGTATGATCAGTAAAATTAAGGGTATTGAAAAGGTTTATCTTTTTGGTTCCTATGCGAAAGATTCCATGGAGGCACATAGCGATGTAGACCTTTTAGTTATTGGTGATCACAGTATAATGGATTTGCAAAAAAAAATCAGTGTAATACAAAAAGAAATAGGCAGAGAAATCAATGTTGTAAATATGGATATGAGAGATTTTGAGAAAAGGAAAATGAATAAGGATCCTTTTATTGAAACTGTCTTTAAAGAAAAAAACATTGAGGTGCTTTAATGAAATTTGATGATAAGTATTTTGCAAAGTTTAAGTTTACAAAAGAGCAGGTTGAAAAAAATCTCAATAATGCCTTGCGTGATTTGGATATTGCAAAAAAAGATGAGTTCTTGGATGTGAAGTTTAGCTATACATACACGGCACTATTGAAATCCGGCATAACGCTTATCAGTTTAAACGGAAGAAAAGTAAAAAGCACACGAGGACATCACGTCAAAATTATAGAAAAACTTGCAGATCTTCTAGCGGATAATGATATTAGCGCATTGGGTAACTTGATGAGATCTAAAAGAAATGCAGATTTATATGATGGCGGGATCGAAGTGACTAGCAAGGAGTGCAAAGAATACATAAACTTTGTTGAGACTGTTTTAGATAAGGTGAAATGGTTGGTAAAAGATGATTTGTAGTTGTAAGCATTTTAGTGCCCAAACAGTGCCCATTTTACATCAAAACACTCTACAGCATCCGTTTGGATCCATCACTATCCGCACTGCTTAAGTTTTTCGATCATAAGCACTTATCTTCTGAAAGCCTTACTGTGTAATGGTTACATCTCCACCAGCCTAACGATTCCCGGCACCTCCACCAATTAAAAGGAAGATCCCTAAGTTATTATTGTATAGCAGCTTAGGGCTTTTTATTTTTCATGATAATCTGTTGGTGCCTCAAAAAAGACTTTTGTGATTAGCGAATATTTGGCGATTAATTGGCGATTAATTGGCGATTAATTTTGACAGTTGTAGGGGAATAAGATATACTGTTGGCGAAAGGTTGGGGATTTATTATGAAGAATTATTTGGAAAAAAAGAAAATTATTGCTAAATATAGTCAAGCAGAGTGGCAGAAGGTCGAAAAAGACCGTCGCCATAAAGCAAATCAGATTGAGCTTTTTGATAGAAATGGGAAGCAATTTTGGTTTGTTTTATTCCCTGATATTCTGGATATAATATCCGAAATAGAAAGAAGCAGGGGCTTTTTATCATCACTTAAGTTGCCTAGGAAGTTTTTAAATAAATTAGTTTCTGATATTGAAAAGAAAGAAGCATACTATTCCAGCCATAT
Source organism: Candidatus Omnitrophota bacterium (assembly GCA_015231715.1). The sequence continues at coordinate 30,179 of JADGBB010000010.1, forward strand.
CGAAGGAGCTGTAACATCATTAGACGAGGCGCTACTTCATTTAAATAAACCTTCAAAAAAAAGACTATGGTGATGAAAGCCTACAGATGATCATTAATAATAGAGATGCGTTAGAATATATTCGTAGCCTGAAAAATCAACCTCTTGATCATAAATTGATTTATAGATTACACAAAATACTTGTTTATAATACTCATAAAGAAAGACCCATTACTATAGGTAAGTATCGCAAAGGGCCTATCTATGTTGTAAACGGACAAGGGGAAGTTGTTTATGAGGGTCCGCCAGCCTCTAAGGTTATGAAAATGATGGATTCCTACATTAAATGGGTAAATGACTTTCCTGAAACGCATCCGTTGATCAAGGCAGCATTGGTACATTTATACTTTGTGCATATACATCCTTTTGATGATGGTAATGGGCGGTCAGCAAGAGCTTTGTCAAATTTTTATTTAATGAACAAAAACTACCAATTTATTAATTTTCTTTCACCATCTGATTATTTTGATCATCATCGAGCAGAGTATTATAGGTCTATTCAAAACACTACAGACCATGGTAATGATGCGACATATTTCATCCTTTATTATTTGATGGCACTTGCTGAGCAGTTGAAGGACGTTCAGAACGAAATTGAGAAGGAGACAAATGTTAAGGACATAAGGGATCTGTTAAGTCAAAAAACCCAGGCAAAACTTGATAGAAAACAAATAAAAGCGATAAAGTGGATGCTTGAATATTCTGAGAAAATTACAACCAAGAAATATTGCAAGCTTGGGCAATGTTCCGATGAAACGGCACGTAAGGATTTTAATCAGCTCATGGAGTTAGGTATTATTCAAAAAATTGGAATGGGAAGAGCAACTGGGTATGTTTTAAAAAGTAGTCATAGTGCCCAAATGGTGCCCATTTTACATAAAAACACTCTACAATAATCATAACCATCCATCACTTTCCGCACTGCTTAAGTTTTTCAATAATAAACACTTGTAGGCTGAAAAACTTGCTGTGTAGTGGATGCATCTCCACTAGCCCAACGAATCCCGGCACCTCCACCAATTTAAAATTAAAGCCCTAAGTTGTTATTATGTAATAACTTGGGGCTTTTTGTTTTTCATGCAAACTATTTGGTGCTCAAACTCAACGATATAATTAATTCCATACCTAGCGATCTACATTTTTCCATAGCTGATCAAAACGGAATTAAGTAAAACACCTAAGCTAGAATGAAATTAGGAACAGTTTTAGTGAATCCTACCAAAAATCGCCAAAATAAAAAACGGTCGTTTATTTAGTAGTACTAGTGTCCCGCACTGGCAAAAATGCGGAAATTTCACGGAAATTTAGCTACAATTCGGTTGTCGTTTAGGCTGTTAATTAATTATAGTTTGTGTTGTAGTTTTATAATACTCGTTAATAAACTATAATAATAGGCAAATGATTGACAAAATTATAGTTTGTGGTATACTTTTAAACATATGGAACAAAACTACAATAAGAGTTTAAGCGAGATTTTAGAATCAGGCGTTTATAATCAAGCGTCTTTAGCTGAAAAATTGAATGTTACTCCTGCTGCTTTAAACAGGTGGGTTAAAGGGAATGCTAAACCTCATCCCAAGCGAATAGTCGCTATAAACAAGCTACACAAAGAAATCGTAGGCTATAAAAAGTTTACCAGTGAATATATTGCTGAACTTATTAATAGTGCCGAGACTTTAAAACAAAAAAATATATGGGATTTTATCGCCGGCAACGAAGATTTACAAAACGAGTTATTACTCGAACATACTTATAACTCAACTTCAATAGAAGGTACGACATTCACTAAAAGAGAGACTGAATCTGTTATTTTTAATGGGATCATCGTAAAAGATAAAACTTTAAAAGAACATCTTGAAGTAACGAATCACGCTGCGATACTTAGGAATATCTTTGAAACCCCAACAGTAAAAGCTTTAAGTGAAGAATTTATCAAATCTTTACATGCTAAACTAATGCAAGGTTTACATAATAACGCGGGTAATTATTCTGTATATGAAAGAGTTATTAGAGGACTCGAGATTGCTTTAACGCATCCTTCCGATATCCCGGAAGAGATGAACCATTTAATATCCGCTTGGAACGAGGGATTATCTACAAAAACTATTAAAGATATCGCCGAATTCCATATTGCATTCGAGCTGATCCATCCGTTCGGTGACGGAAACGGCCGTCTAGGGCGTTTAATTATGATTATCCAATGTCTAGGATACGGGTTTCCTCCGGTTATTATAGAAAACGCCCGTAAAACCGATTATTATGATGTGTTAGAATATGCCCAGACAACTGCTATGTCCGGACCGTTTATAGAGTTTATTGTTGAAGAGATGCTACAGACAAATGTAAAGATGAAGAAATACCAGAAATAAACAGGGCCCGAATCGTGGGACACGATACTTAATTCATTGACGTGATATGCGAATTCAGATACAATTGTAAACATGCCAAGAATAGCACGAGTTGTAGCACTAGGATATCCCCGCTAATTATAAATTATCGATTGTAGCATATTGTTTAATCCCAAATCATATTCATCTGGTAGCGGTTCCGGAGAACCAGGAAGGGCTTGCAAGAACGATAGGTGAGATAAATAGAAACTACACCCGGATGATAAATTTCAGGGAAAATTGGCGCGGGTACTTATGGCAGGGAAGGTTTAGCTTTTATGTTATGGATGAAAAATACTTATATGCTGCAGGAGATGATAGATGATTGGGGTGAATATTTAAAAGAGGATATTAAGAAAGAAAGCATAGAGTTCTTAAGGAAGCATGAACGAACAGAGCGGCTGCTTGGCGATAAAACTTTTATTGAGAAACTGAAGAAGAAACTGGGAATAAGCTTAAAGAAAAATAAACCTGCTCGGAAAAAGAAAAAAAGCCATTAAATAAGTATCGTGTCCCCCGATTTCATATCCCGATTTCATAGAAAAGAAGGTAATTTATGATGAAAAAATATATGTATTAAGTTTTTTCTTTAAATCACCATTCATCTTAAGTCTAATGAGTTCTATTTGGGCCATTATTTTTTTGGAAAATATTTTTAATAGACATATCTTAGGGACTGTTTAAAATTCCAATAGGTCCTGGATGTGTTGTGTATTTAATTTATTTTATAATACCTGGTTTTTTTAGGTAGCTATGTATATCATTTTTGCATTAGAAAAATACTTGAAAAAGAATATGTTTACAAACATTATTTCATAATTTTGGCATTTTAAATTCCATTTATGTTAATAAGTATGGCTCTAATTATTTTTTGTCCGATGGATACCATTGATAAATCGTACATTACTTATGTAGTTGATAATCTTCTCAACGTATAGCATCCAACCGTTGGAATGATCAGAATAAGATAAAAAGAAGATCTTCTTTCCAATATACAGAATAATCTCTTCCATACAACAAAGAAAAAGCAATAAAAACAATCTCAAAATGGGACAGCGCCCTTTATAACAGCGCCCTTTATAATTGAAATGTTGAAAACTTTATGTTAAAATTTTGGCGTGCCTAGACAAGCAAGAATAATAGCAATAAATTCCCCGCACCACATAACACAAAGGGGTAAAATATTTAAAGTGGGTGCAAGAATATTCCGAAAAATACGAATTATCAATTTTATCCTATTGTCTTATGCCTGATCAAGTTCATTTTATAGCTGTACCAAAAAAAGAAGATAGCTTTGCTCGGGTTTTTAACACAGCGCATATCAGGTATGCGCAGTACATTAACAAAAAGATGGGCGAAAAAGGTCATCTTTGGCAAGGAAGGTTTTTTTCATGTATTTTAGGGGATACGCATTTGTTGAATGCAGTTAGATATGTGGAAAGAAATCCTGTGCGAAAAAAGCTTGCGAAAAATCCATGGGAATGGAAATGGTCTAGTGCCGGAGCACATATCGGAGAGGGAGATCCTTTTATTAAGTTAGGTGATCTATTCAAATACATAGATATTGAACAGAGTGAATGGAAAGAATTTATTGAAAATGAAAATGACAAGCAAGAAGAAAAATTGATAAAAAAACATACATTAGTAGGGAGACCATTGGGAGACAAAAAGTTTTTAAAGAGGATAGAAAAAATGTTGAATATAAGAATACCTTCATTGAAAAGAGGAAGACCATGGACGAACAAATAAAAAACTTAAAGGGCGCTGTCCCCATTAAAAAACATTACGAGAAAAAATAAAAGATTCCTCATGGATAAACGTAGACGAGACCGGCTGGAAAGGCAAATGGTTATGGTGTTTGAGTAATAATGATAGTGTAGTATATGTGATCCGGCCGGGACGGGGCAAAAGGATCTTAAAGCGATACTGGGAGACGAGTATGGAGGAGTTCTGATAAGTGATCTTTTGGGAGCGTACAATAAGATAAAGTGCCGGAAGCAAAGATGTCTGGTGCACCTATTGCGTCTGATAGAGAAATGGCTTACATATTTTGATTATGACAAGAGAACAGTAAAATATCTTACAGATCTGAAAAAAGTTATTCAGGCAACTATTATTCTAAGCAATAGCATGGGTGAAAATCTACCAAAAGATTTTGTGATAAGAAAAACTAATCTTGTCGGCAAATTAAGATGGTTATTAAATAAAAAACAAAGATTAAAAAAAGCAGATAATTTTCGCATAAGGATTCTGGAGAAAGTTGA
>JADGBB010000110.1:0-458 GCA_015231715.1 Candidatus Omnitrophota bacterium
AATAAAAATAATCGGACATAATTATGTTCAAGAAGCAGAAAATACGGCTTACTCTTTACCATCAGACGTGAAATGCCATTTTATAGGTCATTTGCAAAAAAACAAGATCAATAAGGCATTAAAACTGTTCGATGTTATAGAAACTGTGGATACTGTTGATCTGGCTATAGAGATCGATCAAAGAGCAAAATTGATAGGCAAACAGATAAGTATTTTTATCGAAGTTAATAGTGCTTTAGAGAGTAACAAAAGCGGTGCTAATCCTTCGGATATTGAAGAAATAATTAAAAGATCCGCTTCATTATTTTTTTGAACTTGAAGATGTTTTAGATTTTCATCGGCTTTATTCATGCCGTCTTTTTTTTCTTGAAGTTTTTTTTGAATATCTTTTATTGTTTGGGGATAGTGTTCTATTTGTAATTTTAACTCATAAATCTGGGAATCTATTGTTTGCAGCT
>JADGBB010000110.1:468-1802 GCA_015231715.1 Candidatus Omnitrophota bacterium
AAATAAAGAAAATTGAAAATATTGAAATGGAATATTTATCAATGGGAATGAGCTCATCATATAAAACAGCGATAGATGAAGGCGCAAATATTGTCAGGATAGGTACGGCGATTTTCGGAGAGCGATAAAACAAAAAATGAACGGAGAAAAATGTACGATATAGCAATTATAGGCGGAGGACCAGCCGGTCTTTCAGCCGGAATATATGCCTCAAGAGCCAGAATGAAAACTGTGATGATTGAAAGCATGTCGGTGATGGGGCAACTCACAATGACTGATGAGATAGAAAATTATCCGGGAATAGTAAAGATGGGCGGATTTGATCTTGTTGATACAATGAAAAAACAAGCTGTTTCTTTCGGATTAGAGAGTATACTCGCAAATGTAAACTCTATTTCTAAAACAGATGATGGATATTTTACTATAGAATATGATTCAAAAACATTAAAAGCAATGTCGGTAATCATAGCTACAGGTGCTCAACCCAGAAAACTGGATGTTCCCGGCGAAAAAGAATTAACAGGCAAAGGCGTGTCTTATTGCGCCACTTGTGATGCCGCTTTTTTCCGTGAAAAAGAGGTTGTTGTTATAGGCGGAGGAGATACTGCTGTTGAAGAAGCGATATATTTAACTAAATTTGCCAATAAAGTTACAATTATTCACAGAAAAGACAGGCTTAGAGCCGTTAAATCTATACAAGAAAAAGCTTTTGCTAACAAAAAAATAGATTTCATATGGAAATCAATCGTTAAAGAGATACGCGGAAATATTAAAGTCGAAAAGATAATTTTATCTAATGTAGATACAGGTCAAATTGAAGAAAAAAATTGCGATGGTGTTTTTGTTTTTACCGGATGGACTCCAAATACTAATTTTTTGAATAGTTTTCTAAAATTACATGATTCGGGCAATATTATTGTTGATGCCGACATGAAAACCGGCCTTGAGGGAGTTTTTTCTCCTTTGTTAACAGCTATACTTAAAATGGTATATAATTTTCTTTCCCGTTTAAACCTGCTATGAATTCAACTATTAGATCGATCGTATGTTCCACATCTTTAAGATCTATGATCTCAACCGGTGAATGCATATATCTATTTGGTATGCTTATCAATGCTGTGGCAACACCGGATTTATTAACCTGTATCATATTAGCATCAGTACCTGTTCCGCGCGGCACGCCTTCTATTTGATAAGGTATCTTATTTTTTTTTGCTGTATTAACTAAAGCGTCAAATATTTTATTATTAATATTCGGGCCTCTTGCTATAACAGGACCCGAGCCTAATTTTATATCGCCGATCTTCTTTTTGTTTATGTCCGGGACATCCGTA
>JADGBB010000110.1:1812-2376 GCA_015231715.1 Candidatus Omnitrophota bacterium
CAGCTATACCTATGTTAGGATTTATTCCGTAGGCACTGGTTTTAGCACCGCGTAGTCCAACTTCTTCTTGTACCGTTGCAACGCCTGCTACTCCCACTTTAAGTTTTTTTGTTTTCAAAACGCGTATTACTTCGCTTACAACGAATGCTCCGGCTCTGTCATCAAAACCTCTGCCCGCAACACGAGTGCCTAAAAGTTTTTCAAAGCCTAAAACAGAAACTGCAGGGTCACCGATGCTGACAAGATTGGAAGCTTCTTTGTCGCTTTTTGCTCCGATATCTATCCACACTTCTTCAAATTTTACAATACGTTTTCGTTCATCTTCAGACTGAAGGTGAATAGGTTTGCGGCTTACAACACCGTAAATATCGCCATTTTTAGCTTTTATCCATACACGCTGACCGGGCACAAGATGAGCATCAATGCCTCCTATCGGCAGTATATAGATAAAACCTTCTTTATCGATATAATTTACCATATAACCTATCTCATCAATATGACCGGCGATCATAACCTGACAACCGGCTTTATCATTCAATCTGGCTATGGTATTACCGTGAACAT
>JADGBB010000111.1 GCA_015231715.1 Candidatus Omnitrophota bacterium
CGTACAAGCGTATCGGCAGGGAATCCTTTATATTCAGGCCGGTAGAACCTCTAGATGTGAACCAATTCAAAACCATCAACGATATTCAAATCAGTGAGATCGACAGTAAGGCTTAATGTTGGTTGATATATTTGGAATGGTAGCAATTGTTTAATTGTTAGGGTAGAATAGTGTGGGGCTTAGATTCTTCGCCTTTGGCTCAGAATGACGGGGGGGTGGGGAATTGGACGACGATAGAATAGTAGATTAAGGAGAAAGAAATGAGTGGGGAAAAAAGGGATTTTGATAAGGAAGCTGCGTCTTGGGATGCGGGGCCTAGGCTTAAGCTGGCGGAAGATATTTTTAAAGTTATCGTAAAGCAGATCGAGCCGTCGCTTGATATGGATGTGCTTGATTTCGGATGCGGGACAGGTCTAGTAGCGTTTCCGCTTAGCCGCTTAGTTAGTTCTGTAACGGGTGTGGATACATCAAAAGGTATGTTGGAAGTGTTTGACAATAAAGTTAAAAACGAACAAATTGATAATGTTAAAACTTTATATTTGGATCTAACAGAAAAAGATATGGTGCATGGAAAATACCATGCGATCATAAGCAGTATGACACTTCATCATATTGAGGATACCAAAAAGATACTGGAACATTTTTACAGAGTTTTGCTTCCGGGGGGCAAAATAGCTATTGCCGATCTTGATACGGAAGAAGGAAATTTTCATGACAGCAATGAAGGAATTTTTCATTTTGGATTTGACCGAAAAAAATTAGGACGTTTGTTCAAAGAGATAGGATTTACAAATATAAATTTCACGCGAGCCGCTAAAATGAAAAAGATATGTCTGGATGGGAAAGAAAGAACATTTGATATTTTCATGATAACGTGTAAAAAAAAATTAAAACACAAAAGTTATCGTAAGGAAGCATTATGAAAAAAAATATTATATTCTTATGTCTATGTGTGTTAGCTGCATCTAGTGCGTTTGCAGGGGATTGGTATGTAATGAATGCGTATCGATCAAAAAGTAATGATTGTATTGTTTCTTTGACAAAAGTTGATAACGAAGAAAAAGCTAAAGAAGTTGCAGGTGTAAAAAGTTCAATGGATTTTTCTAGTGACGGTGAATGGATATCTTCCGAAATATCGATAGATACCGGCAAAAAATTTGATGAAGCATATGATAAAGTATTTGCACAAGAAAAAGCAACAGCGCCATATGTTTATTTTGTAGACAATGACGGGTTTCAGACAGTTTTTAAGTGTTACGGCATGGATCCGCTAAAAGTCGATGATATGATAAAGATAATACTAAAACGAGTTAAAGAAATAGGAACTGACGCTGTTATTGTCGAGGCGTAAAGAAGCAACGAAAATTCAGTTTTAGTATGAACAGTACGGAAACTATCTTCTCATTAAAGATCGGCATAGTTTTCTTAAAAGCTGCAGAGTTAAAAACCGTTAATGATCATAAACTTAATTAATACGGTATTGAACCTTCTCCGCCGCAATTCGGGCAAAGGTCATAAGGGTTGCCGTTACAGTCCAAGCAAGCATGAGTGCATGAGCCGCCGCAGCTGTTACATGTTTCGGTGACCCAGTCCCCGTCATCATTCTTATACTGAACAGATCCTGATCCGTGACAAATAACGCAGTCTTGTATGCCCATCCCGTTACAGGTTTGGCATCTTATCTCACCGCTGCCCAGGCATGTCGGACAGGCTTTGTATAGCGGTTCTCCGTTGTTTTGATAGTCAACAAAGGCTGATGAAGAGGAAGACAGGATAAAAGAACAAAAAAGAACAACCGTAAACATTAGTATAAACTTTCGCATAACTTACTCCTTTTTTTATTTATTCATTTGTTTCTGGATCGCATTGCTCAACATTTCTGCTATAGACGAAACACTAGTATTACTTCCAGATCCATTTTGAGGTTGCGTCTGGTCGCTGTTTGTTGCATTGTTTGCGGTATTTTCAGTAGAAGTTTGTTTTGAAGCGAAGGAGTCTTTTAAAAGTGACTGAACATTTTTTTGTAATTCGACAGTTAAGAATTTTTTAGCTAAATAGTTAAGGTCGGGTATGATCTCGACGTTTGTTAATGAGCCTTTCAGCTTGACCGGTATTTCTATCATTTTATCTCTATTTGTAATATTTTCCAGCTCGTTAACTATTTTTATTAAAGCGTTTGAAAGT
>JADGBB010000112.1:0-607 GCA_015231715.1 Candidatus Omnitrophota bacterium
AACAGGTATTTAAATTATGCAGATGATTTAAAGTCGTGGAATGAGGAAAATGAAAATAATATGAGACATGCGATGATCGACCCATTTCAAAATTTACATTTAAGCATTGTAAATGGGCAGGTTCAAATAGCCGGATTATACTCAAAGGACGGAAGATCGGGAAATACTTTTTTTGTGGGTGATAAAGAAATAGATCTGCCGAAGGATTGGTCAAAATTCGATAAGAGAAGCAATAATATTTATACAAGGTCAGATTCAACTTTAAGTTCATTATTCGATGAAAACGGCAATGAAGAAATATACATAGATGAAAGCGGTAATTTGATTAATAGAGGGTTTAGTAAAAACTATGGCAGTGAAATATCTTTAGGTGCATTTATATTTAAAAGAACTGAAACAAAACAATATATCAATGATACTAAAACAGATAAAGAGTATGAGATTATAAGTGATGCCACATATGATTGGAAAGATATCGTGTGCATAAACGATATTAGAGATAATGAAGGTAAAATAACTGCTTTTTTGATATTTAATAATGATACACAAAAGTTTTTTGCGGTTGAAAGAAGAGGGAATATATTTTTTAAAAAAGATGATTTTGAAA
>JADGBB010000112.1:645-2152 GCA_015231715.1 Candidatus Omnitrophota bacterium
AATAGAATGTTATAATGTGGAAATCTTGAAAACCATCAATTCTTATCTTGGCCATGAGATACTGCCTAATGCTGAAGTAAATAAAAAATATTTAGAAAAAATTATTTTTAAAGAAATGATAAAGGATTTCTTATCCAAAATTATTGATGTTATATCAAAGTTTTTTACGCGTAAAAATTCCAAAAGTAATTTTAAATATCCGGACCTTTACAGCCATTTTGACGCAAGAGCCGGAGTAAGGTATGAAATATTAAAAAATAATGTATTTGAATGGTCTTTAAGCGATCTTTTTGTTCCGTTCCAGATGATCGGAAAAAAATATTCTCAAGAGCTGGCTCTTGAAATGAATGATATGATATTAAAAAACATAGGTGACCAGAATAAAATAAGAAAAATATTTAAAGTGATGTGCCGGGTATATGTAAGTGCTGACGAAAACGCGGCGCTAAGATATTTAAAAATAGCCGTAAATGCGCATAACGAAAAACTCGCCGAAATAATTACAAATGTATTAGAAAAGAAAAATAGTACTACTATACCGATGATTGACGGCTATGCACTCCTTAAAAGAACAAATGAAGGGAAAGCCAAAGAAAGTGATGATTTCTTCACAAAATTAACAATAAATTATCTCTTGGGGAAAAGCGGTTCATTGAAACCTGATACAGATGATAATATAAATGTAACCGACTCTCCCGTATCTTTAGACGGCACAGGTAAGTCACTGTCTGAACTCGTGGGGGTAGCTGAAGGCATATCAAACGAAGATCTAAATGAAAGAGGACTGGAAGCTGTTATAGAAAAATTCAAAAAAGATAATCCTGAAATAACGCATATCCCCGTAATCTCGACAATAGTCGAGCAGGGCGTTACAGAACCTGTATGGATACGAGAGCTGGTTCAAAATTCAAGAGATGCTTTAAATAGAAATCAAAGCACAGAAAAAGATATAAATATACGAAGCTTTCTGACAGAAAATGATTGGATCGTCAGCGTTAAAGACACAGCCGGGATGGACCTTGCTACATTATTAAAGGTACTTCTAGTTCCGGACACTTCAATAAGCGCTGAAACAAAATCCGGAGGATTTTTTGGCATAGGATTTTTTACTACATTCAGTAATGCCGATACGGTTGTTGTTCAAAGCGGATTGAACGGTAAAGTACATGAAATCACAATGAAAGTTGTAAGAAATAAAGATACAAACGAGATAACTGGCGTACAAGACTTTGTAGTTAAAGAGTTTAATGATCCGAACAATGAATATAAAGGAACCATTGTTAAAGTTAAAAGAAGTTTAGCTTCAATGAGTATGGAAGAATGTAATTTTGAAGATATGTATTTGCAATATTACGCCAAACTGATGCTCGGCGGAGTATCAGACAAAAATATTCTTTGGAACGGAGAAAAAATTAATGAAAAAATGGAAGATCTGGCAAAATCAGGAAAAGTTAAAATTCGTATAGGCCGAGGCGAGGATACTTTGAATCGTCTGACTAAAGATGAA
>JADGBB010000113.1 GCA_015231715.1 Candidatus Omnitrophota bacterium
CACACAGTCCGCGGCAATCACTAAATCCGCATCCTTAAAATACGGCGCACTTGGATTCAGCAAAGCGAGCTGTATAGGCCATTGCGTTAATTCCGAAACACCCGCATTAACTTTCCCCTCTTGTCCTACACCTAATACTGACTTTATGCTAAAATCTAAAGTGCGCATTCCGGGACAACCTCCCGCATGCGGTTTAGGCGTTTGGTTTTTCAATATGTCTTTAGCTTTTTCAAGATCTTCATGCTGATCATGCTCTTCCAAATGTTTTAAATGCGCTTTTATTGTCGCATCACCTTTTTCAATTATATTTTCCATAACTTTAACCTCATCATAAGTATCAGCATCACGTTCCTCTATAGTAATAGCTCCTAAAGGACATCTCCCGATACAAGCCCCCAGTCCGTCACAAAGACTTTCCCCGACAAGCTTAGCTTTGCCGTCAACGATCTTTATCGCCCCTTCCGGACAATTCGGCACACAGTCCCCGCACCCATTACATTTTTCTTCATCTATTTTTATTATGCTTCTTTTCATTCCTTTCCCCCCATTTCTTTGATCAATGAAGCTATTGTTATGCCGCTAAATTCCTTAATAACATTTTTTTCTATCCTTTCAATATTTTTCCTTAAAACACATGTAGCTCTTTTATGACAAAATTTGTTTCTGAAAATACATTCCGACAGCTGCACATCACCTTGAAATATATTCATCAGATCAACTAGCATAATTTTTTTCTTATCCTTAATAAGTTTTACCCCGCCTGTTGTTCCCTCTTTTGAAGAAAATATTTTTTCCTTTATTAGTTCCGCTATTATCTTTCTTAAATACTGGTACGGTATCTTTTCATTCCTGGATATTTCAGCTGCCGATATATATTCTTTATCGTTCATCGCAACCTGAATAATAGCCCTAATAGCATAATCTGTATTCTTAGTGATCAACTTCACTTTCCCCTCCTTGCTAACTGATACTATTTTAGTAGCAGTTCAACATTTTGTCAAGCAATTATTTCACACAACGTCATTCTGAGCCAAAGGCGAAGAATCCCAGCCCTTCGAACCTGAGATCCTTCGTCCCTTCGCTCCTCAGGATGACGCTTACGACTCAATTAATTCTAAAACATAATCGATAGGAACGATGATGGAATAACCGGAGTTTTCTATACCTGAATTTACTAAGCCGTATTTTAAGTTAACCCATTTTTCCTCAAACGGCACAAACTCAGACACAACACCAATAAGAGAAAACTTTTTATTAAGTAGGTCCGTTTCTTCAACTTCGACACAAGGTCCTCCGCTGTTACCGTAATAAACAGGACAATCCAGGACGATCGTTCTGTTTTTAGAATTCTTCCCGGCAACAACGCCTTTCCTTAATAAAGGTTTATTGAAATCAATCTGAGGATGAACTTCGATCCCAAGAGAAGTCGGGTAACCAAAAATAAAAACATCATTCGAGATCTTTACATCATCGTATAATTTAGCGGCATCCATTCCGGCCGATAGCAAACTGCCTTTAAATCCTTCCGCCTTCTGTACTCCTTCTGCAAGATCAGCAGTAGTGGTATTATTTTTTTCAGCGGTTATTTTTATAACAGCCACATCCTGTTCGGGATGCACTTTAATACTTCCGTTCTCTTTTAATTTTTTCAGGTCCAGGATAAGCTGAACACTTTCTTGTATGGTTACGGGTGCCGGATACGACAAAAGAACGGCCTTATCGCTTTTTAATTCAAGCTTCAAGGGATTATAATTTTTGCCGAAAAGTACATGTCCGGCAGTAACAAAATACAAAGCCTTATGATTGTAGTTAAAATAAAACCCGCTTGCTGTTGTCCCGTTTTCCTGCGTAAACAAAACAGGATACCTCAAACATGTCTCGGGGATCGTTTGTTCGGAAAAACTTTTACATGCTATAACAAAAAATAAGATCAATATAATTAATATTTTTTTTGCAATGTGTCTATACATCTTGTTCCTCAAATTTTAAATTACCTGAAAAGTCAACAACATCTCTTACTTTCCCTTCAGGATCAAAACCAACAAACGAATATCCGTAATAAATAACATCTCCATTTTCTTTGTCGGGTTTGCCCTGAACTCTTAATACTTCGGC
>JADGBB010000114.1 GCA_015231715.1 Candidatus Omnitrophota bacterium
AAAAAAAATTATCGACGGCAGAACAATAGATTCAGGTGATGTGGTTCTTGGTTTGGCATCAAGCGGGCCTCATTCAAACGGGTATTCTCTTATCAGAAAATTGTTTTCTAAAGAAGAATTGAAAAAAGATATTAATTTATTTTTAAAACCAACAACTTTGTATGTAATGCCCCTGCTAGATGTTATAAAAAAATATAAAGTAAAAGGAATTGTAAACATAACCGGCGGCGGATTATATGAAAATATACCCAGAGTCCTGCCAAAAAATAAAAAAGTTTTAATTAAAAGGAATTCATGGGATCTGCCTAAAGTGTTTCAGATAATAAAACAAAAAACAGTTTTATCTGAAAGAGAATTGCACACAACTTTTAATATGGGCATAGGCATGGTGCTTATAATGAAAAAAGATCAGGCAATAAAAACAAAACAATATTTAGAGAAAAAGTATAAACAAAAAAGCTGGATCATAGGCGAAGTGAAAAGCGGAAAAGCCTGTGAAGAGCTCGTGTAAGGAAAAAATATTTAAGGAGAGTGGATGAACATTTTAGTTTTAGGTTCCGGCGGAAGAGAACACGCGATATGCTGGAAAATAAAAGAAAGTAAAAGAGCGGATAAAATTTACTGTGCTCCTGGCAATGCAGGGACAGCAAAAGTAGCAGAGAATTATGATATTGATATCAGCAATAATGAAAAAGTTAAAGAGTTTTGCCTTGCGAAAAATGTTAATTTAGTTGTAGTCGGCCCAGAAATGCCTCTTTCAAGAGGGATAACGGATTTGTTGGAGGAGAAAGGTATTTTGGTATGCGGGCCTTCATATGCCGCAAGCCGAATGGAATCCAGCAAGATCTTTGCTAAAGAATTAATGGGAAGATACAATATTCCGACAGCTAGTTTTAGAATATTTGATAGATATAAAGATGCGGAAAAACATATTGAAAAAGTCGGTGCTCCAATTGTTATAAAAGCAGATGGCTTAGCCGGCGGTAAAGGTGTATTTGTAGCAGGAACAGTTGAAGAAGCTAAAGATGCCGCAAAATCTATACTTGAGGATAAAATGTTCGGTGCTGCCGGAGGAAAACTGATAGTTGAAGAATGTCTTATTGGTGAAGAAGTTTCAGTTATTGTAGCTACAGACGGAATAAATATAATACCGTTTGTTTCAACACAGGACCACAAAAGAGCTTTTGACGGCGATGAAGGGCCGAATACAGGAGGCATGGGAGCATACGCGCCGGCACCTGTTCTAACAAAAGAGCTTTATGACGAAATTTATGAAAAAATACTTAAGCCTACTGTTGACGGAATGAGAAATGAAGAAATGCCGTATAAAGGTTTTCTTTATGCCGGTATTATGGTAACTTCTGACGGTCCAAAAGTTTTGGAATATAATGTAAGGTTCGGCGATCCTGAATGCCAGGCAATACTGCCAAAATTAAAAACAGATTTTGTCGAGCTTATTGAAGGCATAGCAAAGCGCGATATTTCCTCAATAAACCTAGAATGGGATGAGAGAGATTGTATCTGCGTAGTGTTAGTTTCAGGGGGTTATCCCGGGGAATATACTAAGGGTAAAGCTATTGAAGGCATTGAAGAAGCAGAACAACAAGGCACAATAGTATTTCATGCCGGCACAAAAAAAGAAGACGGAAAACCGGTAACATCAGGCGGCAGAGTGCTCAATGTAGTAGGCCTGGGCAACGGCATAAAAGACGCAATAGATACAGCCTACAAAGGCGTATCCAAAATTAACTTTGACGGAATGTTCTACAGAAAAGATATAGCCCACCGCGCTCTAAACCGAGCCTAATATCTTTTTAAAGATATCGAAGCGAAGCTACGGTGGATAAAAGATTAAAGGAGTATCGTGAAAAAGAATCCAACAGTAAGCGTAATAATGGGCAGCGACTCCGATATGCCCATAATGAAACACGCCCTAGACAAGCTAAAAGACTTCGGGATAGAATATGAAGTAAAAATTTTATCTGCACACCGCACCCCGGACATGGCCGCGGAATATGCGAAGGGCGCTATGAAAAAAGGGATCA
>JADGBB010000115.1 GCA_015231715.1 Candidatus Omnitrophota bacterium
GGACCTTATTTGGATAAAGTTTTTTTATTTAAAAATATTATGGACAACTACGAAAAGGAAAAAGATGTCTTATCAAGTGCTAGCGCAAAAGTATAGGCCGGTTAATTTTGAAGATGTTGTCGGTCAGGAATCAGTTACCAGAACTATCATTAATTCAATTGAAAAAAATAGAATATCTAATGCATATATTTTTTCAGGACCAAGAGGAGTCGGCAAAACATCTGTAGCGAGGCTCATTGCTAAAGTATTGAATTGCCAAAACCCTACTCCTAAAGGTCCCTGCAACATATGCAAACAATGCACGCAGGTCAACAAAGCATCAAGCATGGATGTTTTAGAAATAGACGGCGCGTCTAATAGAGGTATCGATGAGATAAGGGCTTTAAGAGAAAATGTAAAATTTATGCCGGTCAGCGGGAAATACAAAGTTTACATAATTGATGAAGTTCACATGCTCACGACTGAAGCGTTTAACGCTCTTTTGAAAACACTCGAAGAACCGCCTGAACATGTAAAATTTATTTTTGCTACGACAGAACCGCACAAAGTACTTGCGACAATTATGTCCCGTTGTCAAAGGTTCGATTTTAGGCGCATTTCACCTGTGCAGATATCCGAAAGGCTTTTGGATATAGCAAAAAATGAAAACATAGCTATTGAACCATCCGCGATCAACGTTATTGCAAAAGCCGCAGACGGCAGTTTAAGGGATGCAGTAGTCATTCTTGACCAGATGATATCTTTCTCGAACGAAAAAGTTCTGACTAAAGATGTTACGGATCTTTTGGGTATGTTGAGTTCGGACACTGTTATCGGCATAGCGGAAGCACTGATAGATAAGGATCCTCAGGGAGTTTTAAGACTGGTTGATGAGCTTATTGACAGCGGGAAAGAACCGGTGTATATAGCAAAAAACATCATCGATTATTTTCGTGATCTTATGATCATAAAAATTACGGGCTCGCCGTCTGGAGATATGATCCTTACGCAGGAAGAAAGAACGAAAATAAACAAACTCTCAGAAAAAATAACAATTGAAGATATCCTTTATATTCTTCAGAATCTTCTGCATTCGATCTCATTGATGAGGGGAACAGTATCCGCAAGAGTCCCGTTGGAATTGGTACTTGTCAAACTGGTTAAGAGGGATAGCATTCTGTCGATAAAAGAAACTTTGGCAAAACTTGATAATAAGATGCCGGAAGCTACTGTTAATAGGGTTCAACAGCAACCGCCAAAGTCTCCGGCAAAGCCCGAATTTATTGAAAAAGAAGATGAGCCTCAACCGGAGCATTCAAATATTGACGAAATTCCAAAAGGAAAGGATGAACAGTCTTTATGGAGCACCATACTTGCTAATGTTAAAAGTCAGAAAATGTCTGTTTATACTTTTCTTAGCCATGCCAAGCCTCTTGAAATCAATGAAAAAAACGTTATCTTGGGATTTGCTAAAGGCCAGGAATTTCATAAAGATGTTTTAAATACCGGCGAGAATAAAGATTTTTTAGAAAAAATTATCGCTGAATTTGTCGGGCCGAACGTAAAATTAGAATTAAAGGTTTTTGATTTTATGGGCAATTCGGATAAAGACAAAAAAGAAGCGCAAAAAAAAATTGAAAAAATGCGTGAAGCCACTAATCCGGTGATCGAAAAAGCTATGGATATTTTCGGCGGGCAGATCGTTAAAGATATGATGGAAGGTGACTAATGGACAAAAGTTTCCCTCCTATAATGAAGAAGCTTATCAAAGAACTGGCCAAAATGCCGGGAATAGGGCCGGTTTCAGCTGAGAGGCTGGCATTTTATATAATTAAAGCCGGTGAAGAAGATATTAAGCATCTCTTATATTCCATTCATGAAGCGAAAATAAAAATTAGATTTTGTTCGGTCTGCAATAATTTGAGCGAAGAAGACAAATGTCATATATGTACCGATACTTCAAGGAACAGATCACTAATATGTGTTGTTGATAGCCCGTCTGGTGTCCTTGCCATGGAGAGAAGCGGGTCTTATAAAGG
>JADGBB010000011.1 GCA_015231715.1 Candidatus Omnitrophota bacterium
TTTACAGGGTTTATTCTATATCCTTAAATGACACGATAGGTGATCTAAAAAAAATAGTTTATTTGACCGGTTTTTCCAGAATACCTGTTTACGAAAATAACAAGAAATCGATAAAAGGCTTAATAAATGTATATGATGTTTTTTATTCTAGTAAAAAAGATACTGATAAACTTGCCGGATTTTTAAGAGCTCCTGTGCATGTTAAAGAAACTGATGGATTAGATATCGCACTGGCTCGGCTGCGTCATCAGAAACAGCCAATGGGGATAGTAACAAATGCAGCTAATAATGTTATTGGCATCATAACTATCGAAGATATTTTGGAAGAAATAGTAGGTGACCTTGAAGACAAATAATTTTTTTAAAATTAATTTTTTTAAGCGAATGGAGGTTAAATGAAAAAGCTATTATTTTTGTTTTGCGGTATGGCTGTTTTGTCTTTATTGATGTCCGGCTGCGGAGAGACTTGTAATGGAATTATAAAAGACAGTAAGAGGATAGGAACAGGAATTAAAACTGTTTTTATCCGTGAGTAGCTGTTAGTTCCTGAAAAAGTTGGCTATTCTGGGGTTATAGTGTAAACTTAATAACGAGTAGGGAATAATAACGAGTAACAAAAAAGGAAGGAATCATGAAGATAACTAAAATAATAACTGTAATCTTAGCTGTTTCATTTTTATGTGCAAATTCGCATGCAGAGTTTGCAAAACGAAGCGCAGAAATTGTTGATATGGAAGGGACAGGACAGGTGATAGCACCTAATATGCCGGCTGTTCCGGCTGAAGTCGGAATGGTTTTAACAGAGGGATATGTAGTTAAGACCGGCGCTGAGTCCTGGATAATGTTTAATCTCGTAAGTGATCAGGAGCCTGCCGATGTTGAAATGAAAGAAAATACAGAAATGTTTTTTTCTGAACTTTTGTTAGACGCCCAGGAGGGAGTACAAAAAACCCTTTTAGATTTAGCTATAGGTGAAATTTTAATAACTTCAAAAAAACTTCAATCAGAAAAATCGAAATTTGAAGTAAAAACACCTACATCAATAATCGGAGTCAGAGGAACTTCATTTTCGGTTTCAGTTGAAGCAGAATAATATTTTAAAAATGTTAAATTGGGAACTAATTTTTATAGTTCCCAATTTTTTTTGCCTTCACTAGGGTTAGAGTATATACTTAAAGCATATATGAAAACAATAAAAAATATATCCATAAATTTTGCTATTTCATTGGTTGTATTCATTTTGTTGTTTCTCATTTCCCAAGGTCCTTTTTTTGATAAATTAGAGTATTTTGCCTCTGATACATTTTTTTCTTTGCGAGGCCCTCAAGAAAAAAATGTGCCGATAATTATAATTCAAATTGCAGACGAAGATATTGCCAAGGTCGGAAGATGGCCTTGGAAGAGATTGTGGCATGCCGCTATAACAAAAGTATTGTTTGAGCTGGGAGCAGAGTCAATATACTTTGATATGATATTTTCCGAACCTTCTGATGAAAGAGATGATAAACTGTTTCAAGCGGCTATGAGTGCGGCCGGAAATGTTTATCTGCCTTATGTTTTTTCATCTAAAGATTATCTGATCGGTGAAGCTCTTTTGCCCATAAAAAAATTATCTGAAAATATTAAAGGCATGGGCGCGATGAATGTTTATCCTGACATTGACGGGTCTATCCGCGAAATACAGCTTATATTCACAAATGACAAAAATACATATCCTCATATTATTTTGAAGATGGCAATGGATTATCTGAATATGAAATTGAGTGACGTTGGGACAAAGAACATAATTATTTCAAATGATAAAGAACGGATAAAGATACCATATAACCATAATTATTCGCTAGTAGTTAATTGGAAAGGAATATGGACAAAATCATTTTACCATTTCAGTTTTGTCGATGTGTTAGCCGAATATCAAAAATATATGGACAAAGAACCTACAACTATTGATCTGAGCCTTTTTAAAGACTCAATCTGTCTTGTGGGTGTTACTGCTTTCGGACTTTATGATATTAAGCCGATACCAATTCAGCCGGAGTATCCAGGGGTAGGTGTTATCGCTAACGGAATATATACCATTATCAGTAAAAATTTTATTAGGGATTCATCAGTTTATATTAATTTAGCCCTTCTTTTTTTAATGACCATCATCCCTGCTTTTTTTCTTTTAGGAAAAAAACCTTTGCTTGAAACAATGTTAGTTTTGCTTTCTGTTGTATTGTATGTAGTTTTATTGTATGTCGTATTTTTGAAAAATTATCGCCTGATCATAACTACACCGTTATTGGGTACGCTTATTAGTTCTATTTGCGTCGGCTTCTATAATTTTGTAATAACTTCAGGCGAAAAACAAAATCTTTTCAGCATGGCTATAACTGACGGATTAACGGGACTATCGAATATACGATACTTCAAAATGTTATTAGATACCGAAATTAAAAAGTTCCGTTCCGGGATGGCAAAACCATTTGTTGTAACTTTGTCAGATATTGATCATTTTAAAAAATTTAATGATAAATACGGGCATCAGGTTGGCGATAAAGTATTAAAAGAGGTTGCAAAAACTTTACAAAATTCTGTCAGAACAACGGATGTCGTTGCCAGGTATGGAGGAGAGGAAATGATAATTCTTCTTCGCGGAAGCGATCTTAAAATGGGTCTTACTATTACTGAAAAAATGAGGAATAACCTTGAGAATAGTAACATCCAAGATGGCGCTAATACATATTCTGTAACAGCTTCTTTTGGCGTTGCATCTATTAAGCCCGGAGATACTCTTGATAGTTTAATAAAAAGGGCGGACGATGCACTTTATAAAAGTAAAGAAGACGGCAGAAACTGTGTCCGTACTTTAGAAAATATATAGTTGAAATCTATTTCGGCTTTTGGCATAAAGGATATAAAACTAAACTAAAAATAAACTTACATTTGAAATCCCAAAAAAAAATTACATATAAGTACGGATGAGTCAGTTAGTACTTTTTCTGACACGGGATCTAAAAATGCCTATAGCTCCCTAATCATCAGAAAAAGTACTAACTGACTCATCCTAGCTTGATGCGAATTATTAAAAGACAAACGAACGTACTCAACAAAAAATTTGTGTACGAAAAAATTTTTGGGTGACGCGGTGTAAACTTTGTGTGTTTTGTAAAAACACACAAAGTTTGAACGGCGGCAGGACCCGAAAATTTTTCGGTACATGGATCTACTTATATTAATTATAAATGTTCCAGAATAATTTTATATTTTCTATTGTTAGTGATTTAATTTTTGTTTAATCTTTTGTTTAATCTTTGGTCTTGACTACAATCAGTGGTCGCACTATAATACTTCCTTCTAATCATCTTTCTTATAAATAAAGGATTTAATTGTGAGCAAAAAAGAATATTGCGGTATTTTTGGCATATCGGATCACGAACTTGCTGTTCAACTAACATATTTAGGGTTGTACTCTTTGCAGCATAGGGGAGAAGAATCCTGCGGGATTGCGGTTCATGATGGGAAAAAGATACGACAAGTTTTGGGAATGGGGCTTGTGCCTGAGGTCCTTACGAAGGATACTTTAAAAACATTAAAAGGGCGAACAGCTATTGGTCATGTCAGATATTCTACTACCGGTTCCAGTATAATTAAAAATGCTCAGCCTTTTCTTATTAATCACCACAAAGCATCTGTTTCTATCGGCCACAACGGTAATTTAACTAATGCGGTTGTTCTAAGAAGATCACTTGAAAAGCAAGGTTCAATTTTTCAGACTACTATGGATTCTGAAATAGTTTTACATCTTCTTGTCAGGTCAAAAAAAGAAAACATTGAGGATAGGTTAGCTGAAGCTTTACAGCAAATAGAAGGCTCTTACTCCATGGTTATTCTTTCTAATGATAAAATCCTTGGAGTTAGAGATCCTCACGGTTTTAGGCCTTTATGCCTGGGAAAAGTTGATGGCTCATATGTTCTGGCCAGCGAGACTTGCACTTTGGATCTTATAGGTGCGGAATTTGTTAGAGAAATAGAGCCGGGAGAGATAGTAACAATAAGCAAAAATTCTATTAAATCCATAAAACCTTTCAAGAAAACACCTACTTCAAATTGTATTTTTGAATTCATATATTTTGCTCGTCCTGACAGCAGGATCTTTAATGACAGTGTTTATATGGTCAGAGAACGTCTAGGGATGAAGCTGGCTGAAGAATTTCCTGTACCTGATGCTGATATGGTAATTTCTATACCTGACTCAGGGAATTATGCGGCACTAGGATATTCGAAAAAAAGCGGAATACCATTTGAGTTTGGTATGATAAGAAATCATTATGTCGGAAGGACTTTTATAAAGCCCTCGCAAGAAATGCGTGATCATGGTGTGAAGATCAAGCTTAACCCGATAAAAGATGTATTGTACGGAAAAAAAATAGTTGTTGTTGAAGATTCCATTGTTCGCCGGACAACGACAGAAAGCAGAATAAAAACATTGAGGGAAGCCGGCGCTAAAGAAATACATATGCGTATCAGTTGTCCTCCGATTAAATTTCCATGTTTTTACGGTATTGATTTCCCGTCAAGAAAAGAATTAATAGCGAATAATTTATCAGTTGAAAAAACCGCTGATTTCATAGGGGTTGATTCACTTAAATATTTAAGTATCGAAGGAATGATGGATGCGGTCAGTCCTCAAAAAGGATTTTGTTTGGCCTGCTTTAATGGAAATTATCCTACTAAAATTAATTTGAAAAAAGGGAAATGTTCGTTGGGGTAGTCGTGAACTCGTTGGTCTTTAGTTATTGCTTTGTTGACGGGAGATTAAAAAGGTTAGGAGAAGGATAAATGGGAAACACAGAAAATATTAAAAAAGCTAGTGCACATTTTGAGGTTATTCTTGAAGAACAGCTTGCCAGAATCGAACGTATGAAACAAGACGATATCTGGACTGACTATTCAACGCTTGATCCAATTATTGTCGGTATTTGTGCGGGAGACGGGATAGGTGAAAAAATTTCATTACATGCTCAAAGAGTTCTTGAATATATGCTTAAATCTGAAAAAGAAAACGGGAAAGTAGAGTTCAGGGTCATAAATGGTTTAACCATTGAGAATAGGGCTAAAGTTATGAAAGCTATTCCTGTTGATGTGCTTGCTGAGATCAAAGCATGTCATGTAACCCTTAAGGGGCCTACAACAACGCCTCAAGAAGGCGATAATTGGCCTAATATCGAAAGTGCTAATGTCGCGATAAGAAAAGAGCTGGACCTTTTCGCTAATGTAAGACCGGTAATAGTGCCTAAAGATAACATTGATTGGATATTTTTTCGTGAAAATACGGAAGGCGAATATATTCTTGGTTCAAGAGGAGTAAATGTCGGGGAAGATCTAAGCATAGATTTTAAAGCCATAACTGAGCAGGGATCTGAACGTATTATAAGAATGGCTTTTGAATATGCCAAAAAAAATAATATTAAACGAGTAACTGTTGTAACAAAGGCGAATGTTGTAAAAACTACAGACGGTAGATTTTCAAGAACGGCCAAAAGAATTGCCAAGGAATATGCAAAATACGGCATTGAATCAGATGAATGGTATATAGACATAATGACCGCTAAACTTTTAGATCCTGAACGAAGATCAGACTTTAAGGTTATGGTAATGCCTAATCTTTACGGCGATATTCTGACTGACGAAGCCGCTCAATTGCAGGGCGGGGTAGGAACGGCCGGAAGCGCTAATATCGGCAAGAAGTGGGCTATGTTTGAAGCCATACATGGTTCAGCTCCAAGAATGGTCAAAGAAGGGCGGGATATTTACGCTGATCCTTTTTCAATGATTAGAGCAAGTGCTATGCTGCTTCGTCATATCGGTTACCCGGAACGAGCAAAGAAGCTTGAGATGGCGCTGGAAATATGCGGCCAATATGAAAAGAAGTATGTTATTACCGGCAGAGATACAGGTGCTACAGGCGACGAAATTACAACTTATCTGCTTGATTGGATCGATAATAAGGACCTTGAAAAAAAATATAATAAATTTGTAAAGGAATCAAATGGATAATGAAGGGATATTAATAGTCGATTTTGGATCACAATATGTACAGCTTATTGCAAGAAGAATTCGTGAACATAAAGTCCATTCAAAAGTAGTTCCTCCGAATATAAAGTTATCAGAAGTAAAAAAACTAAATCCCAAAGGAATTATTTTTTCCGGCGGGCCATCAAGTGTATACGATAAAGGCGCGCCTTCATACGATAAGAACATTTTAGATCTTGGTATACCTATTTTAGGTATATGTTACGGAATGCAGTTGATCGGTAAGCTTTCCGGAGGGACAATACGCAAGAGCGGGAAAAGAGAGTACGGAAGAACTGCAGTAACTTTTGATACTGATAATCAACTATTTAAAGATATTTCTAGGACCTCTATATCATGGATGAGCCATCGCGATAAAATTTGGAAACTGCCTAAGGGTTTCAAACCCATTGCATCAAGCTCTAATACTAAAGTTGCATCTTTTTCTAATGAAACTAAAAAGATCTATGGTGTTCAATTTCATCCGGAAGTAGTTCATACCGAGGAGGGTTCTGCTATACTTAAAAACTTTTTGTTCAATGTATGTGAATGTGAACAAAATTGGACAATGAAGTCGTTTATAAAACATAAAGTCGATGAAATAAAAAAGCAAGTTGGAGATAAATCGGTAATACTTGGGCTATCGGGCGGGGTTGACTCATCCGTAGCCGCGGTTCTTTTACACAAGGCGCTAGGAAAAAAACTGCAGTGCATATTTGTTGACAACGGTCTTTTGCGTAAAAATGAAGTTGAAAGAGTTAAGACAATGTTCACTAAACACATCAAACTTAACCTTATTGTTATAGATGCTGAAAAATTATTTATATCCAAATTAAAAGGCGTGTCAGATCCTGAAAAGAAAAGAAAGATCATCGGCAAAGAATTTATAACAGTTTTTGAGAAAGCCGCTAAAAAAATAAAAAATGCTGATTTTTTAGCGCAGGGAACGCTGTACCCGGATGTTATTGAAAGCCAAAGTTTTTTTGGAGGCCCGTCAAAGACAATAAAATCTCATCACAATGTCGGAGGGCTGCCGAAAAAAATGGGATTGAAACTGGTAGAGCCATTAAGAGATCTTTTTAAAGATGAAGTAAGAGCTGTAGGAAAAGAACTCGGATTAAAGGAACAAATTACCGAGCGTCAGCCTTTTCCGGGACCCGGTTTGGCAGTAAGGCTTTTGGGTCCAATAAACAGGGAACATTTGCGGATACTCAAGGAAGTTGACTGGATAATTATTGATGTTGCTAAAAAGCATGGGATATATCAAAAGACTTGGCAGATCTTTGGCGTACTTCTTCCTATAAAAAGTGTCGGTGTGATGGGTGATATGCGTACATATGAGAATACTGCCGTAATTAGAGCTGTTACCAGCGTTGATGGTATGACTGCAGATTGGGCGAAAATCCCTTATGAAGTTCTTGAAGAAATGTCGAATAAAATAATAAATAACGTTGAAGGGGTTAACCGCGTTGTATATGATATAAGCAGTAAACCTCCAAGCACTATAGAATGGGAGTAAAATTAATGGGATCTTTTAGAATTGAAATATCAAATAAAAAAAATATTTATGACTCGGTGTCCGAAAATCTAAAAAAAGATATTAAGGATATCGGGATAGAAGGTGTTATAGATGTAATTTACACTGAAGTGTTCACTCTTTCAGGGGGGCTTTCAAAGAAAGAAGCAGAAAGAATATCCAAATTACTGTTAGCTGATCCTATAAGTCAGGATTATAAGGTATTAAACGGCAGTGCTGACGCTGTACATGAGGCTCAAACTATTGAAATTGCTTACAATCCCGGAGTAATGGATCCTGTTCGTGCAAGTGCTGAAAAAGCAATTCGTGATCTAGGGATAGAGAACATTACTGTAAAAACTTCTAAAAAATATTTTTTTCAAGGTAAGGTAACGAAAGAGAACATTAAAATCATTTCAGATAAACTTTTGTATAACAAAATGATACAGCATTCGGTTACACATGAGGAAACTGAAAAAGATCTGCCTCCGTATGAATACAAGAGAGTGGAGATAGGGATAAGGTCTTTGTCAGATAAGGAACTTTCTAAACTCAGTATTGATGCACAGCTTTATCTGAATTTAGAAGAAATGAAAACTATAAGAAAACATTTTATTGATCTAGGGCGCAACCCTTCAGACTGCGAACTTGAAACTATTGCTCAAACTTGGAGCGAACATTGTAAACATAAGACAATGATGGGTAATGTAGAGTTTAACGGTAAATTAATAAAAAACCTTTTAAAAGAAACAGTTATGAAAGCTACTACCGAGCTTGATCGTAAATGGTGCGTATCGGTATTTAAAGACAATGCGGGTATTATCGAATTTGATTCAAAAAATAATATTTGTTTTAAGGTTGAGACACATAATCATCCTTCGGCATTGGAACCATATGGAGGAGCCGAAACAGGTGTAGGCGGAGTTATCCGTGACATTATGGGTACAGGCCTTGGCGCTAAGCCGATAGCGAATACTGATGTATTTTGTTTCGGTATACCTGATACACCTCAGTCAAAAATTCCTAAAGGGGCGCTTCATCCAAAAAGAGTTATGAAAGGTGTTGTTTCCGGGGTAAGAGATTATGGCAATAAAATGGGTATACCCACGGTAAACGGTTCTGTTATGTTCGATAATAGGTATACAGGTAATCCATTGGTATTTTGCGGGAATATCGGTATTATGCCTAAAAAATATTCATATAAAAAAGTTTCTCCGGGAGAGTTGATCGTAGCTGTAGGCGGAAGAACGGGGCGTGACGGCATACATGGCGCTACTTTTTCTTCAGCTGAACTTACATCGGAATCCGAAACTATTTCTTCAACTGCCGTTCAGATAGGCAATCCAATAACCGAAAAAAAGATAGTGGATACCCTATTGAAAGCACGAGATTTAGATCTCTACACTGCTATAACTGATTGCGGTGCGGGGGGGTTTTCAAGTTCTGTCGGTGAAATGGGCGAAAAAACTGGAGCTATAGTAAATATTGATAAAGCTCCTTTGAAATATCAAGGACTAAAACCCTGGGAAATATGGATATCCGAAGCTCAGGAACGAATGGTTCTTGCTGTTAAGCCAAAGAACCTTAAAAAACTTTTAAAGATATTTGCAGATGAAAATGTAGAAGCTGTGGTCATCGGTAAATTTACTAATGATAAAAAACTTAAGATCTATTATAAAAAACATCTTGTAGCGGATCTTGATATGGAGTTCATCCATGACGGGCTGCCTAAAATCACTAGAAAAGCCGTATGGAAAAAACAGAATGAAAATACAAAGATAAATTTTGCGGAAAAGAAAGACTATTCACAAGATCTATTGAATATACTCTCATCATGGAATGTTTGCAGTAAAGAATGGATAATACGTCAATACGATCATGAAGTTCAGGGGGGAAGCGTCCTTAAGCCTTTAGTAGGAGAAGATAATGATGGGCCGTCAGATGCCGCAATAATAAGGCCGGTGCTTTCATCTAATAAAGGCATAGTAATTTCAAACGGGATAAACCCTAACTACGGGGATATTGATCCCTACTGGATGGCAGCCAGCGCTATAGATGAAGCTCTCAGGCAAATAGCTTGTGTAGGCGGAGATATCGATAAAGTCGCTATTTTAGATAATTTTTGCTGGGGAAATACTGATAAGCCAAATCAGCTTGGTTCACTCGTCAGGGCATCGCAAGCTTGCTATGATATGGCTATGGTTTACAGAACACCTTTTATTTCCGGAAAAGATAGTTTAAATAACGAATTCAATACAGGTAAAAATACAGTTGCTATTCCTGCTACAATTTTGATATCAGCTTTTGGTGTAATCGACGATGTCAATAGAACTATATCTTCTGACTTTAAAAAACCGGGTAATTTGATATATGTTATTGGCAGTACATACAACGAAATGGGCGGTTCGCAGTATTTTAAAATTAGAAATTCGAGTTCCGGTAAAGTGCCGAGAGTTTATCCTAAGGAATCATTGAAATATATGAAAGCTCTTAAAAAAGCTATTTCTGAAAGATCTGTAATCTCAGCTCACGATTGTTCTGACGGTGGATTAGCGACAGCTATCTCGGAAATGATGATCGGCGGTAATCTTGGGGCAAAGATAACATTGAAAACTCTCCCGAGAGAAAAAGAAGCGGATCGAAACGATGTTATGCTTTTCAGCGAATCAAACTCCAGATTTTTAGTTGAAGTGCCTGAGGAAAAAAAGACATCTTTTGAAAATGCAATGAAAAATATTCCAATAGGATGTTTGGGTGAGGTTGCTTTGAATAAAAAACTTTTGATCGATAGTATAACAAACAAACGGATAGTAGATGTATCTTTATCAAAAATAAAAACTTTTTGGAAAAAAACTTTGGGAAAGGCAATGCATGAAGAATGTTAAAACACTAGTATTGAGGACAGCGGGAACTAATTGTGATATGGAAACCAGCGAAGCTTTTAAGTTAGCCGGAAGTGTTTCTGAAAGGATACATATTAACCAAATATTAAAAAATCCGTCTGTATTGAAAAAATATCATATTTTAGCTATCCCCGGTGGTTTTACATACGGCGATGATATAGCTAGCGGAAAGATCCTTGCGAACGAACTTAATTCAAATTTAAAAGATCAGCTTCAAAAATTCACAGCTGACGGAAAATTAATAATAGGTATATGTAACGGTTTTCAGGTCCTTGCTAAAATGGGCCTTTTACCTAATACTACTAAATCTAAAGACTCAAGCATGGAAGCTACGTTATCCCGTAATGATTCCGGCAAATTTGAAGATAGATGGGTGTATCTTAAAAGGGATACATCATCGTCTTGCATTTGGACAGCTAATCTTCCTGAAGTTATTCATATACCTGTTGCACATGCCGAAGGTAAGTTTATAACAAAAAATAGCGCCTTACTGAGTAAACTATCGAAACAAGGTCAAATAGTTTTTAGATATTCGACTAGATCCGGAGAGGAACCGGGTTATCCCTTTAATCCCAATGGATCTGACGATAATATTGCCGGTATATCAGATACTACAGGACTGATTCTTGGAATGATGCCTCATCCGGAAAGACATATGTTCCCGACGCAGCATCCCAGTTGGCAGAGATCTATTTCCGGAAATAAAAAAAGCAAGGAGCTTGGGATAGGTTTGCAAATATTTAAAAATGGTGTAAACTTTGTTCAGGGAAAATCTTAGAATAATAGTTCTTACCAAGGAGAAATATGAACAAAAAAAATATCATAAAAGATGATTTCACGAATGAAGATCCTTGGCGCATTTTCAGGATAATGAGCGAGTTTGTAGATGGTTTTGAATCATTGCATAATATTACAAAAGCTATAAGCATTTTCGGTTCGGCAAGAACTAAGCCGAGTGA
The DNA here is from genome assembly GCA_015231715.1 of Candidatus Omnitrophota bacterium. Next base: position 11,436 of record JADGBB010000011.1, read on the forward strand.
TCATTTTTATAAATTGGCAGTAAAAACGAGCAGGCTTTTTGTTGAGAACGGCTATGCGGTTATCACAGGAGCAGGTCCCGGTATAATGGAAGCGGCGAATAAGGGGGCAAAAGAAGCTGACGGTTTGTCTATAGGACTTAATATTGAACTTCCGTTTGAACAGCATCCTAACCCATATGCTAATTTGCAAGTACATTTTCGATACTTTTTCATACGCAAGCTTATGTTCACAAAATACAGTAAAGCATTCATAGTTTTTCCGGGAGGCTATGGGACATTTGATGAGTTTTTTGAAATTATATGTCTTATACAGACAGAAAAAATACTGCCGTTCCCGGTTGTACTTGTCGGCAGTAAATTCTGGAGCGGTTTGCTTAAATGGCTGAAAGATAAGCCGATAGAATTTAAAATGTTCAATCCAGAGGATATTAATATTTTTAAAATTGCTGATACACCTAAAGAAATAGTCAAAATTGTAACTGATTTTTATGTCAAACAGGAGGGTCAATATGCCGCATGACTCAGATATGGAACAGATTGAAGAACAGCGTGAATTTTTAAGAATGGATCATGAGACTGCTGTAGATTTCAGAGAAGTTAAAACAGATAAACTATCAAATAAGTCGCATATCATGACAAGGAATATAAGCGCTTCAGGACTTCTTTTTAGAACTACTAATATCCCACCGGCTTTATCAAGCACTATATGGGTACAGCTTGATGATAAAATGCTAAATATATGTTCGGAAATAGAAGAAGATCTTATAATGAAAGATGAAGGTGTGCTTGGCCGTGTTGTAAGAATATCCGAAGGAGAACCTGGTGTGTCTTATGATATCGGTATATGTTTTATACGAAAATCATCTCTTTCGGAAGTAGAGATACAACAACTTTCATCAATATAATTATGGAACTATTAAAAAATTTTTTCGTAGGTTTGTTTTTTTTGATTTTGTTCGCTATTTTCGGCCTTATAGTTTTGGTCAGCTGGCCGATAATAATTGGATTAAGTTCTTTGATCTTTGCTGTACTTGCAGGGCTTTTTTTTATAGCGTTAATTTTTGCATTTATTACCATAATAGGGCAAGTTATTAGGGATACTATTTTAAAAAAGAAATGACTTCAGAAGATGACTATCAAAAATTTCTAGAAACCAAAAACGTTTTATTTGAAAATATTTGTTCTCGTTGCGGCGAATGTTGCGGCAGCAAAGATGATCCCTGCAATAATCTAGAATTAGATAAAGATTCTAAATATTTTTGCCGTCAATATAATAATCGTTTAGGCCTCCAAAACACCATTTCCGGATACCCATTTGAATGTGTTCCCATCACAGAGCATATTAAAAATAAGACTTTAAGACAAAATTGTTCATATAGAAAAAAGTGTTAGGGTTTAAAAAATCTAGTTTCTTTTTGATGTATTCTTTGTTATAATACAAAAGTTTAAAAAAAAAGGGGTTTTCTTTTAAATATGAATATGAGCACTTTAGCACTTACAACAGATTTCATTGATGATCTGCCGCTTATTTTATTTGGCGTTAATTCGAAAGGAGAGGTTACACTTGTCAATAAGGTTGCTTCCGATGTTACCGGATACACTAAGGAAGAAATTAACGGAGTAAAAATAAATACTTTAATTCCAGATTTATATAAAAACGAAAAAAAATCTAAATATAAATCAATTCAAAAAAAAGAGATTACTTTAACTACAAAATTTGGCGATAAGCGTACAATTGTTTGGAATAGTTATGAGACATCAAATACTGATCAAAAAGACTTGGTGTATGTATTTACAGGGAATGATATTACAACTCAAAAACTATGGGAGCAAAACAAAGACCATAATTCAGAATATATTAAGACAACAAAAAATAGATTAAAAAAATATCTTACCCTGGATCCTCATACAGGCTTATTGAACTTCCGTCATTTTATGAATAAAATTAACAATTTGTTTTACGAACATCTGCAAAATAAAAAAGACCTGTCTATTTTACTTATTAATTTAGATTACTTTGATTCGGTCAATAGTACGCATGGTTATTCTTTCGGGAATAAAATTATTCACAATACGGCTCAGCTTATAAAAAATAATATTGAAGAAAACTTTATCGCCGGCAGGTTTAGCGGTAATGAGTTCGCAATTATTATGCCGTCTACGTCGATACAAAAAGCATTCGATTTTTCAGGGAAGCTTTTTTCTAAATTGAATAATCACAATTTCTTTATAAACGAAAAATTATCTATGCCTGTTAATATCTCGGTTTCTATGTCGCTGGGAGGAGTGCCGTACTGTCACGACGTTGCGACACCTTCGCAAATGATCGACAGAGTTGCCGAAGAATTGAACTCTTCTAAATCAGGCGCAACTCAGACAATTAAAATGTGCGCAAAAGAAAAGATAATACAGGAAAAAGACGCGATTTCTACTGCCATATCAAATAATGAGTTTAGGTATACTATGGAATTTGTTAATGCTCTTGCAACAGCAGTTAAAATAAAAGATTGCTATACACAAGAACATTCTATCAGTATGACTAGATATGCATTAAGTATGGCTTATGATCTGGGGTTAAGTGAAACCGAAGCTAATAATGTACGTATCGGGGCGATGCTTCACGATATCGGTAAAATTGGTATCGATAAGATGATACTTCTTAAGCCTGCTTCTTTAACACAAAGCGAAATGAAGGCTATACAGCAGCATCCGATAATTGGTGCAGAGATAATACGAAATGTTCATCCGCTTAAGGATGTTGTTCCTTATGTAAAATACCATCATGAACGTTATGACGGAGCCGGTTATTTAACACGCATCAGCGGGGAAGAAATACCTCTGGGTGCACGGATAATAAGCCTTGCTGATGTTTTTCAGGCCCTGACCAGTAATAGACCCTATCGAAAAGCTATGAAAGAAAAAGATGCTTTTGAGATAATAAAACGCGGCACAGGTAAACATTTTGATCCCAAAGTAGTTAAATCATTTTTTAATGTATACAGTTCGTAATTATTGCTTTTGAGATCTTTCATACATTTCTTTGGCATGAACCTTTGAGATTTTAGACTCTTCGCTGGCACCCATCATTTCGGCTAATTCATTAATGCGGTCTTCTTTTGACAGCTCGTCGCAGGATGTATAGGTTTTTCCGGAAATCACTTTTTTCATGACTTTCAAGTGTTTATCGCCAAAACTGGCTATTTGAGGGAGATGAGTTATTAAAATTACCTGATGATGCTCGGATAATTCTTTCAGCTTATTGCCTATTATACTTCCAAGCCTTCCGCCGATCTGAGAATCAATTTCATCAAAGATCAGAACCGGAACAGGATCAACCAGATTTATTGCTTTTTTTAAAGCCAGCATGATCCTGGCCGCTTCGCCTGATGAAACAATATCCTGCATAGGTTTCATGGCCTCGCCGGCATTAGGACTAATGTAGAAAACAACTTCATCAAACCCGGTATTTTTAAGTGAGACTTTATTTATTCGGGACTCGAACTCAACATGTTTTATACCAAGATCTTTTAGTTCATTTTCTATTGTTGTTTTCAGCTGAGCGGAAGCTGTTTTTCTTTTAACCGACATTTTCGAGGCTATAAAATTAAGCATTTTTTCTTTTTCATTTAATAATGTTCTAAGATCTTCTGTATTTGCGGAATAATTTTCCAAAAATTGGTATTTTTTCAATATTTCTTCGTAATAATTCTCAGCGTCAAGAAGAGTAGGGCCGTATTTTTTAAGTATATCATGATAAATATCGATCTTTCTTGTTATCTCTTGAGCTTCCTCTGGGTCATATTCAAGTTTGTCGGCATAATCTCTTATAAAATTAGCTAATTCAGCACCTTGTTCTTGAAAGGATATAAGGTCTTCTGATATTTCTTTTAAGCTTTCATCTATTTTGGAAATTTCTTCGAAGGGAGAAAAGACTTTTGATATACCTTCGTTTACTCCATATTCAGTGTTATCAAAAACATCTAGAATAGCTGCAATTGAGGTGCTTAATTGTTCGGCATTATTAATTCTGGAAAAGTCCTGCTTTACTGTTTCATATGCGTCGTCTTTTAATGTGACCTGAGATAATTCTTTGATCTGATGAGCGTAAAGATCCATATCGCGGTCGCGTGTAGATGATGCATTATGTATTTTCTTAAGTTGTTCAGACAGGTTTATGTATTCTTTGTATGATGAAGAATATGTCTCTAGCTCTTTATCAATATGAGACAATCCGCTAAGTATATTAAGATGCGAAGCTTCATTTAATAGCATTTGATGATCGTTTGGCCCGTGAAAATCGACTAAAACATCACCTATATCTTTAAGTTGTGTTACTGAAATATTGTGTCCGTTGGCTTTTATAATATTTCGTTTTTCCGGAGTAAAAGTACGGCTTACAATAAAAGTCCCATCCGGATCAATATATTCATCTAAAATCGGGAATTTTGATATAGATTTAGTATCAAACAGAAAAACAGCTTCAACTACACAATTTTTATTAATATCACGAATCTTTGATTGATTAATCTTTTCGCCCAGAACAAATCTCAAAGAATCAATAATAATAGTTTTGCCGGCGCCGGTTTCACCTGTAAACACGTTTAATCTGTTCGAAAGATCAATATCAAGGATATCAATAAGTCCGAAATTTTTAATAGTAATTGTAGAAATCACAACTGTATCGTATCAGAAAATTTATACAGGGTCAATATCACTTTCAGCGTTATTTCTGCAGTATATCATCAAAGTTTTCAGATTAATATTTACATTTAAATTATCAATGATTTACATGATTTAAATTTTTTATTATGTTTGCTGTATAAATTTTAAAATCAAATTACGATTGAAAAAGAATTTATTAACAATACATTATGTGATATATTATTAATAGTATTTAGTTTGCATATTTCAGTAAAGCAAAGTATTTTTCAAAGTTGCCTCCTAAAAACCGAAGCTGAACAGAAGTCATGCTGAGGAATGAAGTGACGAAGGATCTGCGTAACGCGGGGATTTTATTCTTCGGCCCTTTCAGGGGCTCAGAATGTCGGTACTTTTTTACTGAACTCGTACAAAAATTTGCAATTTGTAACATGTCGTTAGGATATAAAAAACGTAGATATTGTTTGTTTACTATATCAATTAATAGGGTATACTTTATATTGTAAGTAAGTGTAAAAAAAGTTATTTATTTATAATTTTAAAGGTATTTTGAATTAACTATTATAACTTTGAGAAAAAAATGAATTACAAAAATTATATAACGAAAAACAATCGAGATGCTTCTTTTGCACCAATGATTTTTCCTCGCAGGAAAATCTTTTTAAGATCAATTTCAATTTGTATTTCTTTCGTATTTTTATTTCAACAACTTGGAATAACACAAAGTTCTAAATACAATGATTCCGAATTATTTGGCGGGTCGATACAATCTTCTTCACTTGAAAAATCTCAGCAAGGAAAATATGAGCCGTCATATTTGAAACGGTTGCAAAATAGAAGAGAAGAATTGTTAAATCAAAAAATGGCAAAATCAAATCTTATTAATGAAAATCTTATGAAAAGAAAGTTTGATAAACCGGATGAAGACCTTCCGCTTAAAAAGAAGCAGGGGACAGGCGGCAGCGACGGTACATATTATACTATTGAGGATTTTGGCATGAATGGAGAGCCGATGCAGCTTACTGCATATATTTATGAAGGCGGTTTTTCGTCCGGCAAATTACTTGAAATGGTTACATATGATATTAGTGATGCCAATGCGGCATACTGGAAAAATAATGCTACAGAAAATGAGAATGATGACGGTGACAAATACTGGAGTTCATCTAATCAGATAAAAGATTGGAGCAGTCTAACTGAAGACAAGGTTTTGCGTAAAACGGTTTATACCGGTTCAAAGAGCGAAGAAGTAATTGACTATGTATTATCAGCTTATGATGAAACAGGATTGCCGGGAGAGGTTACGATATACGATAGATCCAAAGACGGCGGAGATAATCTTGATGAAACACGTACTTACAATATTGATAACCTTAATGTTAATTTTAATGCAGGTTCCTGGAAAACATTAATGACTTACGACAGGCTAAAGAGCAGATCGGTTTACGCAGGTGAAAAAGACGAAGAAAAAATTCAATATACTCTTGGAACTTATATGTTCAATGATCCGGCTGATTCGGAAACTAATGAAGCAAACACTTTTACGATTTATGATTATGAAGGCACTTCATTAAAAGAAACAAGAACATTTGATGTTTCCGAGATGAATGAAGATGATTACATTATGTGGAAGGAAGATCCTTCGCTTGAGAATATGGGTTCTATTTCAAATCGAACAACATATACCGGCGAAGATGGAAAAGAGAAGATGGTCTATACTCTTTCATATTTCCTTGATTCTGAAAATACTATTCAAGCATGGGAAAGAAAAGAATATGTTTATGTTGATGACCAGCTGAAAGAAACTTTGACTTACGATATTTCTGAAGACTCTCTTACTGCTGAGGCAAAAGTTGAACTTGGTATCGGATATTTGCAGGAGCATGCGTTTTATGTCGGGGATAAAGGTTTTGAAAGAATGGATTATGCTTATTCACTTTTTGACCGCAACAATGTAAATCATCTTCTTGAGACTAAATATGTTTATGACGGCAAATCGATGCGTAATGTTGAAACATATGACATATCGGATACGTACAATGGCGGGGTGATCTATTTGCAGGAGAGCACTGAGTACCTCGGCAGACCAGGCAGTGAATATGTTGCTTCATTTACGAGTTTTTATTCAAGCGGCAAAATAATGAAAATGACCGATTATTTGTATGAAGAAAATTCCAGAGGCGTTGAATACGCGGCAATGACAGTTGATGAAACTTTTTCTCAAAACGGGGACTTATTAGAAAAAATTGAGACAGTTAGCGATATTCTTTTTGAAGTTGACGGGATTAAGAAAGAAGACCTTAACGGTAATATCCGTAACATGAATATCAAGACTTATTACACAATGAATGGTTTTGAACGGATCGATCGTGAAGAGACAGTTAAACTATCAAATTACGCAGGACCCGGCAAGGCGGCTAATGAAGTTAGAGAAATATATGATTTTGATGAAGCCGGTCTTAGGCAAGCTGTTCCGGTAGAAAGACAAGAAATAGTAAATCAAAAATTTAATCATAAGAATAGTCCTATGGTTAAAGATGTGCTTGTGTATTCAAGGGATGAAAACGGTATCCTTGTTAAAGATGTTTTAAAGAAAATTGTAAATTACAACTTTGATTATTACGGCAATGTCGGGAAAAGCACAGAGACCGTTGAAAAATATGAAAATGAATTCACCAAATCTCTGCTTTACTACAAAGTCATAAGTAATGAGTATGATGACTTAATGGGGCGCCGCCGCGGTTCATCTACTAATACAGAGATGACCAGATATCTTTCTTTGGAAGCAAATGAGTTTAATAAAATTGACAGAACTGTTACAACTTCCACTAACTTAGATAATGGTTATGCTATTGATCAAGTTTTAAATATGTACGTTACGGACAGACTTGCCGATCCCGTAAATCCTGTTGAAAAACTTGTTGAACAAAAAATAACTAAAAATTTTGATATAAACGCTAAAGGTAATGCTCGTGAACAGCACATAACAACTTATAAAACCGGAAATGACGGCAATTTTATTTTGGATGAAAATGGTCAGCGTATAGAGTCGTCATATTTGGAGATAACAAATAGAGAATTTGATGCTTATAATAATGTCATGAATCAGCTGGTTGTATCGTATTATGACTCATCACAAAATGAGCCATATGAAGTTAAAGAGATCAGATCTTACGGATACCATCCATCAGGAACCGCTTCAATGCAAATTATAGCTTCTTATGGCGATATTGATAAAAATGAGTTGATTGATGTTTTGACGGTTGAAAATAAATCAATATCACATTTTGGTGATGTGCTTTTAACTGTTAATACCCGTTATAATGAAGCCTCAATTCAAGATAATAAGGAAGGGGCAATAATATATTCCGGACCTATTGAGAGAGAAACTATAACCAATAAATCGTTAGATATCAGAGGCAATATTATGCTTTCTGAAAAAATACTTGAATATTATGATACCGAGATCAATGCTTTCGCATTTAACCGCGCGCAGAGAACTTCATATTCTGAATATAATTATCAAAACAGAGTTTCTACTATCACAGTTGATGATTATTCAGATCCGCTTATGAAAGATTGGAAGGCCAGGCAGATCACAAATTATGAGGCTTATGATGATTTTGGTAATGTTCTTGAGCAAAGATCAAATCTTTATCGAATAAACGATTCAGGTATCCCGGTGCATGTTGAACTTAAAACTATTAGCATGAAATATGATCATCTGATCGCAATACGTCGAGGTAACCCGACATATTCAGAAACTATTAGGTATGACACGGAACAGCCGTCAAATGACGGACGAGTTGAGCGCATAGTGAACGAAAGTATTTTAGCAACAGATTTTGATAATAAAGGAAATGTTTTACATCAGATAACCTCATCATATCGTTACTCTCCCGGGCATGTTGAGGCGGTAGCAGATGGGTGGGTCAAAATTTCTGGAAGTGAAACATTTAATACAAACTACACTTTTTCAGGTTATCCGCAGGAAAAAGAAATACAATCATGGCAGTACAAAGATGTTAACGGGACTTGGTCGGAGCTATTCATTGATAAAAGAGAGATCTTTACGCTTAAGTACGATTCAAAAGGGAATGCAGTTCATCAAGTAACGCTTACATATGATGAAAATGAACAAGAGCCGTCAGATATTAAAGAAGTTCTTAGTTCTTCTTTTGATTATTCGGGCGTTGCAATAAATCAGACCACAGCTACTTATGGAGCGATGGAGACTGATCCTCATGCCGGAATGCCGGCCCCTCTAATGTCTTCTATCATGGATATTATTAAAACAAATAACTTGGGAATAACCATCTTGGGAGATATTACTCACAGCATATCAACTACATACTATGTTATTGCAGAAGACGGAACAATGCCGGATAACTTAAATAATATCGATCTAAGCAAAATGGAAAAAACAGATCAACAAGAAGTTATGGTGCATGAATACACATCTGGTGAATATGCGTTTGACCGGTACGGTAATGTCCTTGATCAAACAATTATTAAAAGCTATTACGATATAACCTCGATTTATGCCGATAATGAAGGATTTGTTTTGGGAGAGGAGCAGATAATCCTTAACCAGGAAGACACGATCGATATGTATGGAAATGTTCATGATTCAAGGATCATTACGTATGCGTATGATGAGGAAGAACTTGCCTCAGGTGCAAAAGAATGGGTTAAAGATTCCGGCACATTGCAAAAAATGAAATATCTTGATTATGATCAATATGGAAATATTCTTGAAAGTACCAATAGCACATATTCAGATATCAATACTCCCGATGAAGAGGATCTTATTAGCCACAAACATACTCAAAATACTTATTCTAATAAAAGGTTATTGCAGGCAACAACAACAACATATAGCTCTATATTTGAAACAGATGGTACAGAAATTCAAAAAACTGTTACTGATAATCATTCATTTGATGATCGAGATAATGTTTTAAGTCAAAGCACAACAAGTTCTACTTATAATCTAACTCATGAGGGGGCAGACGGGAGTGGTTGGGTAGTTACTAATAGATCCGACATATCTTATGATTTTTATGACAATAGAGGCGATGCCGCATATCAGGAAATAACAAGTTATCAGTACAAATATGATACCAGCACAGATGCGCCTGTAACAGTTACACCTGTTTTTGTTGATACAAAAATAATGAGTAATCGCAGATATGATTCCAGGCATAATATTGTGAATCAGCTTGTTGCAATATATAAAGATGGAATGACAGTCCCGTCAGAAGTTCAAGAAATTAGAAGCTCTGCATATACAAGTTCTGGAGTCGCAAGGATACAGTTAATTGCAACATATAGTGAATTGGATGCATCAACACTTGATGGAAACAATATATCCGCTGATACTCGTCCAAATTTTGATACATTTATTGACCTAAGAAAAGTTGAAAATTTGAATATTGATGTTGCCGGGAATGTAATAAACAGTATGTCGACAACATATATAGGTAGCATATCAATTGAATCAGGATCTTACGGGAAAATTATATATTCCGAAGCTGAACAAACGGACAGGCAAATAACACTGGTTCTTAAAGATGAAACAGGTAAATATGCATTTGATCTGCGTGGTAATGTTTTAAAACAGCTTGTAATTAAGAGCTATTTCAGCGGTCAGGATGTTAATGCCGATCAAGACGGATTTGTGATAAGTGAAGAACAGATAATTACCAATGATGAAAGCACGATAGATATTTATGGATATGTTCATGATTCAGAAATAATAACTTTTGCTTATTCAGTAAATAAAGATACGTCAAACTTTGAAAAGGATAATGGTACATATCAAAAAATTGAGTATATAGACTATGATCATTATGGAAATGTTCTTGAACAGAAGATCAGCACGTATGATGATATAGTTACACCGGAGGCTGAAGACCTAATTAGTCATAAACATACATGGAATACGTATGACGGTCGAAATATGCTGACGAGTACTACAATAAAATATAATGATATATCAGAAGAATTGGGAACAGAAATTGATAAGACAGTTATGACGAATAATTCTTTTGATAATAGAGGTAATGTTGAAGAGCAAGAAACAGTTAAATCTGTTTATAAACCTCAAGAACTCGGAGCTAATGCAGATGGATGGGTCGAAACAAGCATGACTGTGACATCTTATTATGAGTATGATAATAGAGGTGACGCAGGAATACAAGAAACAATTACACATCAGTATCGTTATGAAGCTAACGAAAATGATAATACACAGGTTACTACTCAAGAAATATTTGTAGATAAAAAGATCATGACAAATAGGCTTTATGATTCACGTCATAATGTCGTCAATCAGTTGGTTATGACTTACCGTGATGATGCGGCTACCATTCCTTCCACAGTTCAGGAAATAAGAAATATCGGATATTCATTCTCCGGTGTGCCGCGTATTCAAATAACAGCAACTTTTGACGCATTAGACGCATCAGGCATAATGGCGGATATTAATACTCTCTTAGATGTTGTAGTGGTTAATAATGAAATGATAGACACAAGCGGTAATATTTTAAAAAGTTCTTCAGTTACATATACCGGTAATATCGAAGTAGATCCTAACGGTGATATAAATTATTCAATGGCAGAAAAAACAGATCTCCAGACAATGGAAGTTCTTAAGGATATTAGCGGTCAATATGCTTTCGATCAATACGGAAATACATTAAAACAAAAGATCATCAAAAGCTACTATGATCCGTCTTCTGAATATGCTGATAATGGTTTTGTTTTAGGAGAAGAACAAATAATATCTAATTTTGAAGGGCAGATAGATATTTACGGGAACACTTTGTATTCTGAAATAATCACTTATGGATATGATCCAAATCTAGATGGAACAGATCTTATCAGAGATGACGGTACACTTCAAAAGATCCAGTATCTTGATTATGATGTTTACGGAAATGTTTTGGAACAAAAGGCCAGCATTTATAATGATATCGGTAATCCTGATGCCGATAACCTTATCAGCCATAAACATATGCGGAACACATATGATGTTCGCAATATGACTACCAGCGAAACCATTACTTATAGTGATATAAGTGAAGAACCTGAAACAGAAATTGGAAAAACATATATGGTTAACCAAGACTTCGACTTAAGAGGTAACGTTATTACTCAAGAAACAGTCAGATCCATATATGATCCAACTAAAAATGGAGCTGATGCAGAAGGATGGGTTAATGTTACACGAAGCCGCATAAATAACTATGAGTACAATAACAGAGGAGATGCAGGCAGCCAGAGTGTCGACACTTATCAATATGTTTATGAAGAGGATTCACAGAGTAACGTTTACGTTGAAGAAAAATTTGTTTCGCGTAAAGAAATGGGCAATAGAACATATGACTCAAGACATAATATTTTAAATCAAATAGTTGTCACATATAAAGGTGACGATCAATCGGATCTGGGTATAGCAGATGTTCAGGAGATAAGAAGTAAAGGGTATACAGGTGCAGGGGTCGCTAAACAGCAACTCATCATAACTTATGAAGGGATTGATGAAACCACGCTTAACACTATTGGCAGAGTCGATAGTAATACTAGGGCTGACGCTGCTACTCTTATAGATTTAAAAGAAGTGATCAATGAAAAAGTTGATGTCAGGGGCAATATTATAAGGAGTATTACAACAACCTATGCCGGTGATGGAGTTGTAATACAGGAAGGCGGCTATGGTGAGATCGTTTATAGTAATGCTGAAAAAATGGATAGACAAGTTGTCGAAGTACTTGCAGTTAATGGCGAATACGCATTTGATAAATATGGCAATATTTTAAAACAAAGCGTATTGAAAAGTTACTATGATCCTGCATCAATTTATGCTGTTGACGGATTTGTTACAGCAGATGAACAAATAATAAGCAATTCTGAAGATCGTATAGATATATACGGTAATATGGGATATTCAGAGATAATTACATATGCTTATATTTCTAGTTCTGACGGCCAAAATCTAATTAGAGACAATGGTATGCTTCAGAAAATAGAACGTATTGATTATGATGTTTATGGTAATTCTCTGGAGCAAAAGATCAGTACATATTCTGATATAACTACACCTGAGGCAGAAGACTTAGTGAGCCATAAACATACATGGAATTCATTTGATGGTCGTAATATGACTTCTAGCGAGACAATTAGTTATGAAGATGTGACTGAGTCAGATAGCAGTCAGATCGACCGTGTAATCACTTTGAATACGGATTTTGACGGAACAAATATTCTTGCACAGGAAACTACTAAAGCAGTTTATACAGATAAAGGCAGTTGGGCAGATGTAAACAGAACAGTCATAAAATATGACAATTATACTAATCGCGGTGATGCTGAATATCAGAAAACTGAAAGTTACAAAATTATGGGAACAAATGAGATATATGTCGAAACAAAAATTATAACTAATAGAAAATATGATTCCAGTCATAATGTGATAAATCAATTGCTGACTACATTTAGAGGGACTTCGACTATTCCTGTAGATATACAAGAAATAAGAAGCCGCGGATATACCTCATCCGGCATAGCAAAAAATCAAGTTATCGCCACTTTTGGCGCTCTTACTAATACAGGCGTAGCAGATCTTGATACATTAGTAGATGTCAAAGTGGTAAACAATGATCATATAGATGTTGTGGGGAATGTGATAAAAAGCGAAACAGTTACTTATATAGGAAATATAAGTATAAATGATAATGGAATAGGCGATATTGATTATTCACAAGCAGAAAAAAGTGATCGTCAAGTAGTGGAAGTTATAAATGATCCGGTTACAGGAAAATATGCGATAGATAAATACGGTAATATTTTATGGCAGAACATTATAAAGAGTTATTATGATGAAACTTCTGAATATGCTGATAATGATGGATTTGTAATGGGTGAAGAACAGAATATCATTAGCGGTACTTATGATATTTACGGTAATGTTGGTGAGTCAGAGGTAAAGACATTTGCTTATATAGAAAATGAATCAGGAACGGCATTGATAAAAGATTCAGGAACATTACAGCTCAATACATATTCGGAATATAACAAATATGGTAATGTTTTAAAACAAAGTATAAGCACATACGATGGACTTATCTCTATACCCGATAATTTAATAAGTCATAAAACTATAGTAAACACATATGATCATGAAACTTCCAAAAATCTAGTAAGGAGCGAGACGACAACGTATTCGAGTACAGATGAAATACAAGCGAATTACGTTGAGATGACACTTACGCTAAACAATGATTTTGATCCAAGGGGAAATGTCCTTGCTCAAAGCACAACTAAATTAGTATATGAAGATAATGATTGGGCAAGAGTAAATATAACTAATACTACATATGCTGATTATGATAATAGGGGCGATGCCAAAACTCAAACAACCGTGAGCTATAAAGTAGCCGGTGCCAGTACAGCATATGTTGAAACAAGGGTAATGACAAATAGGAATTTTGATTCCCGACATAATGTAGTTAATCAGTTATCCAGCACATATAGAGGAACAGAAGCTATTCCCGGTGATCCTGTTGATGTCCAAGAAATAAGAAGCCGAGGATATACTTCATCAGGTGTAGCAAGACAACAAGTTATAGCAACATTCGGCGCTCTCACACTAGAAGGTGAAGCGGACATAGATACACTGGTAGATGTAAAAGTAGTTAACAATGATCTTATAGACGTTGCAGGTAATGTAATAAAGAGTGAAACAGTAACATATATAGGAAATATAATTATAGAAGATAATGGAACTGGAGCTATAGATTATTCACGAGCTGAAAAAAGTGATCGGCAGACGGTTGAAGTATTAAAAGATCCACCGGTGACAGGTAAATATGCAATAGACAAATACGGAAATATTTTAAAACAGACTATAATAAAAAGTTATTATGATGAGACATCAATTTATAAAGATGCGGAAGGCTTTGTAATAGGAGAGGAACAAGTAATAGCTAGTAGCGGACATGACATATACGGGAATGTAGGCAGATCAGAAATTATCACATATGCCTATAATGAAAACGATGCGGGAACAGAACTCGTCCCGGATACAGGGACACTAGAGATCAATAAGTATTTGGAATACGACCAATATAACAATGTTGTAGAACAAAGTGTAAGTACATATGATGGGATATTAGAAGATGAATCTAATCTTATAAGCCACAAAACAACATTAAATACTTATGATATTACGGGTAAAAAACTCCTTGAAACAGAAACGATAACATATTCCGGCACAATAGAAATTGCGGAAAATTTTGTCGATAAGACACATACCACAAATACATTATTCGATACAAGAGGTAATGTTCTTGCTCAGAATACAGATTCTTACGCTTATGCCATCAACCATTTAGCGGCAGATAATGACGGATGGGTGCAACTCAACCATACTGAAACAATTTACTCCGATTATGACAATAGAGGCGATGCCGGCAGTCAAATTACTGAGACATCGCAGTTTAGGGAAAACGAACGAGGCGAATGGACAGAACTATTTCAGGATAAACGTGTTACAACAAATCGTGTCTATGATTCCAGGCATAATGTTGTGAATCAACTTGTAGCGACTTATGCCATAGAGAATTCTGATGTGCCGACTGAAGTTCAAGAGATCAGAAGCAGCGGTTATACCTCATCTGGAGTTGCTCGCATGCAACTAATTGCTGTCTACGGATCATTAAACGCTGATGGTGAGGCTGCGGATGAAATGACATTCGTAGATTTTAAAATAGTAAATAATCAGATTATATCCGTTACAGGTAATATTATTAAAAGTGTAACAACAACATATGAAGGTAAGGTTGAGATAATAAAAACTTTAGATGGTCAAGGATATACGGTTTACGGTAATATTGATCATTCCCAGGCAAAAGTGGTAGACCGTGAAACAGTTCAAGTAACGAAATTCGATATCTCAGGTAATCCTCTAGAAAAAAATGTACTAAAAGAATATTATGAGCCGAATAATGAATATGCAGGCACAGATGGTTTTGCTGCCGGTGAATCGCAGATTATTATAAATATATATGATGATTTAGGAAGAGACATATCTGAATCAGACGTTATAACATATGCATATGATCAGGGTGCTACTGATACCGGAACATTCCAACATACAGTTTATGACAGTTATGATACTAAAGGTAATGTGCTTATAAGTTCCGTAAGTACATACGATGGTATTACAGCTATTGAGGCTAACCTTATAAGCCATAAGTCTACTACAAATGTCTATGACGAAAAAGGCAAGAACTTGACCGAAAGTACAACGATAACATACAAAAGCACTATAGAAGATCCGGCATATTTTGTTGAAAAATCAATTGCCCGAAATAATGCTTTTGATACAAGAGGCAATGTACTAACTCAGACAAGTGAAACATATGGCTATGATGGAACAGACTGGATTATTTTGAATCATACAGCAACAACAAACGGTGATTATGATTCTAGGGGCGATGCAGGCAGTCAAGTTACAGAAACATGGCAGTATAGGAAAAACGCTACAGGTGAATGGGAAGAACTTTTTCAAGATAAACGTATTATAACTAACCGAACATATGATTCCAGGCATAATATTTTGAATCAGCTTGTTGCGACATATACAATTGAAGGTTCAGATATTCCGACAGAAGTCCAAGAGATAAGAAGTTATGGTTACACATCAGCCGGAGTTGCAAGAACTCAACTTATAGCTGTTTATAGAGCATTAAATGCTACCGGAGATGCAGCGGACGAAAATACATTTGTGGACTTCAAAATTGTAAATAATGAAAAGATCAGTGTTACCGGAAATATTATAAAAAGCGTAACAACAACATACCTAGGAGACATCGAGATACTTAAAATTGCGGATAGTGAAGGAAATATTATTTGCGGTGATTTTGATTATTCACGTGCAGAATCCGTTGATAGAGAAACAATTGAAGTAGCAGTATTCGATATTAAAGGCAATCCTCTGGAGCAGACAGTTTTAAAAGAATATTATGAACCCAATAACGAATATGCAGAGACAGATGGTTTTGCTAAAGGTGATCTGCAAGAAATAAAAAACACATTCGATTTGTTGGGAAGAGATATATCAGTATCGGATGTTATCACATACGCATACGTCGAAAATGCCACTAAGACTGATCTCGTAAAAGATGCAGGAACATTCCAACATACAGTTTATGACAGTTATGATGCGCATGGAAATGTGCTTGAAAGTTCCGTAAGCACTTATGAGGGTACTACTGCTTTAGAGACGAACATGATCAATCATAAGGTTATTACAAATGTATATGACGGATCAGGCAAAAATTTACTTGAAAGCACAGCGATTACATACAAAAGCACGATAGAAGACCGGTCAAATTTTGTTGAAAAATCAATTGTCCGAAATAATACTTTTGACATAAGAGGGAATGTCCTGACTCAGACAACTGAAACTTATGCTTTTGATAGAACAGAAGCAACCCCCGCTTGGGTTATGACAGACCGAATAGAAACAGTAAACGGATCTTATGACGCAAGAGGCGATGCCGGCAACCAAACTTCTGAAACTTGGCAGTATAGAAAAAATGATTCCGGAGAGTGGGCTGAACTATTCCAAGACAAACGAGTAATAACCAACCGTACATATGACTCAAGACATAATATCCTTAACCAGCTTGTTGCGACGTATACAATTGAAGGTTCTGATATTCCGACAGAAGTACAAGAGATAAGAAGTTACGGGTACACATCAGCAGGGGTTGCGCGAGCACAACTTATTGCTGTTTATGAAGCACTGGATGCCGGTGGATACTCTGCGGACGAAAATACATTTTTAGACTTCAAAATAGTTAATAATGAAATAATCAGCGTTACCGGTAATATCATAAAAAGCGTAACAACATCATACGCAGGAGATATCGAGATATTAAAGACTCAGGATAGAGAAGGGAATATCATTTACGGTGATTTTGATTATACAAAAGCAGAAGCTGTAGACCGTGAAACAATTTTAGTATCAGTATTTGATATTACCGGTAATCCTTTAGAACAAAAAGTACTAAAAGAATATTATGAGCCGAATAATGAATATGCGGCAAGTGATGGTTTTGCTATCGGAGAAGAGCAGGAGATAACTAATACATTTGATGTTTTTGGCAGAGATATACTGGAATCAGATGCAATCACATATGCTTATGAAAATGGGTCTCGGGATACCGGAACATTACAGCATACAGTATACAAGCGTTATGATTCACAGGGCAATGCACTATCTACTTCAGTAACAACTTATGATGGTACAGAAGAAATATCAGAAAGACTAATTAGCCACAAATCAACAATAAATATATTTGATGCCCCAGGTAAAAACTTAACAGAAAGTACTACGATTACATATAAAAGTACTGAAGAGATTGAAGCAAACTTCATAGAGAAAACAATTACTCAAAATAATACTTTTGATGCAAGAGGTAATGTTCTGACGCAGACCACACAATCATATGTTTATGACATGACATTATCATCTCCTTACTGGACGATAACATATAAAACTGAAACAATAAACAGTGATTATACCGCAAGAGGCGATGCCGGAACTCAGTTAATAAAAACATGGAAAGGCAATGATTTTGTTTCCTCAACTCATGCATATAATCGCTCGTATGATTCACGTCATAATGTAACAAGCCAATTCTTGGTTGAATACGCGGATATTGATATGAAAACTCCTGAGGTAAGTGTGCAAGAAATATTAAGCCGCGGGTATACATCTGCGGGAACCGCACGCGGACAAAAAATATATACTTATGGTTCAGTTGATGCAGCCCGCAATTATGGGGACATATCTACTTTTGTTGATTATAAAGACGTAAATAATTCCCTTATTGATGTTAAGGGTACAGCACTTATTTCTGAAACCACAACTTATGCGGATATTAACGGTCAAATGCCAGTCTCAAGGCAGATAACAGAAGTTGTTAAGGATACAAACGGTGTATACCGCATTGATAAATATGGAAATATACTGGAGCAAACATCTGAGAGATTTGTTGTGGTTGACGGCATGGAAAAATTTGCGACCAAACAGCGAATATTTAATGATATTTATGATATATACGGCAATGTCACTTCTGCAACTGTTGATACATATCTCGACACTGATATGGCAGTATTTGCGGAAAGAAACAAAACAATAAATAATTCTCATGATAAATACGGCAATGTAATATCTCAGGATATAACCAGATTTGAAGATATAGACGAACAAGTTGTTATTGACCATAAAGAAATAACTAATTCGTATGGTGATTTAGCTGCCAAAGGGTTGACATCTTCTTCCATAATAAAAAGCTATACGTCAATCGATAAGTCTACACTATTTAGTAAAATTACTGTTCGTTATGCTGATTATGATCGTTATGGTAATGCAGCGTCATTAGAAACAAACAGATACAATAATAATGATATGCTTTTGGATGTAAAAAAGACAGTTTCTGTATATGCATCGCCTTTTGATGCAATATGCGGGAACGCTACATATTCATCAACTTCAACATATAATAATGCCGGTAATTTTGTGGAAAGACAAGCACAGGAATTGTCAGGATATGATGTTTATGGGAATGCGCTATCGGTAATACTCACAAGGTATGCTTCGGTTGATAATACCCTTTTGCTGGACAAGAAAAATACTGCTTATACATATGATCAAGGTTCATTGGATCATTACAGAGGAAATACCAATAGTACAACGATAGCGTCATATGATGAAGACAATAGACTGATCACGCGTCAAGAGATCAACAGCACGTTATATGACGAACATTCAAATGCTTTAAATCAAACAATAACGTCATGGCATATTGATGAGTATAATGGGAATGAAGTCCGGCTTGAAACCCAAACAATAACTAATACATACGATGGTATAGACTTATACAGAGGTAATGTTTCAACATCAGATATTTTAACTAAATATGATGTTGGCGGGTATTCTGAAAGACAATTTGTTGATTATAGAAATATCGACCTCTCTTCAAGTTATGATGATTATGGCAATGCTTCAAGAATAAAAACAGATAGATACAGAATTGATGATCCTATAGCAACTACATTCACGCTTCTTGATAGCAGTGTGATCGCAAATGATTATGATTACGCGGGAAATATGAAAGATGTTATTCTGGGTAATGCTAGATCAACGGTAATGGAAAGTTATGATGATCAGGGTGAATTGATAGAAACACGAAATATAGCGTACTATGAAAACAACAATTCCTCATATGACAATTACGGTAATGCTCTATATCAGAATGTCGAAACTATAACAGGGACAGCTGTAAAAGAGCAGGAAATTATTTCGGTTTTTAAAGATGTCAGCCGCCATCGAAAACAGGCGGAAGAGACCAATGTCATTTCGATGGGAGTTAACCAGCATATAATGAATGAATCATATGACGAATACGGCAATTCAACTATACAAGTGATCGAAAAGTATACAGGTGAGGGAGAAAATAAGATTGTTCTCGAGATCATCAAAATAGAGAATGTATATTCGGGCGTAGGCTTAGCGATAGGTAATCCGGATAGATCAATTTTGACTACTTTAGACGGGGAATCGAATTTTGTTGATAAGAAGATCATTGATTATTCAGGATATGACGATTACGGCAATGCCGCAGTCCAGAACATATATCTTTTTGATAATGTAAATGCATCTATGGGAGATATTTACGCGGAACGCACAGAAATTAAAAGTACATTCACAGGCATGAATCAACATAAGTCTTTAGCTGATGATTCATATATCACAACATATTACGGCGGTAATGACAGCGATCAATTCGCCCGCCGTCAATATATCAAATACAATAGATATGATGATTTTGGTAATGCCTTAACTCAAACGATATATGAGTATGACAACTTGAATGCGAATTTTGGCCATGACTATCTAAATAAAAAGAACATAACTAATGTTTATGAAGGAACGAACGCTATTACCGGTTTCTCCTCATCCGCCGAAATTAAGACTATGACAATGCAGGGCGATCTTGCCGAATGGACACTTATCGATTATGCTGATAACAGATATGATGCTTTGGGTAATTCCTTGGAACAGGTAGTGTATACCTATGATACGAACGATACAGATCTTACAAATGGGATAGACATCCTTAAAGAAACCCATATTTTAAACACATATGATGGCAGAGGAAAGGTAACCGGCAATACATCGACCTCTGATATGATTACATATTTTGGTGCTAGTGATCAGGAAGATGTGCTGTTTGATCATCAGTTTATTGAATATAGGGACTATGATGTTCACGGTAACGCCACGAGCCAGTCTATCAGCACGTATAAAGTCTTACCGGGTGATGAAAACGAAACAATTGTTGCAGTTAAGAATGTATTTAATACTTATGAAGGAATTGGTTCGGTCAAAGGTAATGTTAAAACTTCAACGATCGATTCTTTCAGATCAGGTGCGCAAATAGACAGGGTAATGATAAACAATTCGTCATATGATAGTTATGGTAACGCGCTTTATCAAAGTATCCTTACATCGCGAAAAGATGCCGAAGGCTTGTTCCAAAAGGCTGATGAAAGGATCATTGAAAGTTCATACGCTGATGATATGTCAAAAATAAAAGGTCTTGTTTCAGAACAAGACATATTTACATATGTTACAGGTGATTATCATGAGTTCGTATTAGAAAACAATGAACGAGTCGTCTCGTCACATAAACATATATCAAATAACATATTCGATAATTATGGCAATGCTACTGATCAGACAATAATTTCGTATCTCGACAAAACGGACGCATATGCGTACGAAAAACAAAATATAATCTCCTCTTATGACCCTGACGGCAAATTGAAAGAGCAAGAAATGTTAACTAGTTCTTTGTCCAAAGACGGCAATGATATAGTTTTTGGCGATGTTACCGATACTAGGATCGTTACATACTCGGATTATGATGAATTCGATAATGCTCAAAAAGTAGTTGTCATGCAGTATGACGGTACAGAACTACTTAAGACCACAACAACAGATATAAATGAATTTGATATTTACGGCAATAGTTTAGTGTCTACTATTACCGAGGTTTCCAATATAGATAACATGACGACAAAAAGAATCATTAATAATAATACTTTTGACGGAAGATCTAATTATGATTTACATAACAGGGTTATTGCCTCAATAGTAGAAAATTATGCGTTTGATGCTAATAACAATGAAATATTAACGGACAAACAAATTATAAAATATGAGAGCTATGATATTTTTAATAATGTCATTACACAGTCAATTGATACTTATGATTGCGGCAATGATCTTCTGAATCACAAAAAAACTACATATACTTATTCAGGTAATTTTGATCTGGCTATAGGTTCAGATGATGATATGAATTTGACACTACTTTACAATTCAAATAGTCTTGATGTTAACGCCGTGGGAAGAATGGGACAGGCAATTACTACGACTACAACCACATGGTCATCTGAAAATAATATTATCGGTAAAACCATAGCTGTTAGTGAAGCTGTTGACTCTAGCGGAAATATATTGGATCAGATAGTAGATACTTATTATAGGAATGAAGACACATATACAAGCCGTAAAAGTATTCAGAACCGCGGGATAGACGCATCAGGCAATTCTTTAAGACAATATATTCTGACTAAGACATCAAATGAAGAGTCAGTTTCTTATCAAGAAATTATTAATACGAGATACACAAGTGATCACATAGCTAAACAACAATCAATAAGAACTTATTTGGACGAAACTAAGGGCGTTCTTCTTGATGTACAGGAAACAGAGGTTTTAACTTTTGATATATACAGGAACACTACTGAACAAACAATTTCAACATATGCCGTTCATAACCAATGTGCCGCTAGTAGGAACTGTTGTTTCTAGATTAGATGATGAAAAGGTACCAACTTCATCCATAATCAAAACATCGCCCACCTTATATGTAAATTCACCGGTCTGTAAAGG
>JADGBB010000012.1:0-32339 GCA_015231715.1 Candidatus Omnitrophota bacterium
AATATGTCGGCTGATATCGCTGACGCGGAAAACCTTACACTTGTAGGCGGTCAAGGCAACACATTTAATACGCGCGGATTTGATATTACATTGTCAGGTGATGTTAATATAGGCGCTGGGACGACTTTTAGCGCGGTTAGTACTTCGCAGGGTTATCAGTCACTTATAACTATCGACGGCGATTGGATCAATAACGGGACGTTTGTTTCGGGGCTTAGTAGAGTGGCGTTTTCCGCGGATAGTGTTATCGTCAATAATGGTGAAGGTAGTTTTCATAATGTAAGTTTAGCGGGTGACGCGGTGCAAAGATACGCGGATAGTATTAATATTTCAGGAGCGATCTCGAATTTAGTTTTTAATAATATCGGCATGCCCGATTTGTCCGCTAGAGAATTGCCTGATATTAATGTAGATAATCCAGGCGGAGTAATCGGCAGAGGAAGCCCCGAGTTGGGCTCAGGCAGTGTTTTTGTGCTAACTAGTGCATTAAGCGCATCCGGGGCAAATAACATGACAAACAATATTACCGTACAAGATATTTTCAGCCGGTATGATGTTTTGAAAGGCGCGAATAGGGTAACGACAACTTTGATACTTTTTGAAGGCAAGGCGGTAATGACTGACTTGGTTACAAAGAATGTTACTATCATTGATGAGCCAGGGGCTAAAGGGACTAATTCTAGGAATTTAAAGTAAAGAGTCTATGTGAGTAATTCTGCGTTGGGCTGGGATTCTTCGCCTTTGGCTCAGAATGACGGGGTTTTTTTGGTTTGACGTGGGGCTTGACACACTTGGTTTGATATTATAGTATATAAATTCCGCTACACGCTTGCAATGGTCTTGGGTGAGTTTTTGGCAGGGACAGGCCCTGTTTGAAGCCGAAATATCTTTAATTTGAAGGGGTAAGGCCCCGAAAAAAATAAGGAGTAAAAATGGATGTAAGATTCAAAGAAATGCTGCTCAGTAAATGCGGAGAAGCAAACTACAAAAAACTTGTCGATCTGAACAACCCAAAACTTTATTATTTTGTTGCTAAATATGTTGAGCTTTGCAACCCGGATTCCGTTTTTGTGAGAAGCGATAGTTCTGAGGATGCTGAGTATTTTACAAAAATGGCAGTAGAGCTTGGAGAAGAAATAAAATTAACAACTAAAGGTCATACAATACATTTTGACGGCTACAACGATCAGGGAAGAGACAAAGAAAATACGAAATATTTGTTGAGGCCGGACGAAGTTCTTGGGTCGGATATAGAGTCTACTGACAGAGAAATAGGTCTTGCAGAAATACATAATATTTTAAAAGACATCATGGTAGGCAAAACAATGTATGTGTGTTTTTTCTGTTTGGGCCCGACAAATTCAGTATTTTCAATACCATCCGTACAAATAACGGACTCAGCTTATGTTGTTCATTCTGAAGATATACTATACCGCACAGGGTATGAGGAATTTAAGAACCTAAAAAACCCTCATAGGTTTTTTAGATTTGTGCATTCAGCCGGTGTGCTTGACGGTGCAGTAAGTAAAGACGTTTATCGCAGAAGGTTATACATAAATTTACATGAAGAAGTTGTGTACAGTGTTAACACACAGTATGCCGGAAATACCGTAGGGCTGAAAAAAATTGCCATGCGTCTTGCAATCAAAAGAGCCAGCGAAGAAGGCTGGTTAACAGAACATATGTTCATTATGGGAGTCAAGGGACCCGATAAAAAAAGAGTAACTTATTTCACAGGTTCATTTCCCTCAGCTTGCGGCAAAACAGCAACTGCTATGCTTGAAGGTGAAAGCATAATAGGTGACGATATTGCGTATATTAGAAATATTGACGGCAAAATTAGGGTTGTCAATGTTGAAGCAGGTATTTTTGGCATCATAGAGGATGTTTCAAAAGAAAGTGATCCTGCTATTTTTAAGGCTTTAACAGATCCGGGTGAAGTAATATTTTCAAATGTGCTTGATGTAGACGGCAAGCCCAGATGGTTAAATGACGGCAGAGAAAAACCGGTTAAGGGTATCAACTTTTCGGGCGAATGGGAACCCGGCAAAAAAGGACCGGACGGCAAAGAAGTACCTTATGCGCATAAAAACGCGAGATATACTATCCGCCTGAAAACGCTCGCAAACTGCGATAAAAATCTAGACAATCCGGACGGAGTAGATGTAGGCGGTATTATTTACGGAGGCAGAGACTCAGACACAAATATCCCGGTTGTTCAATCTTTTGATTGGGCGCATGGAATTCTATCTCAAGCCGCGACTATAGAAAGTGAAACAACAGCCGCGACTTTAGGGAAAGAAGGCGTAAGAACATTCAACCTTATGGCTAATCTTGACTTTCTGTCTATTCCGATAGGAAGATATATACAGAATAATCTTGATATAATCAACGGAATAAAGAACCCGCCATTTATTTTCCATGTAAATTATTTCTTAAGAGGTTCAGACGGCAAGTTTCTCAACGGTATAAAGGATAAACATGTTTGGGTAAAATGGATGGAAAGGAGAATTCACGGCGAGGTTGATGCTCTTAGAACTCCTATCGGGTACATGCCAAAATATGAAGATCTGGCGATGCTTTTTAAAGAAGTTTTAGGTAAAGAATATACACTGAAGCAATATGAAGAACAGTTCATGATAAGAATACCGGAACTTTTAAAAAAGATAGCCAGGATCAAAGAAATATATCACACAAAAGTTTTTGATACTCCGCATCTTCTTTTCAAGTCACTTGATGATCAGGCTAATAGACTGAAAGCTTGTCAAAAAGAACACGGCGATTATGTTAAGCCGGGTAAATTTGAATAATTAACTTGAATGTGCGAATGCCGAACGTCGATTGTTCCGCATACATGAGGAGGTAACAATGCAGTCAGAAGTACTATTAAATATTGATATACCCGGATTGAAATTGTTCCGTCAGGGAAAGGTTCGTAATGTTTATGATATGGGCGACAAGCTCTTGTTTTGGGCCAGTGACAGGATAAGCGCTTTTGATGTGATTATGCCGAACGGCATACCTGATAAAGGTAAAGTTCTCAATAAAATATCAGTGTTCTGGTTCAAAATGACAGAAGACATTATTCCAAATCACATTATTGCGGCAGATATTGATAAAATAATTAAACTGGAACCGTCTTTGAAAAAATACAAAGATAAGTTAGCCGATAGATGTATGCTTGTAAAAAAAGCGGAACCTATACCTATTGAATGTATTGTAAGAGGATATATTTCAGGATCGGGCTGGAAGGATTATAAAAAAACAGGCAAGATCTGCGGAATAGAACTTCCGCAAGGGTTAAAAGAATCCGACAAATTTGATGAGCCTATTTTTACACCTTCAACAAAAGCAGATGAAGGGCATGATGAAAATATAACGTCGGAAGAAGCAAAAAAGATAGTAGGCGAGAAAACATTTAATGCATTAAAAGAAAAGACTATAGCTGTTTATAAAAAAGTAAGAGATTATGCCGATTCTAAAGGGATAATCATTGCCGATACTAAACTCGAGTTTGGTAAAATTGACGGTAAAATAATTGTTATGGATGAAATGTTAACTCCAGATTCTTCTAGGTTCTGGCCGAAAAACAATTATGTTCCGGGACAAAGCCAAAAAAGTTTTGATAAACAATTCGTACGGGATTATTTGGAAACAGTACCGGGCTGGGACAAAACTCCTCCTGGGCCTGTGCTTCCGGATGTCATAGTAGCTAAGACGCGCGAGAAATATGTAGAAGCATATAGAATGCTTACAGGGGAAGAACTGTAGAAAATAAATGCTTTAACGTTTGGGGACAGGTTTTTCTTTTAGAGGGTAGGCCCTGTAAACCTGTCCCCTTATTTTTATATGATAACATATACTAAAGTTATTGATCCAAATGATATCGATCTAAAGTTCATACAGGATGCTGCCGATGTTATCCGTAGTGGCGGGCTGGTTGCTTTTCCGACCGAGACTGTTTACGGCCTTGGCGCTAATGCGCTTGATCCAAAGGCTGTATCAAAAATATTTGAAGCTAAAAGAAGACCGCTTGATGATCCATTGATAGTTCACATTAATGATGCCGCGGATCTTGAAAAATTAACCAAAGATATACCGGAAAAGGCATATGAACTTGCCCGTGTTTTTTGGCCGGGGCCTTTAACATTAATACTTTCAAAAAAAGATATAGTACCGGATATCACAACTTGCGGCTTAGATACAGTGGCTATTAGAATGCCATCAGGCAGTATAGCAAGAGAGCTGATAAAAATATCAGGCGTGCCGATAGCCGCACCTAGCGCTAACCTTTTCGGCCGGCCTTCATCAACAAATGCACATCATGTAAAAAATGATCTAGAAGGTTATATTGATATGATATTGGACGGGGGAAAGACATTGATAGGAGTAGAGTCTACGGTAATAGAAATGGTAGATTCTAAAGCTGTTATACTTCGTCCCGGCGGTATTGATATAGAAGAAATACGTAAAGTTATAAAAGATGTAAAAGTTTTTTCGGAACAAGAAGTATTGCAAAATTCACCGGGAAAATATCCCCAGCATTATTCCCCGAAAGCAAAAGTAATAATAAGCCGGGAAAGTGCTAGTCAGAAAAAAACAACGCTAGAACTGGCTGGCAAATTTAAAGCAAAAGGCTTAAACGTAGGAATAATGGCTAAATCAGGACGACAAAAAGAATATGCCGGATATAACGTAAAAGAAATGGGCAGCGAAAACGATCTAAAAGAAATCGCGGCAAACCTATTTCACATCCTAAGAGAATTCGACACAGACGGCGTTCAGTTAATAATAGCAGAAGCAGTAAAAGAACCCGGCCTAGGCCTAGCAATAATGAACCGCCTAAGAAAAGCGGCAGGGTAAATACAGAATTTTGTATGTATAATTATTGAAGCGTATGGTAAAGTTTTAAATTAAACAAGAATGTGATGAAGACCAAATTTTTTTGGGGTAACTTGTTGCTAAAGATTTGGAGAGCTGAAAAATTTTTGGGTGACATGGTGGAAACTTTGTGTGTATTTTTAATACACACAAAGTTGGAACGATGGCAGGACCCGAAAATTTTGTGCGCATCGAAATATTAAAGGAGTTAAAATGGCTTTTAAATATGTTAGAAAAATGCCGGAAGTAAAAGATATTATAGAGGCAATGCCCCTAAGACAAGACCTAAAAAAAATTAAAACAGATAGAGATAAAGAGATCAGCGATATTTTTAAACAAAAAAGCGGTAAGTTTTTGCTGATCATTGGCCCATGTTCAGCTGACAATGAAGCAGCAATTGTAGATTATGCCGCGCGTCTAGCAAAAATAAAAGATAAAGTAAAAGACAAACTTGTTTTAGTTCCAAGAGTTTATACTAATAAGCCAAGAACAACCGGCAAAGGTTACAAGGGCATGGCACATCAGCCTGACCCCACAGAAAAGCCCAATATGACAGAAGGCATAAGAGCTATAAGAAAATTGCATCTCACTATTCTTGAACAAACAGGGTTTACAAATGCCGATGAAATGCTGTACCCAAGCAATTATCCATATCTTGAAGATCTGTTGAGTTATGTTGCTATCGGCGCAAGATCAGTTGAGAATCAGCAGCATAGGCTTACTGTAAGCGGGTTGGATATTCCTACAGGTATGAAAAATCCTATGAGCGGTGACTTGACAGTTATGATGAACTCAGTGCTTGCCTCGCAAATTCCACATGTTTTCACATACAACGGCTGGGAAGTTGAAACACAAGGTAATGAATTATCGCATGCGATATTAAGAGGAGCTGTAGACTCTTACGGCCGATGCATACCTAACTACCACTATGAGGATGTAAACAGATTAAAAGAAATGTACGATGAAGCAGAGCTTGCTAATCCCGGAGTAGTAATAGACGCCAACCATGCGAATTCGGATAAAAACTACAAAGAACAAACCAGAATAGCTATGGAAATAATGGGCAACAGAAAAAGGTCAACAAATATTACAGATTTTGTAAAAGGCCTTATGATAGAAAGCTATCTTGTTGAAGGCAGACAAGATATACCCGGAAAAACATACGGTCAATCAATCACGGACGCATGTATAGGCTGGGAAGAAACCGAAACCCTCATCCAGCGCATAGCAGATTTTGTTTAGTAAGCTAGTACCGAAAAATTTTTCGGGTCCTGCCGCCGTTCCAACTATGTGTGTTTTTGAAAAACACACATAGTTTCCACCGCGTCACCCCAAAAATTTTTTCGTTAACGAATTTTAAAAACTTTATTTCGAGCTAGAGATTTTGTATAACCAACTTAAGCAAAGCTATTCCTCGTTGATGTTCACACATAAGTACGGATGAGTCAGATATTCCTTTTTTCTGACACGGGGTTAAACAACGGCATTTTTCTATTCTTTTTTGACCCCGATGACTCATGCATTCTCCAAGCAGCTTCGCTGCTTTTCGAAGCAATCGGCATCGGGACTGGTAATTGTCAAAAAAGAACAGAAAAATGCCTATAACCCCTAAAGTCAGAAAAAAGGAATATCTGACTCATCCTAGCTTGATGCGGAGTATTCAAAGACTAACGAACGTACTCAAAAAAAATCCGTGTACTAAAAAATTTTGGGGTGACACAGAAAAAAAGCAGCACATATTTTAAAATTTCCCGCCATACGGATAAAAATATTTTACACATCCATGAATTGCCATTGCCTATTTTATATTAACGTTGAAGCTGTTGTGTCGGCGAATTTTAGGCCTTTTGGGGTGGGGAAGATGGTGGAGTTGTTGTATTCGATAAGACCTTGAGCTTTTAATGCTTCTAGTTCTTTTTGGCAAAGGGTGAAGGGGTTAAACGAAAGTTTTGAGAGATCGATCCCTGCCATTGTTCTTAGTCCTAGTATTAATATTTCTCGATGTAAAGATTCTTCTGAAAGTGTTTCGGTTATGTGGTTTTCTTGCAGCCAATTTTTAGTGGATCTAGAGTTTTGGAATCTTGTTAAACCAAGGCGTGATACTGCTGCGGGGCCTATGCCTAGATAATCGCTGCCTTGCCAGAAATCTAAGTTATGTCTGCATTCATATCCGGTAACTGCATGATTTGATATTTCATATCTGTGTATATTCATGTTATCAGAAAGAAATGTACCGATATAGTCCCACATATCGGCCTGCATGTCCGGATCTATTTTGTTTGTTTCTATCCGTGAATATAATGGAGTCCCTTCCTCAATGGTTAGTGAATAAGCCGAAAGATGTTTTATGGGATATTTTTTTAATTCAAGAAGATCCTGCTCTAGATCTTTAATTGTTTGTCCCGGTATGCCGTAGATCATGTCAAAGTTTATATTCGAAATATTATATTTCAATAAAGTGTCAATTTTATCAGACAAGTTTGATAATGTGCCTTTTCGTCCGATAGTTTTTCGTATTTTTTCATTAAAGCTTTGTATCCCAAAACTTATTCGGTTTATTCCTAAAGAAGATAAAGTTTTAATTTTATCGATCGTCAAAGATTCTGGATTTGCTTCGATAGTAAATTCAGATATTGGCATGGAATCTGCATTAGTTAAAGCCTGCAATAAACGGCTTAATTGTGATATCGAAAGGATAGTCGGTGTGCCTCCGCCGATAAAAACTGTTTTTATTCCGCCTAATAAATGAGAATATTTTGCCAGTTCATCTTCAATGCCTTTAGAATAATTTATCACTAAATTTTGTTCAGGCAAAGAGACAGAAAAAAAATCACAATAATCGCATTTTTCACCGCAAAACGGAACATGAACATATAGAGAACTGCAAGTATTCATATCTGCATTATACGGGCGGAACGGGGGTAGGGTCAACGGATAAGTTGGGCTGGGATCCTTTGCCTTCGGCTCAGAATGACGGTTAGATTTTTTATTAGTTGGTCAATAGTATTGGTCATAACGATTTATATTATGTATACTATTATGTACTAGATAAATGAGGGATCAAATATATGAAAATACTGATTATTCACGATAATCATAAAGAAAGGGAAAAGCTTGACAGAATTCTTAGCTCTAAGGGTTTTGTCGATATTCATTTCGCCAAAAACTGTAAACACGGCATCGATAAAACAAAAGAAATAAATCCGGATATTATAGTTTTGACAAGACACCTTGTAGGTATGGACGGATATGAGCTTTCTGCATCTTTGCGGGAATTTCCGGAAGGGAAAGGTGCTCATAAAATTGTTATTGTTGATAGCGTCGAAACCGGCGATATTATAAAAGCAAGAGAAGCCGGAATAAATGAATACTGTATTAGGACTGATGAGCATATAGAGCTGGTGCGGATATTAGAAAGTATATCTGAAGAAAATCAGGCTTTGATCGGAAATGATAAAGAATGGGTATTGAATAAAGCAGATCAAGTTATAAAACATTTATATAAAGAATTAGATTCAAAAAATAAAAAGCTGAAAGAGCTGGATGATATTAAATCCAGTATAATTTCTACTGTTTCCCATGAACTTAGAACTCCTCTTTCCATAACAAAGGAAAGCATAAGCCTTATCCTGGACGGGATTCTCGGAGATATTAACGACAGCCAAAAAAACATGCTCGAAGTTGCTCAAAAAAATATAGAAAGGCTGAGCGGTCTTATCAACAATTTGCTGGATATTTCGCGTATAGAGATACACGGTGTAACACTCGACAGAAATCATGTGGATATTTTGAGTATTATTGATGAGGTTATAGCTACATTCGCTGACCAAACTAAAGCAAACAAATTGGAAATATTAAAAAACATTCCTGAAACTTCAACTATGGTCTTTGTTGATGTTTATCGAATAAAACAGGTATTCGTTAATTTGATCGCGAATTCTATAAAGTTCACGATGAACGGTAAAATAACAATAACAGTTAAAAATAATGAGGCAGAAGTATTATGTGTTGTGGAAGATACCGGAAAAGGTATACCCGAAGAAGAAATAGATCATGTCTTCGATAAGTTCAGCCAGCTTAACAGAGAATTTGGACCGGGCAATAAAGGCACAGGACTTGGATTATCAATAAGTAAAGAATTAATAAAAATGCACGGCGGGGATATGTGGGCAGTACCGGACGGCAAACCCGGAACAAAAATAAATTTCACTATCCCTAAAAGTGTTTTAGCCGCTTGTATAAACAACATAGATGACAAACTTAATTGTATGAGCCGCATTACAGAAGGGGATAAAGCCTCATTAATAGTTATAAATGCAGAGAACATACAAGAGTTAGTCGCTTCCACAGACGACGATGTTTCAGATAATGTATTAAAAATTTTTGTTACAGCAATGAACCGTTATATGAGAAGACCGGGAGACGTAATAAATATATGTTATCCCGATAAAATAGTGGCCTTACTTCCTCAAACCGAGATAAGAGGAGCGAATGCCGTATGTCGAAACATCTTGAAGGCAATTGACGGACAAAGCTTGATATATCACGGTAAAAAACTGGAGCTTAAATTTAGAATAGGTGCTGCAGTATATCCGGATGATGGGAATTCCGCAGCTGAATTAATAGAAAAAGCATTAAAAAATAGCGTTGAGCATAGCACATAAGGGGGATGGGTCATGGCTAAAAAAATATTATTAGTGGACGATGAACCGGACTTTGTTAATGCAGTAAAAATGCGTTTAGAGCATAGCGGATATAAAGTTGTGATCGGTCATAACGGCGTTGAATGTGTTGAAAAAGCTTTAACTGAAAAACCTGACCTGATCCTTTTGGATGTAATGATGCCGTTCAAAGACGGATATTCGGCTTTGAAAGATCTTAAAAGTAAAGAATCTACAAAAGGTATCCCTGTTATAATGTTAACCGCTAAGCCGTATATGAAGGAACTTTTTGAGCCTGAAGGTATCGCGGGATATATGATCAAACCTTTTGATACTAATAAGCTTTTGGAAAATATACAAACCTTATTGAGTTAAAATAGGCAGGGGGAAGAAAATGGGTAAAAGAATTTTAGTAGTTGATGATGAACCGGATATTATTGAACAGCTTAGGATACGCTTAAATGCTAGCGGCTATGATGTTATTTCTGCTGAGAATGGGGTAAATGCTCTTAAGCAGGCAAAGGAAGGCAGTCCAGATCTTATTATTCTGGACGTTATGATGCCGCCGCCGAACGGTTTTCAAGTGGCAAGAGAACTTAAAGACAGTGTTGAATATAGCAGAATACCGATCATAATGGTCACGGCAAAATCAACGGAAAGCGATCAGTTTTGGGGTATGGAATCAGGTGCGGACGCTTATCTGACTAAACCGTATAATAGCGCTGAACTTATGGGAAAAATAAAAAGCCTTTTGGGAGAATAACCCCTGGTTCGGCAGGGAGATATATTGAAAAAATATTTTGTATTATCTATATTTTTGTTCCTTTTTGTAATCTCTTTCCTTATGAAAGAAGGATGCGCATCTACTTTAGCTAACGTTAATAAATGGTTTATCCTGCTGGATTATTCGCTCGGAGAAGAAGAATTTGATAATGCTGTGTTCGATAATTATCAAATGATCATTTTAGACGCCGATAGCTATCCTGATTTTTCGGGAACTAATAGAGAAAATAAAAAAATATTGGCTTATGTCAGTTTAGGAGAAGCCGAAGACTATCGAGCCTACTGGGAAAAGATCAACCAAAAAGCATGGGTCTTTTCTTTGAATGAAGACTGGGAGGGGAACTACCCGGTAGATGTGAGAAGCGGTGAATGGCAGGATATTATTCTTAACGAAGTTATTCCGGAGATTGTCAGGAAAGGATTTGACGGCTTATTCCTTGATACTATTGATACGGCCGAATGGCTTGAGGAAACTTTTCCGGAACAATTTCCGGGCGCAAAAAAATCTATGGCGGACCTTATAATAAAAATACGAAAAATGTATCCGGACCTTGTTATTGTGACCAACAACGGACTAACTGTTATTAATGATGATGAGGTTTATTCCTTAATTGACGGGATACTTGTAGAGGATGTAAATATGATGATCGATTTTGAGAACGGCGGATATAGAAAAGCACCCAATGAAATAAAAAAAGAAATAATAGCATTTATTAAAGAGATGAACAAAAAAAGAAATTTACCCGTTTTTAATATAGACTACACATATATAAACGATGTCAAATCAGTTAAGTATTGCCTTAGAGAATCCAAAAAATTAGGGTACCTTCCTTATATCGCCCAAAAGGAATTAGATCAAGTTTATGTCACTGAAACTTAAAAAAACTGCAATAAGCCTAATGTGTCTGGGCATATTATTTTGCCGAATGAATTATTGCAGTGCAGAGGACCTCGAGATCAAAAGAACAGTGCTTGCTTTGTATGATTCAAGCGAACCATATTTGAACAAGTCCGATTATAATTACGTACATCTTGCCGCTGAAGTTATTCTTAATTATCTGGGATTGATCGTTGAATATTATGATATTGCCGGGAGTTTTCCTGATCAAGAAGTCATGAAAGATAAACTCGGAGTAATAACATGGTTTTCGGACGATGAAATGCCGAATGCTAAAGAATATTGTTTGTGGGTAAAAAAACAGATAGATGAAGGAAAAAAATATGTGATCATGGGCAGGTTAGGCGCGCAAGTCGACAGCATAACAAAAAAAGAAGTGCCTCTGACCGTTGTTAGAGAGCCGTTCGCTGCTTTAGGGCTCAACTATGATGGATATTACACAGATAATCCGCTTATAATCAGCACTGAATTTAAAGACAAGAGAATGGTGGAGTTTGAAAGGTCATTAGAAGGCGAGGTAAATACTTATGTGAAGATACAGCCGCTTATGGACAATGCGGAAGTTTACTTGTATCTCAAATTACAGGATATTGAAAATAGTAAAAGTGCAGTGGTAGTCGCAACGGGAAACGGAGCTTTTGCTCTGGACGGATATGATATGTATCGCAATGAGGCATACAACCTGCTTCAATGGAGAGTAGATCCATTTAGGTTTTTTTCTAAAGCTTTCGGGATAGAAAAATTACCGGCATATGACACTACTACTTTATTCGGTAAAAGAATTTTTTATTCGCATATAGACGGCGACGGGTTAAGGAATGTGTCGTACATTGATAAAAAAACTCTCTCCGGCAAAATTATATGCCAAGAGATATTGAAAAAGTATGACCTTCCTATCACTATCTCTTTTATAACTTCCGAGCTAGATGAAAGATATTACGGAACAGCCGAAACATTATCTCTGGCTAAGGAGATGGCAGAATTAAATAATGTTGAATTAGGCATTCACGGATTTACTCATCCTTTGGACTGGGAAAAAATGTTGACGGCTTTTCCTGTTGAGGGTTATGCCAAAAAAGCGATGATGAAAGATGAACTGAACATAGTCGGGGAATCACATTATGAAGGTTCAAGTATAGTTACTGTGAGCCGAAATGAATTTTTAGAAAAAGAAATAAACGAAGCTGCGGACTTTTTAAATATTGAAATAGCTCCTAGAGGGAAAAAAGCTAAAGTATATCAGTGGACCGGCGACTGTGCTCCCGGGGAAGATGCGATAAAGCAAACAAGAGAAGCGGGGCTTTTGAATATTAACGGAGGAGATACACGATTTGACAGCTTCAGAAATTCATATACTTCCGTCGCTCCGCTATTAAGACAAAAAGGAAAAGAAAAACAAGTTTATACCAGCAACGCCAACGAAAATATTTATACCAACCTCTGGACGGGGCCTTTTTACGGATTTAAAAATGTTATAGAAACTATAAAAAACACTGAAAAACCGGAAAAAGAAGATCCGGTTTTTAGAAGGTTGACCCCGATCAATATTTATTACCATTTTTATTCCGGTGAAAGGCAACAAGCTTTAGACGCACTTAAAGAAGCATACGATTACTCTTTAAATGAAAACATTATTCCTATATTCACCTCGGAATATCTAAAAGTTGTAGAAGGGTTCTTTAGCGGGAAATTGTTTACTACAGATGAAGGAGCATGGAGGTTTGAAAATTATGGCGAGTGCCGGACTATCAGAGTAAATAAAGAACAGGGATATCCTGATATAGAAAGATCAAAAAATATTTTAGGATATTCTAAGTGGGAACAATTTATTTATGTGCATTTGGCTGATGGGAATCTCGCCGAATTATTTTTTAAAAAAGACGATAATGGGAATATTCCTTTTTTAGTCGAAGCTTCAACCGTAATAAAAGATGTTTCGATCGCCTCTGAAAAAATTACATTTAATACCGAAAGTTTTAACGGCGGAGAATATGAATTTAATAAAATGATGCCGGCAGAAAAATACCATTTGTCGATAATGGATATAAATGAAAAAAAAGAAAAAAAGAACATAATAATAAGATCTGATAAGAATGGCAGATTAAATTTTGAGTTTAGTGATAAGGGGTTGTTGAAGGTAACAGTTTATGGTGTAGAGGGAAAGCAGGGCGCCTAAACCTATATGGATATATCTTTTTGGAAAAGCTCAATATTTTTCGTTATTATCGCTGTTGCGGGAGTTTTATTGTTTCCTTCCGAACGTGAGATAGGAAAAATATTTTCAGATACTGGAATTTTTGATTCGGCTAGATTTCATCTGGAAAAGCAGTTTCACGAAGACCCTGACGACAAATATAATGTTCTTAGATATTTAAAAAGTCTCTCATATAACGGTGATTATTACATGTTTGAGAAAGTTTCCTTAAAATATTTAAATAACCATTCGGATGATGCGGATCTTTTGGATATTTTGCTTGATTACTATAAAGGCACGATGGATTATAAGAGAGCTGTTAAATACTGGCTGGCTTTGGATGAGCTTGGAAAACTTTCAAAAGAAGAAAAAGAGATTTTTATAGAGTTTGCTTACAGCAGCAAAGATTACAGCACTTTGGAAAAGATATATGAAAAAGAAATAGAAAATGATTCATTGAATGTAAACATTATGCAGGACCTTGCTAATTACTATATGAGCATAAAAAACACCGTAAAAGCCGAAAAATTGTTTAATGAAATACTGAAAAAAAACGGGAACGATCTTTATTCAATTATAAAAATAGCCGAGATCTGCGAGTACAGAGGCGAGTTTACGAAGGCAATGAAAATGTATTATGACTATTATCAAAAGGACCCGAATAATAAATACATCGCTGAAGCCATGACAGCCAAATACATTAAGTACGGCATGTTCCCGGAGCTAAAAAAATTTCTTGCAGAGTCAATAACAGAGGAAGAGAATTATCCCAAGCTGATACAAGCTCTTTATAATAACTACTATACATCGGATAATAAAGAAGAAATAGTAGGTATTTTGGAAAGATTGTATGATCTCAAACTGGAAACAGGTATGCTTTCTAAAATATTGGGTGAAATATATTTTGATCAAAAAGATTATACTAAGGCAATGGCTTTTATAAGGGAGTACAATGAAAAAGAAGGCGGAGATTATAGGACATATCACATTATGGGTGATATTTTTGCTGCTATGGGGAACACGCCTGGAAGCAGAAGAAAATATGAAAAAGCCCTCGAGCTACTCAGAAACAGCTGAATTGTCCGAAACAGATAAAAAGAAAGAAGAAGCATGGCTTTTGTGGAAGCTTGAAAGATATGATGAAGCCGGTAAATTAATTGAAGACCTACTCAAGACCAATGCCGGGGATAAAGATGTTTGTCAGCTCTCGGTTATGAACAGTCTTCATAAAGGCGACATTAAAAACGCTAAACAGATGATAGCGAAACTTGAAAGGATGAATATAGACAAAGTGCCGCTTTGGAGAATGAAGCTGGAACTTGCGGTGCTTGAGGACAATAAAAAAGATGCATTAGAGTACTGCAAAAAAATACTCAAGGAAACACCAAATGATCAAGATATAAATCTAACGTTTGCTGTAACTCTGGCAGACATGGGTTTGTGGAGAGAGGCAAAGAAGTCATTCGATGAGGTTTTCAAAAATACAAGAAACAACAAAAAGATATTAAGAGAATACAGATATTACGCAAAAAAATACGGTGACAATATCGAAGCTGTTGGGAGTTTTACTCAAGGGCAAAACAGTCTTTGGCAGTATGAGGCCTATGAAGGTGTGAATTATTCGATAACCCCAAGGATAAGAATAAGAGCAAGGATTCACCATGCCTCCTACAGACAAAAAGCGTTACCCGGTTCTGATTCTTTAAAAGAAAGTCCAGCAGGGATAGATGTTGCGGCAGAATTTAAAGTTAATGAAAAAATAAAAGTTGAAATAGGATATAAGCCTTCGTTCATTGGAATGAAACAGTTTGATGAATATACTTTAGGTGCTCTATTGGATCAGGGGCCTTGGGTTTCAAAATTAGAGTTTAAAGGTAATTCATTAATTGTCAGCCCCATTGACGGAGCGAAAAAACATGCGGTGCAGGATCAGTTTACGTTTAACAATAATATTGAGCTTTTTAAAAGAATAAATGTAGGGAACAATCTAGATGTGAAATGGATCAGAGTACCTTCCGGATCGAACAGCGTTAACAATAAAAAAGATCTTGGTTATATATTTTCTTCTGAGCCTTATGTAGACGTAAGAATATTTGACGACCCGGTTATTTCACTAAGCGCGTCATATAAGTACGCGCATTGGCAGAGAACATTTTCTGATGCTGAACAAGTTATCGGTTTTTTTAGGGACGAAAGAGCTGTACGAGTAGGCGCGTACGCTGAAAAAACACTTTTTAACGACATTACGGTAGTTGCATCTATAAACAGAACATATGATACTTTTAGGGATGTGTATTCTACATTTTCAGCGGGTGAAATTGAATATTGGTATAATAAGACGATTAGGTTGTTTTTTGTTTTTGAATATCTTTATGGGGACTCCGGCCTTAACGGCGGCGGAAGTTCCCAAACTGCCAGAGGCGGAGTAGTTCACTATTTTTGATAAAATATGAGAAAAATACTTTTTGTACATGATCAGGAAAAGATCAAGGATATGATCTCGCAGTACATCCGTTTAAATGATTTTGAAGTGGATACTGCGGATAATTCTACAGGAGCATATATTTTGTTTGAAAAAGAAAAATATGATCTTGTTATCTGCTCAGAGACGCTTGATCCTTTAACCGGAATTGAATTATTAAAAAAAATAAGGCTCACAAGTGATGAGAATAAACGTAAAGTCAATATGATGCTTGTGGGAAGAGAAGATCCGGATTTTAAATTATCCAATTTTCTGGCAAAATATGAGATTAATTTTATAACTTTTTACAGACGCATAAGTATATGGGTTGATAAGATCAATGTTATTCTTGCCGAAGATAAAGCTTTTTGAGGAACAATATGAAACTTAAGAAAAAATGGTTTTTAGAAACAATTATATTTTTTGCTATTTTTATTGCGGCGGGTTTTTTATTTAACAGCCTTGACCCTGTCTTTTTGAATTCTAAAGTACATCCTTACTGGATAGTAGTGATACTCATAGCTTCAAGGTATGGACTTGTTCCGGGTGTTTTTGCGGGTTTGACAGCCGCATTCATTGTTGTATATTTTTCATTCGGGCATTTGCCGACAAGAAATGATATAGAAAAGATGATCGAATCAAGAGGGCTGATACTGCCTTTAGCTTTTGCCGTAGCAGGTTTTTTTCTGGGAAATATCAGACAGAAATATATTGATAAGAACATTGACGATACAGCCAGAATAGAAGAGCAGGAAAAGGTTATAAATAACCTAAAGGAAAGGGTCAATGATCTGGATAAAACAAGAAAAGGATTAGAGGACAGGATAGTAAGAAGCAGTGTTACCATAAGAACACTTTATGAATCTTCCCGCAAAATCGAGCTTATGGAAGATGAAAATGTAAATGGATCGGTTTTAAAAATAATGGCAGAAAACTTTCAGATCGAAAAAGCTTCATTTTATGAAATTAAGGATGATTATTTCGTTATCAGCGCGACTCTAGGCTGGCCGGAAGGAGAAGCGGTTGAAGGAAAAATTAAGATCGAGGACAGCATAATGAGCTTGGCTTTAAAAGCCAACAAATATCTAACAGCTAAAGAAATAGTTTCTATGCCGACTTCTGACAAATTCATAGACCAGTACGGAAAAATACTGGCGAGTTTCCCGGTTAAAAACAGGAAAAGTGAAGTAGTCGGTCTTATTAACGTAGAAAAAATAGATTTTATTCTGTTCACAAAACAGAATTTACAAATGATAGCTTTGCTGACAGATTGGATAGGAATAGCCATTGATTCACGACAGATACTTAAGCAGGTCAAACTTAAGATGATAATAGATAATGAGCTGGACATATATGCGAAATGGTATTTGAAAGAAGTGCTTGAAAGGGAATGTTCAAGGGGTAAAGTGTTTAATATTCCATTTGTTGTAACTATCCTTAAGATCAATAGATTCGGTTTTTTAAAAGAGGAAGCACAGATACTATTAAGTAAAACATTGGTCAGCGAAGTGAAAAGAACATTCGGCCTGACGGACATGATGTTCAAATATAAGTTTGACGGCACTTTTGCCGTTATCAGCCCCTGCAGGGGAAAAGACGAGATAGAATCTATTTGCGATTTGGTTAAACGCGAATTCACTTCTCTTTGCGGGAAGGAAATGGGTGTGACGCTTTTATCGGGATGTGTTCAATATAAAAAAGGAATGTTCCAAGAGGAGCTTCTCGCGGAAGCTTCCAAAGGAGCAGGGATAAGATCTTTTTCTGCATAATATGATAATTTTTTCAGTATTACTTTTTTTAGTATTATTCGTTCAGGGCTTGATCGCCAGGACAATTGTCGTTCCAATTTCAGTTCTATTTTTGTTTATTTTGTACGGAATGAATATATTTCTCTCATTTGCATCTGCCAGATATATTTCGTTGAAAATGGCTGGCGACCCTAAGAGGCCGGTGCTGTATTTTTCTTTTATAGTTTTAGCTTTCTTTCCGGTAATAGGATTGCCGGCCGGAATATTTCTTTTTATGTCTTATGCTAAATGGTGCAAAGCTTTTAAGTCAGGGTTATATGAAGAGTACGAAGAGTATATAAACGAAGACGATGAAACGGCGGATTTTTCAAGCATGTATGTAAAAATAAATAAAAAGATCAGAGAAGAAATTAGTTTTGACACATATGCTGATATTATGAAGTGGGGCGAAGCTAAAGATAAAATGAAAGTTATCAGTAAGATATCAGCGAATCCTACAAAAGATGAGATGCATATCATAAAAGACGGGGTTAATGATGAGCTGGGGGAAGTACGGTTTTTTTCCAGCGGTGCGCTGATGAAGATCGAAAGTAAACTAACGGACGAAATTAATGAAGTTGCAGGTAAAGTAAAAAGAAGGGGAATGGTCGAAGATTACAGACAGCTGGGTGATCTCTATGCGAGATATGTGGAACTTGATCTGCCGCCTGAAGATCTTAAAAATTATTATTTGAACCTGGCATGTTCCGCTTATAAAAGTTCACTGGATATAGATCCACAGCAGATGGGAGTTGTTATAGATTATGCTAAATGTCTTATATCGCTCAAAGAAAACAAAAAGGCACTAGAGATATTAGATCAAGCCATGAACAAATGGCCGGGAAACAATGATGTTCTATTTTTAAAAAGTAATTTATTTTTTAATGAAGCGCGTTATGGTGAAGTTGCATCGGAGCTGAAAAAGATCGCCAAAGAAGATCTTGCCGATGCTAAAAGAGAGGTAGCTGAAATTTGGGAATAAAACAAGCCAGGATCAATGAGATAAAAAAGATCACTGACAGCCTTTTTTTGCATGAAAAAAACGAGAGAGAAAAGAATTTAAAAAAACTTTCGGCATATTTCAGCGAACAGGATGTGGATGTCGTATATCAAGAGCTCTATCCGGGTGAGAGCACCCAGAAGATCTTTATGCTTGTCAGGTATATAGTAAATATCGAGAACCCTCACGGGTTTAAAAAAATAATTGAATTGACCCTGAGCCCCAAAGAGGCAACCAGGGACATTGCATGCGCCGGCATAAAAGACATCAACAATGAATACAAGATAGATATTTTAATTATGATGCTCTCATCAAAATTTTCTGATGTAGTTTTATTTGCCGTTCGTCAGCTGGGACGAGTTAAGCAGTCTAGAGTTGTTATACCTGTGGCGGAACTCTTGGAGAAGTGGGTTTCGGATGAAGATATAAAGCTTTCTGTTGTTTATGCTCTCGGTAAATTGAAAGACAAAAGAGCATTACCGTTCTTATCCAAGCTTGTCGCTAAAGAAAAAGGTGAATTAAAAGAAAAAGTACTTGATGTGATGAGCACGTTCACCTACGGGCTAAGCCACTCTAATATTAAAAGTATTCTTAATACCGCAAATCCCGAAATACGCCAAATGCTGTACCATACATTGATAAAATCAAAAAAACGCGGTTGGCAGAAATATATAAATAAAATGCTCAGGTCAAAGGAATTGGACAGCATTAAAGGCAGTATACTTTCATTTCTCGACAATATAGATAACAAAGAACTTTTTTATGCGGTAATGCAGCTTGCTCTTCAAGATAAGTCCGAGTGGATAAAAATAGTCGCTCAGTCATCCGTTAAAAGGAACAGAAGCGCTAAGAGTATGGCATGGCTGATAGATTATGAAAAAAATTGTGATAACACTAAAAGAGTGCTGATAATAAAAATCTTGGTAGGATACAAAAAGAATGAAAAAATAATGAATTTGCTGATCAAAAGATTTAATGACAGCGATGATCCTAAAATGAAACTTACAGCTATTGAAGGGCTGGGCAGGTATTCACAGACAAGATCTATCGATCTATTGAAAAAAGTCATAAGAGGAGGCGAGATATACTGTTTAGCCGCGGCTATTTCTTTGACACATCTTATAAAAGCCGATAACATTTCGGAGCTTTACGATATATTAATGCTTGAGCCAAGTGAACAATCAATTCCTATGCAAGTTATGTTAAATTTTTTAATGAACGTGCCGTATGGCTATGAAATACCCGAATCCATCAAAGACAGGGTTTTTGAATTAGCGGGTTCGAGTGACGATCATGTTAGATACATGGCTGTAAGATGTTTAGCAAGAGTGGACCTCATCGAAAGGATAATAAAGCTGATCGATACTTCAAAAAGGGATGAGAACGCGCATATAAGAGGCGCGGCTATAAAGAGCCTCATTCAGATACTACAGAAAAATCCTGATGAGCAGATAGCGGTCCTTGAATCATCGATAGGGGGAACATTCCTGTATCATACGGTTCACAAAGTATTGAAATATATGGTAGCTAAACCTGAGTATTTTAAAAGTACTATAGATAAAATATTAGATTATATATGTGAAAATAAATTCAATGTTTACGAAATGCTCAGCATAAGTAAACTTAGATTTTTTGTATTATTGAGGCATCAAGCCGAGGGGAATAAATTCTTGTATATGAACTTTTTGCGGAATGAACAGGACAGAGACATGCGAGTATGGGTTCTTTTGCGTGTGCTTAATTCCAGCAGTATGGTGAGCATGAGCGGACTTGACATAGATTTTTTAGCTGATATATATCCTGATTGTTCTAAAGCAGCAAAAATTGAAATATTGAAATTTATTGAAAAAACTTTTTCTGTGAGCGAAAAAGCAAATAAAATGATATTTCA
Source organism: Candidatus Omnitrophota bacterium (assembly GCA_015231715.1). Next base: position 20,557 of record JADGBB010000012.1, read on the forward strand.
ACAATATGCTAAAGAAAATGATAAAGAGTTAAAAGAAATAGTGAAAAATATTATTAAAAGCAAACTGCAAAAAGCAGTTTTAATGTGAGAAATATATTATGAATGATGTCTGTCTTATATTAGAAGGGACTTATCCTTATGTTGCCGGGGGAGTATCGTCTTGGGTTAACACGCTTATAAAAAGAATGAAAGATATAAGTTTTTCTATTCTTTATGTCGGGCCGCAATACTCACTCAGAAAAAAAATGAATTATGTCATACCGAATAATGTGCTGGATTTTAGAGAAATATATTTATTTGACTACCAATTAGATCTTACTAAAAAAAGAACGTCTAAAAAAAATATAGCGGTGCTTGAAGAATTCTTAATATCCATAAGAAGAAAGGATACTAAAGTATTTGCGGAACTCGCGAGCAAAATACGCAGCGGAGAACTTAATTTTTATGATATTGTCGTGTCCTATGATTCATGGAAGATACTGGAAAAAATTTATACACAAGAGGGCCCGGATCAATCGTTCATAGATTATTTCTGGACATGGAGATTTGTATATTTACCTTTCTTTTCTATTCTTACCGCTGATATACCGCCTGCAAGAACATATCATTCCGTTTCAACGGGATATGCAGGTGTTCTGGGGGCACTGGCTAAAATAAAAACAAACCGGCCGTTTATTTTGACGGAGCACGGGATATATACAAGAGAGCGCAAAATAGATATTTCGCAGTCGGATTGGATATATGCGGATGACCTTGGTGAAAGCAAGCTGACGGAGAGAGAAGATTTTTTTAAAGATTGGTGGATTAGGCTGTTCACTTATTTCAGTAAATTAGCCTATGATCAGGCAGATGAGATAACGACGATATTTGAAGGTAACAGACATTCGGAAATAGCCGAGGGTGCTGACCCTGCTAAAATAAGAGTTATCCCTAACGGTGTTGATTTTGAATCCTTGAACAGTCTTGAGCGAAAAACAGATCTTAAAATAAAAAGAATAGGATTTATGGGAAGGGTTGTTTCAATAAAAGATGTTAAAACATTCATAACTGCCTGCAGTATTGTACATAAACAGCTCAAAGATATTGAAGTATATATTATGGGTCCTACAGATGAAGATGAAGAATATTTTGCGGATTGTAAAATGCTTGTTGAAACTCAAAAGATGGAAAACATAATAAAGTTTACGGGGAAAGTTAATATAAAAGAATATTATCCCAAGCTGGACATAGTTGTTCTTACCAGCGTCAGCGAAGGTCAGCCTTTGGTTATACTCGAAGCATTTTCATGTGGTATTCCCTGTGTAGCAACTGATGTAGGGGCATGTTCTGAGCTTATACACGGGAGTACTCCTGACGATAAATTATTGGGAAGTGCCGGGATCATAACACATGTAGCGGATCCTGAAGAAACGGCAAATGCTATTTTAAAGATCTTAAAGAATCCGGATTTGAGCGCAAGAATGGGTGATGTGGCCATAAAAAGAATAAAAGCATATTATCTAATTGACAAACTTATAGCCGAATATAAAAAATTATACAACCATTCGATAGAAAATATCAGGTGGTGATTTGTAGCACGTGAGGAAAAATGGCGGGGATCGGGTTTAGGTTACAGAAGATATTAAGTAAAGATACTTATACTGACAGTATGAAGGCTTATTTCTATTCGGCTTTAATTGTTTCTGGGCCTTGGATATTGAGTATTCTTTCAATGGTGGCGTTGAATTATTTTACGCCTAAATCCATTGATTTTTATGAGCTTACATTTTTTAGAACAACTATAGTGTATGTATTTGCTTTTTCGCTGATAGCCGCGGGTTTTCTTTACTTGTCGATCAGCAGATACTTGGCGGATAAGCTCTATCTTAAAGAAGAAGAGGCTGTAGTTCCGATATTTAATACCGTAAGCCTTTATATGCTTATTTTTCAGTTCATTACCGGAAGTATTTTCTTTTTCAGCCAGGGAATAGAACTGAAATATGCTTTATTATCCGTTTTAATATACATGGTCATCAGTATGATCTGGGTTGTTTTGGTTTTTCTTACAGCTCTCAGGGATTATACAGCAGTAGGCCGGGCATATGCGATGGGTACTATAATAACTGTGATAAGCTGTATATATCTTGGTAACAAAATAGGGCTTTTAGGATATTTCGTAGGTTACTTGCTGGGCCATTTTGTGATCGTAGTATTATTGTCATCAAGGATATTTGTTGAATTTGATTCAAAAAGAATGCTCGACCGCGATCTTTGGTCATTCCTTATCAGGAATAAAGATATAGTTCTTACCGGTTTTTTTTATAACCTTGCGATATGGATCGACAAAATACTTTTTTGGTTTTCACCAAAATCAGTAGAAATATATCCATGGATGCACACGTACCCGATATATGAAAGCGCGGTTTTTTTGTCGTATCTAACGATCATCCCGGCACTATCAATATTTATGGTTGAAATAGAAACAGATTTTTACAGAAAATACAAATTATTCTATTCCAGAGTTGTCGGCAAAACTCCTTTAAGCCTTATAAAACAAGCAAAACAAAGCATGGCACAAAGTTTGAAACGAAGCATCATAATGGTTATAATTTCACAGGGAGGTATTTCAGCCATTGCCATCATGTTCACTCCCGAAATAGTTTCTATGTGCAGACTTTTGCCGATACAAATACCACTTTTCAGAATAACCGTATTAGGAGCGTTCCTCCACGGTCTTTTACTTATCGCGATAATTATTATTCTTTATTTTGATTTAAGAAAAGAAGCAATGATAGTGTCCATAGTATTTTGTGCTACAAACGCATTGTTTACATGGATAACATTGTTTTTGCCGGAACAATTTTTAGGGTACGGATATTTTATCTCCTGTTTCATATCTTTAATAACGGCTTTCTATCTTTTAAATTTCAAGTATTCAAGATTAGAATATCTAACATTTGCTCTTCAGCCATTGGGATCGCATAGAGAAGATGAAGTGTCCTAGCGGCTAGTGCATAGGAGATATGAGGGACGCTAGGGAATAGTCAATACTTGTTGACGTATAGTCCTTTGAAGGAATATAATCATAATTGTCCGGGGAGGGTGTTTTAGCGCTCTGAGAGTTCTGACGAGATCAGATTACCCGTAAGACCTGATCTAGATAATGCTAGCGCAGGGAGAACTAAAAAGCCCCTGCAATAAAATGCAGAGGCTTTTTTATTTTGTAACGACGATTTCTAGCGGAGTTTTTATGTTTAAGGGAAATAGCCTATATTTGGTTTTAACAGGTGAATGCTGTAATGGCAGAGATCCTTTATTGATCGCTAAAGAAGCAGCTCTAGAAGGGGTTGATATAATACAAATGCGGGAAAAGAATATCCCGAAGAGCGGACTAGCAGAGTATGGAGCAAAATTAAAATTAATATGTTCAGAAAATAAAGTTATATTTATAGTCAACGATGATCCGTATCTTGCCGGATCATTGAATGCGGACGGTGTTCATCTTGGACAAGAGGACTTAATTGAAACCCCGGTTAAAATAGTTAGAGAGATACTCGGCGATAAGATAATAGGCATTTCAACTCATTCCTTGGAACAATTTGAAAAGGCCAATAACGAGGATTTTGATTATATTGCGTTTGGTCCTATTTTTTATACTAAAACAAAAGATTATCACATCGGTATGAAAGATGTTGAAGTTGTTTTGGCTAAAGCCACAAAACCAGTTGTTTTTATTGGAGGCATAAACAAAACAAATGTACAAGAATTAGTAAAAAAAGGCGCAAAAAATATAGCTATGATAAGAGCAATAACCGAATCTGATAATATAGGAGAAACAATAAAATATTTTAAAAAAAAGCTAAATATCCATTAAGGGAAAAATGAAAATTAAAATTAACGGAAAAGATGAGTCACTAGATCAGGGTAAAAGCCTTTTAGATATTGTAAAAGATAAAGGGTTGAATTCCGGAAGAATTGTTATTGAGTACAACTTGCAAATAATTTCTACTGATGAATGGGAAAAAGTTTTATTGAAAGACGGGGATTCTGTTGAAATGGTCAGCTTTATGGGAGGGGGATGAGCCATATGCTTAAGATAGGCGGGAAAGAACTTAAAAGCCGGCTTTTTGTCGGAACGGGAAAATTTTCGGATAAGCGAATAATCAGAGATGTTTTAAATGCTTCCGGAGCTTCTGTTGTGACTGTGGCGGTGAGACGGGTTAATATTGATTCCAATGATGACAACATACTTGATCATATCCCTTCAGGTTGTATTTTAATGCCTAATACATCCGGTGCCAGAGATGCGGAAGAAGCTGTGAGGATAGCGCGTTTGGCAAAACATGCCGGATGCGGGAACTGGATAAAAATTGAAGTCATTAGAGATAACAAATATCTTTTACCTGATAATATGGAAACATTGAAAGCTACCGAAATATTGGTCAAAGAAGGGTTTGTTGTTTTGCCGTATATGTGCCCGGATCTAAGCGCCGCAAAAAGATTAGAAGATGCAGGCGCAAGTGCTGTTATGCCTCTAGGAGCACCAATAGGAAGCAACAGGGGTTTAAGAACAGAAGAAATAGTAAAGATAATGATAAATGAAATAAGGATACCGGTCATAGTAGATGCGGGTTTAGGCGCGCCTTCGGATGCCGCAAAATGTATGGAGCTGGGAGCAGCGGCAGTACTCGTGAATACGGCGATAGCCATAAGTGACAATCCCGTAGAAATGGCTAAAGCCTTTAGTGAAGCTGTCAGCGCCGGAAGAAGGGCATATTTGGCTGGATTAGCTCCGGAAAGCGAAGAAGCTGAAGCTTCCTCGCCATTAACTGGTTTTTTGACCTAAAAATTACGGATCTCACTTTAGATCCGGAAGTTAAAAAAGAATGAACTTTTACGATACATACCAAAAATACGAACCTATCATAAAAAATGACCCATTCACTAAAGTTACGGAAAGTCGAATAGAAAAATTTATATACAGCAGTGACGAAAGTTTTGATAAGCTTGTATCGCTTCTTTCTCCTTTAGCCGAAAAATATCTAGAGCTAATGGCAAAAGAAGCTCGAAAATTAACTTTAAAAAATTTCGGCAAAGTAATTATGTTATACACGCCGATGTATTTATCAAATTATTGCGAGAATAGATGTATCTATTGCGGGTTTAATGCCGAAAGTGAAGTTGAAAGGCAGCAGCTGTCTTTTGACGAGATCGAAAAAGAAGCTGAAACAGTTGCAAAAACCGGCATTAAGCATATCTTGATACTGACCGGGGAATCAAGAAAAGTATCAGGAATTGAATACATAAAACATAGTGTAAAAATATTGAAAAAATATTTCAGTTCGATCTGCATCGAAATATACCCATTGGAAAAGTCAGAATATGCCGAATTAATATCATCCGGAGTTGATGCCCTGACAGTTTATCAGGAGGTTTATGACGAAGAAATATACGATAAACTGCATATATCGGGTCCTAAAAAAGATTACAATTTCAGGCTGCTTACACCGGAAAGGGCTGCTTCGGCCAATATGCGAAGCATAAACATAGGCGCTTTGTTGGGGCTTAACGATTGGCGACAGGAAGCAATTAGCTTAGGATTGCATGCAAAATACCTTCAAGATAAATTCCCTTCTACTGAATTTAGTATTTCTGTGCCTAGAATTAGGCCATACAAAGGTGAAAACTTCAAGATTGAAAAAGTAGAAGACAAAAACATTGTGCAGTTAATAGTCGCTTTAAGGCTATTTCTCCCAAGACTTGGTATTACGCTTTCAACTAGGGAAAGCGAAGAACTTAGAGATAATTTAATACCTATCGGAATAACCAAGATTTCCGCAGGATCTACTACTAAAGTAGGCGGACATACTATATGTGCCGACCAAAAACCAAAAAGTGAACAATTTGCCATCCTTGACACAAGAAACGTAGAAGAGGTAAAAAAAATGCTTCTTTTTAAAGGATATCAACCTGTTTTTAAAGACTGGCAATAAAAACACTAACTCCAAAAATTTTTGTCTAAATTTCTTTACTTGTAAGTGAATATATATTAAATTAAGTTATCAATATTATTAATAATATCCAACAAAACAAGGTGGTAATAAAAATGAGAAAGATGTTATCTATATTTTTACTGGGATTTATCGTGTCCGTTTCATTTCCTCAAAATAGTGTATCTCAAGAGGCCATTGAAAATGATATTTCCGGGAAGTTGACTATTCTTATGACAAGCTACAAGAACATGGAAAAAGAAGTGCAAAATAAAAACAAACAGATCGAGTCATCTGAACAAGAAGTTAATATTCTAAAAAATCAATTTAAGGCTATTGAAGAAAAAAATATTGAGCAGGAAAAAACTATAAGTGAACTTGCCAGACAGTTATTGGAACTAACGACCAGCATAAAAAACAAAGAAAAAACTATAGACATACTAGAAAAAAACAGCAGCTCAATAGGAGAAAAGATAAGGGCTGCAGAAAATGAAAATAATAAGTATGCCGCAGAGCTTGCCGAGACCAAAAAAAAGATGGAAGAAACCCTGGCAAGAGAAGAAAAGCTATTGAACGGCCAAAAGAATATTGAAAGTATATATAAAAAATTGTCGGAAAAAGATAACGAAATTGCTCAAAGTAAATTGTCTGAACAGGAAAAAATAATTAATGACTTAACTAATAGGCTGAATGAAAGGGAAAACTACATAATAAAAACAGATAATGAGAAAAATTTATTGAAAAAAACAGAAGAAAGTTCCGTTGAAAAAGCAGCAGCTGCGGATAAAATAATTAAAAACGCTGAAATTGTTATCAAAAATAAAGATTTGCAATTGGTGACGATGCAAAAAGAACTTGAGGACGCTACATCAAAAATAGAAAAATTAAACAAGAAAATAAATGATAAAGCATCCGAAAAAGCTTTAGCTGAAAAAAACAATGAGATAGCCATTCTAAAAAAAGACCTGGAACAAGCTATAGCCGCAAAAAGCCAAGAAGTTACGGCTTTAGAGAAGAAAGTAAAATCGAGTTTATTCGACATAGGCAAATTACAAGAAAATAATGATCTATTAACAAAAAAACTTGAGCAATCAAAAAAATCCGAACAAGCTTTAGGATCAGTAGGCAGCGAATTACAAACAACGAAAGAACTCTTAAATACACAGTCAAAAGAAATAAACGAAAAAACAAAAGAACTGAGCAATCTCTATAAGGATAAAGATACTCAAAGCGTAGAGCTAGCATCAGTAAAAAAACAACTTGAAGAAGCTAAAACCTCAAAAAGTGAGATAGTAAAAAGATTAGAAGGCGAAATAAAAACAACTTTGAATGAGAATTTAAAATTAAAAGACAACATTGATGAATTAACCAAAAATGTTGATCAGGCCAAGTTATCCCAAACAGAACTAATATCTGCAGGAAAAGAATTACAGGCAGCGAAGGAACAGCTAAATAAACAGGAAAAAGTTATAAGCAACAAAACAAAAGAGTTGAGTGATCTTTATAAAAACAAAGATGCTCAAAGCACAGAGCTGAACTCTTTGAAAAAACAACTTGAAGAAGTGAAAATCGCAAAAACCGATTTAGAAAAGACTTTTGAAGGCGAAATAAAAACAACTTTGACTGAGAATTTAAAATTAAAAGAGAATGTTGATACACTTACAAAAAAGCTGGACCAGGTAACGGCGTCAGAATCGGCGCTAAAATCAACAGAGAAAGAATTGATGGCAGAAAGGATCCTGTCGGACAAACAGAAAAAAGAAATAAACGAAAGAACGATTGAGTTGAATAAGCTGGTAAAAGATAAGGTTGTCCAAGGCGAAGAACTAATATTGACAAAAAAACAACTTGAAGAAGTTAAAACTTCAAAAGCAGAGTTAGAAAAGAGCATTGAAAACGAAATAAAAGCAACAAAGACTGAGAATTTAAAATTAAAAGAGAATATCGATATACTCACAAAAAAACTTGATCAGGCAAAAGTTGCGGAATCGGAGCTGAAATCGATAGAAAATGAATTTCTGACAACAAAGGGTTTGCTTGATAAAAAGACAAAAGAAATGAACGAACAAGCAAATGTGTTGAACACACTTTCTAAAGATAAAGTTGTGCAAAGCGAAGAGATACTATCATTGAAAAAACAACTAGAAGGAGCTTTAGGCTCAAGTGATCAAATAGTAAAGAACTTAGAGAAAAAGGTGAAATCAAGCTTATCCGACATTTCGGAAGTACAAGAAAAAAATGATCTATTAACAAAAAAACTGGATCTGGCCAAAGAAGCTGAGGTGAAATTAAAATCTACAGAAAAAGAAATGCAGATGATAAAGGAGTTGTTGAATAAGACTGAAGCGTCTAAAATCGAATTAATAAAAACTTTGGAGGGAGAAATAAAAACAACTCTCAATGAAAACACAAAACTAAAAGAGAGTATTGATGTTTTATCCAAAAAATTAGATCAGGCCAAGTCATCTGAAACACAGCTAATATCGGCACAAAAAGAATTACAGGCAACGAAGGAGCAGTTAAATAAACAGGAAAAAATTATAAACGAAAAAACAAACGAATTGAATCAGCTCACAAAAGACAAAACAATTAAAGCCGAAGATGTATCGCTACTAAATAAAAAGGTTAATGAAACCGCAGCATTTTATGAAGAAAAGACAAAGAAGCTTGAAACAGAATTAAAAACAACTTTAACCGAAAACACAAAATTAAAAGCGGACAATGCGAAGTTAGCAAAAAATGCGGGTCAAACTAAAACATTTGAGACCGAACTAAGAACGGCACAAAATGAATTGATATCAACTAAAGAACTGCTGAATAAACAAACTAAAGAGATAAATGAAAAAACTGACGAATTAAATAAACTGAATACGGACAAAAAGGGCCAAAACGACGAACTCACGTTAATTAAAAAGAAATTGGCAGGATCTGAGGCATCTAAAGTCGAGTTAGTTAAAACTTTAGAAGGCGAAATAAAAACTCTTCTGACAGAAAATACAAAATTAAAAGAAAGCATTGAACAGCTTTCAAAAAAATCAGGGAAAAAAGAAGAAACTGAAAGCTTGTTGATATCAGTTCAGAAAGAACTTGAGATGACAAAGGAACAGTTAAACAAAAAGGTGAATGAAATAAATGAAAAAACAGCCGAGTTAAAAAATATATCTAAACAGCAGAGCATTTTAACTGAAGAGCTATCCTCGGCGAAAAAACAATTATCAGGAGCAACTGGAGCAATGGGTTCGAGTGATCAAATAGTTAAATCTTTAGAAAAGAAAATAAAGTCAATGTTGTCTGACATATCTGAGTTACAGGAAAAAAATGAGCTTTTAATAAAAAAACTTGAAAAAGCACAGGAATTTGAACCAAAAGTAAAAAATATTGAGAGAGAATTACAGGAAAATAAAGACCTTGTGAAAAAACAGGCAAAAGACATAGAAAATCAATCACTTGAAATCGTCAAAGCCCTTGAGAATGCTAAGAGCAAAGAAGCAGCGTTAGCAAGCGAAATAAAAGATCGTGATGAAAGGTTTAATGTTCTGCAGACGGATGAAAAATATTTACTAAAAGAGATAGAAGGTTTGAATCAAGAGAAACTACAGTTGCAAAAGGAATATGCCGACGCAAAAGGGGAACTAGAAGTATATATAGTAAGACTCGATGAAATGAACGGGAAAATACAGAGTATTGATGTTTTGGAAAAAAATATCACTGCGCTACAAAAAGAAAATGAAGCTATCCGTCAGGAAAAAGAGGATATTCTGCAGATCAACAAGGCATTGGCAACAGCAAAAAAAGATCTACAAACTGAAATATCGGACTTAACGAAAGCAAAAACAAAAATAGAGAGCAGTTTAGCGGCAAAAGGTGAAGACAGCGCTAAGCTTATGCAGGAATTAACAGCTAAAGACGAAACAATAAAAGGAATGAAAAACACATTATCTGATAAAGACAAAACTTTAGAAAACTTAACAAAACAGATAAAACAAACAGAGAATGATTTATCAGCAGCAGAAAAAAAAAAAACTGAACAATTAAGCCAGATAGAAACGATGAAAGTTGATTTGAGCAAACTGGCACAGCAACAGGGTGATGCGGCTAAAACAATCAAAATATTAGAAAGCAGCTTAGCGTTAAAAGGCGAAGACAGCGCTAAGCTCATGAAGGAATTAACATCTAAAGACGAAACAATAAAAGTAATGGAAAATAAATTGTCTGAAAAAGACAAAACGTTGGAAAATATAACAAAACAGGTAAAACAAACAGAGAGCGATCTAACCTCGGTTAAGAATCAATTGACAGAAACAATAGGGAAAAAGGATCAAGTAGTTAAAACTTTAGAGACGAAAATAAAGTCAAACATATCGAGCATATCTGAGTTACAGGGAAAAAATGAACTTTTAACAAATAAACTCGAAAAAGCACAGGAATTTGAAACAAAAGTAAAAACTCTCGAGAAAGAATTACAGTTGAAAAATGAGCTTGTTAACAATCAAGCAAAAGATATTGAAAATCGATCACTTGAGCTAGGCAAGGCAATTGAGAGTGCGAAGATAAAGGAAATTAAAACAACAAAACTTGAAAACGAATTAAAGGATTTTGAAGGAAGGATCAAGGTTCTGCAGTCGGATGAGAAAAATTTAGTAAAAGAGATAGAAACCCTGAATAACGGGAAAACACAGATAGAAAATGAATATGCCAGAACAAGAGAGATACTGGATGTATACAAAGCTAAGCTCAATGAAATGAGTGAAAAAGTAAAGAATCTTGAAGTTTTTGAAAATAATATTACAGCACTTAAAAAAGAAAACGAAGCTATCCGTCAAGAAAAAGAGGATACTTTGCAGATCAATCAGGCATTGACAACAGCTAAAAGAGATCTACAAACTGAAATATCGGACTTAGTAAAAGCAAAAGAAAAAGCAGAGAGCAGTCTAGCGATAAAAAGCGAAGATAGTGCTAAGCTCATACAAGAATTAACGGCGAAAGACGAAACGATAAAAGGAATTAAAAATACATTGTCTGAAAAAGACAAATCTTTGGAAAATATTACAAAACAGATAAAACAAACAGAAAGTGATCTTTCAGCATCACTTAAGAAAAACACTGAACAATCAAGCCAGATCGAAGCAATGAAAACAGATCTAAGCAAGCTTACACAGCTACAGGCAGATGCGGCAAAAACAACCAAAGTATTAGAAACACAAATATCGGGTTTAACAACGGCTAAAGCGAAATTAGAGAGCAGTTTGGCATTAAAGGGTGCAGACAACGCTAAGCTTATGCAGGAATTAACGGCTAAAGATTCTGCCATGAAAGAGGCGAATCTTTTTCTGGCTGAAAAAGATAAATCTATTGAAGCTTTAAATAAGCAAATCAAACAGCTTGAAAACGAACTTTCCACTTTGACTATAACAAGTAAAAATCAAATCGATCAAATAAACTCATTAAATTCCAGCTTGAATACATTAACACAGCAGCAAGGAGAAGGTTCAATAACAATTAAATCATTGGAAATGCAGATTAGTGAGCTAATAAAGGAAAAAACAAAAATAGACAATAGTTTTACATTAAAAAACAGTGAAAACGAAAAACTGACACAAGAATTAAAAACAAAGGATTTGGCAGTAAAAAACATGAAAAATACATTGTCCGACAAAGACAATGAATTGGAAAATTTATCAAAAAGAATTCAACTAAATGAAATTGAAATGGCTAAAGCATTAAGAATTAATGTAAATCAGGCAGAGGAGACGACTGCTATAAAAACAGATTTAGATAAATTAGCACAGGAACAGACAGAAGCCTTGAAAACTG
>JADGBB010000012.1:32349-32793 GCA_015231715.1 Candidatus Omnitrophota bacterium
AGATGCGGCAAAAACAACCAAAGTATTAGAAACACAAATATCGGGTTTAACAACGGCTAAAGCGAAATTAGAGAGCAGTTTGGCATTAAAGGGTGCAGACAACGCTAAGCTTATGCAGGAAATTACTGTTAAAGATGAGACAATAAAAGGAATGAAAAATGAGTTGTCTGATAAAGATAAAATACTCGAAAAACTGACAAAAAAGATAAAACAAAATGAAACAGATTTAGCTATTGCTTTGAAAAACAATTTAGATCAGCAAAGCGAGATAGCTTTAATGAAAACGGATCTAAACAACCTAACCCAGCATCAAGAGGAAGCTTCCAAAACTGTAAAGGCATTAGAGTCTGAAATAACCGGGCTAACAACGGCTAAAACCAAACTAGAGAGCAGCTTAGCGGCAAAAGGCGAAGACAGCGCAAAATTAGTAGAGGACTTAAGAAC
>JADGBB010000013.1 GCA_015231715.1 Candidatus Omnitrophota bacterium
AATTACCTATTGGTATGGATATTAGATTAGACTGGAAAAAAGAGTTGAATGAATTATTAAATAACCCTATTGACATACAAAAGTTCTATGAAGTAATGGGGCTATCGGAAGGTTGGAAGGATTCATCGTTGTGGAAGGAACAGAATGAAGGGGATTAAAACTTGGCCTGAAGATGACAGACCGAGAGGAAAGCTGTTAAAGAAAGGTGCACGGAGTTTAAGCAATTCCGAGCTTTTGGCGATTCTTATGCGTACAGGCACAACGGGTGTAAGCGCGATTGATCTTGCTCGTGATATATTAAAGATATCATCATGGAGCAGATGCGAACACGTGGCGAGTTGTTGTTCATGAATAGCAATAATAATCTATTGATGGACAGGAAGGTTCTAGAGCGAGTGCAGCAGTGTTGCAAGGAGACCGGACTTAAAAAAGTTCATGTCCATTCCCTACGACACACCTTTTGTTCTATCGCGACAGAAAAAGGAATCCCGGCAGAGGTTATTCAAGAGGTACTTGGGCATAAGTCTGATAGCATGACACGCAGATATAGACACATGACACCAGGGTTCCTGCAGGCAAGTTTTCAAAACTTCAAATACTCTGCGTGATCTCAATTAGAGGGCGAACAAATAAAGCCCTCTTCCACAAAAAAGATCACAAAATCTAACATAGTTGTCCAAGCATTGACCAGTCAAAAATAGCAACCCGTTATAGAATAACGATTTAATCACAAAGAGCGGAGAGTGCATGACTCTACGACATTGAATTTTGTTAAGTAGAAAACAGGAGATAGAATTTTATTGCACTAACAAATTGTATGTGTTATAATAGCCAAAATAGTAGCGGAAAATATAAATAATAGAGAAATAGGGGGTGTGAAAGTCTTGAAAAAAAATTACTTTTTAAAAATAATTTCAAAGATATTGCTAATATCATTTCTATGTATGGACTTAGGGTACGCAAATACGGAAACATTACTGAAAAGGACTAATACACTTGCTGCACCGAGTATGTTTGTAAACAAATTGAATTTACCCGTAGATTTTTGGTCAGAGATTCCACTGCAAGAAAGAGCCGAGATTGGTTTATTTTTTGAGTACATACAAAGATATTTTTTTAATGTTCAGGAAAGTATAGCAAAAAAAAGAGAAAATTATGTGGCAAGTGTTATTAGAAAAGAGCTTGAGTGTAAGGGCATACAAGTGCCAAAAGGTATAGTTATAGACAGTATAAGATTTGAAAATGGAATAGTATCTATACCTTATGTCCGGGAGGGAGGCATTATAAGTTTGAAAATAAGTTGTTATGATACCTGGTATGAGTATGACCTGAAGAAAAGAATTATTGAAGATAATGAAATTTCAAATGGTGGAAAAGATTCAAAGCCAGAAATAGACTTACTTTTAAAAAAAACGTTAGATGTAAATTTGACAGAAAAAGAACGTAATGCCTCTTTATATGAGTTAATATTTATGTATCTTAATTTGAAAACGGATGCGTCCAAAGAAGAGTTTTTAAAGCAGATAAAGGAAGAAAACATAAGAGGTAGGATCGTAAACAATGTTTTGGGACAAATTCAAAGTTTCACTGAAACAGTTGAAAACGTTATGTCAAAGTCTATATCACAAGCTAAGGAATGGGCTGCACGTGTACAACAAAACCCTATACCTAGAGTGCTTATGCTTATTGCTGGTCCAACGGTAGGTTGCGGAAGCGGAGTTGTTGTAGAAGCTTTAGCCGCTGAACATCAGCGTAAAGGAGGGAGTTTAGCTATATCGCTTGCTAATGGGAAGCCAATTACGCATAAAGATCTTAAGCTTGATGACACAGCGCTTGTTAATACGATTATATTTGGGAAAAGTGATACAGCAGATTCTGAGTTGGTAATCCCTGTCTATTCTAAAGGGATGGCGTTAAATCTTCCTCGATATAAAGACATGAAAAAAAGAGATCTTATTGAGTTTTTGGAAGTTTATTATAAACGATTAAAAATGTTAATTGATGAATATCAGCCAGATATTATTCATACAAATCATTTATTTTTATTAAACCCATTAGTGCAATTGATCGCTCCCTGGATTCCAGCAATATCAACTACACACGGTAATGAGCAGAAAATGCTCCGAGAAGATGGTTCAATGATTGGGCTAGTAGCGCCTGCTGCGAAACGCCTTGATAAGGTATTAACCATATCACCTGATATGAGTGAGGATACAAAAAGCGTTTATGGTCTCACAGACAAAAAATTGAAATTGGTCCGTAATGGTTTTGATCCCCGGATCTATTACCCCCAGGATGTTGATAAAAATGAGTTTTTGAGGGGGTATGGCATTGAAGGGGATTACGATAAAGTGGTGCTGTATGCCGGAAGATTTGTTTCATATAAAAAATTAGATTATTTGTTGGAAGCGGCTGCTCTATATTCAAAGGGCACTGATGAAAAAATTTTGACTTTACTTGTAGGCCCGGGTGCAGAGGATGTGGTCAATCAGTATCAAGAATTCATTGAAAAACATAACTTAAAGGACAGCATTAAAATTTTGGATAGAGGGGTGTCTCATGAAGAAGTAGCAAAATTTCTAAACATTGCTGATGTTTTCGCATTGCCATCGGACAATGAACCTTTCAGCTTGATTACTTTAGAGGCACTAGCATGCGGCAGTAAAGTGATAGCTGCTAATTGTGGTGGCCCACAAATGTTAGTATCGCAAGACCTTCTCGCTCAAAAACTGGCTGTTCTTATTGACCCATTAATTCCAGATGATGAAGTTAGAACCCTCGGGAAATCTCTGAATAAAACTTATGTTGAGGCTTTGAGTGAAGGAATAAAAGTTCTATTGAACAATGATGGTGATGTCGAACAGAGACGGAGGATAAGCGAGACAATCCAGGAATATTCATGGGAAACAATTTACGGCAGAGTTGCTGAGATATATAGGGACGTTATTGAACGTAGGGTCAGAAGGTATAGCCCTAAGCCTCGAGCAGATAGTCTTCCTAATATTTCAAAACAGGTAAAGGTAGTTGAAGTGCATCCGACAAATAAATGTAATTTGAGTTGCTTTAAATGTCCATATGGAGCGCTTCATCGCGACGGGGCAACATTTCCGTTTGAAGATATTTCAAAAATCACAGACTTGAGACCTGAGAAAATATTTGTTTTAGGTGGGGGAGAACCTTCTGTATATTCCTGGAAGGGTTACGATATTAATGATTTCATGAGAGAATTAAGATTGCAAAATCCCGAAGCAACTATTTCTTTATGTACTAATGGAATTATATATCTTGCAGGACAAATACAACAGGATATAAACATTTTAAGGGTTAGTACGCACGGGCTCAAAGGAAAGCATTTTCAGAATCATGAAGAGAAAATGCCGAAATATGTAGATAAAATCTGGAAAAACATATGGATGTATTTTGAAAAAGGTGCAGTACAGGAACAATGGACAACATTTTTATTCGATAGGAGCAATGTTTTGGATTCAATAGTTATCGCGGAAGAATTGTGGAAGAAATGGAATCAATTATGTGAAGAAAACAGTGAGCTAAGAAAGAAAAAATTTGGGTTTAAACTTATATATTTGGCAGATGACGATTCTTTAGAAAGCCCTTTTCATCTGTCAAATCCGGATGAAAAAACAATAAAAAGATGGAGTGAGAGCATTAGTGAAATTAAAAAAAGCGGGAGACCTTTCGGAGAATTTTTGAATAATTATGAAGTTAATGGTTTAAAAGCAGATGGGTTTGTTTTGCCGAGAGAGATAGCAGAAGCTATGTTGCCTATAAGAGAGTCTCCAAAAGTTAATAGATGCATGTTAGCGAAAGACCATGCCTTGATAGGTGCTGATGGTAATATTTATCCATGCAGGGTACAAGCCGCTATTGCCGCACATTCATATGGAAAAGTTTTGAATACAACAGTTGATGAATTGGCACGACAACGATCAAAATTATATGAGAAATGTCCGCCTGAATGTTCAAAAGGTTGTAGATTGATGCATACCATTATTGCGCAGACGACTAAACAATATGAAATGGATGAAAAGATAGATCATCCTCTGTTCAATGAGCCCATGAAACAAAACAAGAAGTTATTGATCTTTGATCTGGATGGCACTTTTTATAAATCAAAAAAATATGAAATACATGAGAGAGGAGTCGCTATAAAATGGATAGCTTCACAACTTGGCAAGACAAATGAAGAGATCATGAATTTGTGGCCGTGGAAGGAGCATAGGCCGTATGTGGATTTCCTGGAAGAGTATGGGTTAGACCTAAGAGGATTTTGTGCTGCTAAAGCTGAAAACATAGATCTTACAAACTTGCCATCCTCTCAGGATGATGAGCATAAGCAGCATCTAAGGGAGGTTTTAATCAGATTATCTAACAAATATCATTTGGCGATGGTCACCAATAACGGTGAAGAAGTTGCGCATAAAATATTGGGGGCTTTAGGTATAGATGATCTATTTGAAGTTGTCGTGGGAGCGGATACTTATTTAAGTCAAAAACCTAATACCTTAATGTTTCAGGCGGTGATAAATCATTTTGCTCTTACGCCTGATCAAGTCGTTTCTATAGGAGATAATCCTAAGTATGATGTTGATCCCATTGAAAAATTGGGAGGAGATGGTGTTTTGGTGAAAAATGGACCGATCGATATCATAAATGAACTGGAGAAGGCTATCGCAGTTATTGAAGAAAAGGCTTCTCAGAAAGCTAAGCATGGAGAGGTAACGTCCCCAGTGGGAAACGATGAGGATGGTGAGGAGTTAATAGAAAACATAAAGAGAGAACCCTCAGTATTTATGAAGAAAGACGAGAAGGAAGTTAGACGCGTTGAATCTTCAGGAGTATATCTTAATAATAGCCGGGCAAAAGTAGTGAGAGCATATAATGAAGTAGCAACTGATAGTACGATACAAGTTGAAGATGATACAGAAAGTATAGTTTTATCAGTAATGGGATTGATTGAGGAAAGAGAAGAGGAACAAGAAATCAAAGAACAAATAGAAACAATGAAATCAAATGTCGGAAGATTATACGTAGATAGTATAATATCTTCAGCGATAGTAAAAGCAAGGGCAGCAAAAACAATGGATCAAAAGGTGGTAATAGGACTTGATCAAAGTTGGATACCAGGCATGCAAAAAGGTGATTGGCAAAATCAAACAATGAGACCACTATTAAGGGAGTTATTGAGGTTGGAGGATACATTGAGAGGGTTAGGTATTGAGAATGTAAAAGTAGTAGTGTCCGAAGGAGATGAATTGGCAGGAGAAGTTTTAAGCGCAATGAATGTTGAAGATGGAAGTAGTCTAAATGATACAACATTTGATAATGTGATAATACTTGCAGCAAAAGAAGTCGTTGAGGCTGAAAGTTTCGGGGTGATAAGAGATGGAAAAAATAATGAAAAGCCATTTATAGCAGGAATAGATGCGACACAATTACATAAAGAATACAAAGAGAGCCTGGACGAACAGTTGTATGCAAGTATTATAGAGATGATAACGCTTACACTAGAAGCATCAGTAGGTGTGGACGTAAGTGAATCATCCTTGGTAAGTAAGGTTGATATGCAGAATAATATAATAATATTTATGCCAAGAGTAGAAGTTATAAAGTATGAGATATTAAGGGAGAGATATAGAAGATACATTAAGTTTTTACAAAATGCATGATGAAATAATAACATAATGACTACCCAAACAACCCGGATACAACCCAAATGGTTTTAATTAATCACTTCTAATAACTGGACAAAATGGTCAGAATGACCTATTAATTTTTATAGCTCGGGGTTATGTAGAGGCGGTTAAAATTATTTCTAACTATATTGCGTAGTCTTGAGTGTTTTACGTTAAATACACCAGTGATGCAAGAAGGCGGAGATAAAGTGAAAAGTGAAAAGAATGCCATTAAGAAAAAAAAAAGTAACAAAATAGTTGTTATATGGTATAATAGTAATTATGAAACAGCGTAATAGGTATATTATTGCATGCATTGCTACGTTCCTTATAATGACAATGACCGTAAGTTATAATTCGTTTGCTCTTACGGAATATTTCTCATTATCAACACAGACCAATTTTTCGACTTCAAGGACAACTTTTCGCGGTACCAATCTTCAAGATGAACTTAAAAATCAAGCCGACCTGATATTATCTTTGCTGAATATCGCTGAATATTTATTGGGCTCTACAGAAAAGGGAATAAGATCACTTCCTTATCGATGGTTTTTAGATGTTATGTTGCAAGAGCTTGGTTCAAACATAGACCAGATTGATATACAGCGGGTATATGTGAATGACAATGTTGTTGAAGTAAGGTTTGAGAATAAACAAAGAACAATATTAGCCAGAATAGCTCCAAATAAAGATTTGGGAGGCAACAGTCTACCGGGAAAAGTGCTCTATGAATCTCAAGACTGGACTATAAAGCTTGAGCCTGAAAGGTATGAGAGTATCTCTCAAGCTTTGAAAGCGAAGAAAGACACTAAATTTTGTTTTGTTATCGGGACAAGACCTGAAATTATTAAGGTATGGCCTCTTATAAGGTATTGCAGGGAAAACAAGATTCAGTATAAGCTTATCCATACAGGCCAGCATTATGATGCTAATATGTCAGATGATTTTTTTAAAGGGCTAAATATTCCGGCGCCCGATTATGTGTTGAGTAATTTCTCAAAGGGAAAGCAACGAGAACAGGTAATTGCCCAAATGAGTGAGGAAGTGGAAAATATACTTAGGATAGAAAAACCTACACACGTTTTTGTTCAGGGAGATACAAATTCATCATATGCTGGAGCTTTGGGGGCGAAGAGAAACAAAATAGTTTTATGTCATGTTGAAGCTGGACTTAGAAGTTTTGACCGTTCAATGCCAGAAGAAATTAACAGGGAAGCTATAGATAGACTAGCAGATATCAATTTTTGCCCAAGTGAAAATAATGCAGATAATCTAATCCGGGAGGGAATTGGACCGGAGTTGTTGGTGCGAGAGATGTATGTAACAGGAAACACTATAGTTGATGCAGTAAATCTTGGTGTTAAGACTCGACGTGATTCTAGGTTAAGCGACTGGACTAAAAAATTTGGGATAGAGGAAGGAAAGTATAGTCTGTTGACTTTGCATAGGAATGCGATGGTCGAAGATGTAGTTCTGTTGAGAGAGACCATAGAAAATGTTGCAAAAGTATCGGGTGAGTATGGGTTGCCAGTTTTGTTTTTATGTCATCCTAGAACCAGGAAAGTTATAGAAGAAAACAATATAAGCCTACCTTACAATATTGTTCTTCAAAATCCGGTCAGTGATTACTTTGAAATGATTAGACTTGAAGAAATGGCAAGCATTGTTTTTACCGATTCTGGAGGGGTAATGGAGGAGGCCTGCATACTTAAAGTGCCTACAATAGTCTTGCGCAAAAATAGTGAACGTTCTGAAGCCCTAGACATTGGTGCTGCTATGCTTACAGGTGAGAATATAGATGATTTACGATTGGCCGTGAAAGAAATGCTTTCACATGAAAGGACTTGGGATACGCCTTTTGGGGATGGAAGAGCTGCAGAGGTAATAATAAAAAAAACTTTAGGAGTAGTTGACGCAGGGATAAAAGTGTCATCACAAAACGTAAATAAAAAGACAACGGAAAGGCTTGTGTGGGGAAGAGCGGAGAATGTAGTAGATAATATGCAGAATGACTCTGACCCAGCATGGATGAAAAGTAGAGAGCAAAGGTTAAATAATGAGGAAATGGAGGCAATCGCAGCTAAAATACGCCTTGAGATTTTGCGAATGTGGAAAGTTATGAGAGGCCCTCTTTCAGGGAATATGTCCATGGTAGAGCTGTATACTTCATTTTTCATGAATGTATTAAATTCAGAAGCATACACTACTGGTGACCCACGTCGGGCAAGAATAGCGCCCAAAGGCACAGCGGCATTCGCTGTATACGCTGCTGCCGGCTTTGCCGGTATAATCAGCCCGGCAAAACTGCAAAATTTTAGTCGTAAATATTTTGAGCCGGTTACTTATCGAAAAGTTATTGGTGATATTAGTAATTATAAAATGGGAATGAGCTTTGAGCAGGGGATAGGTCTGGCACTTGCAGGAAAATATAAAAAAGAGGAATTTCCGGTCATAGTCTTTCTAGCCGATGGTGGTTTGCAGCCAGGATTAGACCATCCTGCCAAATTTGCAGCTCAGATGGCACTGGATAACCTTGCATTAGTTATTGATGTTAATGAAATGCAAAGCAATTATTTTATTAGCGACGTAGATCCAACTCTCGCAAGAGACGATAAAGGAACCTTGGCCAGACAAAAAATGATATGGGAAGGGTATGGATGGGATGTGTTGGAAATAGATGGTCATGATTTTGATCAGATAGAAAATGCCTATAGAAAGATAGGCAGGGGGGATAAGCCTCTTGTAATATTGGCGAATACAATAAAGGGGAAAGGGATAAAAACAATTGAAGGTAAATTGGGATATAATCACAATATTGATGATATAAATGAATTGGTCGCAGCGGAAAAAGAGATCAGCCTTGTTCTTCAGGAACATGTTCTGGAAGGAAGAAAAGTAACTTATCCAGAGGAGTTTCAGGAGAGAGCTGAAGGTAATGCACGCGCCCCTCTAATTATTCCTGAATTCAAGGGAGTGCAAGGTAATTTATTAACTGACAATTTTAAAGGGTGGATGAAAGAGTTTTTGGCTTTAAATAATTCCGCGGTGGTGATAAATACCGATAGTCCAGTTCCATTTGATATTAAAACCCCTATATTGTCTCCGGCAACACACTCACAGTATATTTTTGCAGGCATAAACGAAAGGTTTGCTCTTAATTTGTCAGCAGGGATGACACAAGAAGGCATATGGCCTATATATATTGGACCTGCATCACATATGCCTGTCACTGCGGAGGATTGGAAATTTATTGCTATGGATAAACAGCCTGTTTTGATTGTATCTGTCAATTCTGGCTCCACAACGAGTCATTGGGGAGCGCCTCATCTGGTCTATGAAGACATTGATGCTTTTAATACCCCGGGGTCCACAGTTTTTCAACCAACCTCTTCAGGTGATGTTGATCTTATCCTTGAAAATATTTATAGAGAACCAGATAAATATATGCCGGCATATTTAAGATTATCGGGTGTAGAGGGGGTTGTTCCTCCTAAAGATATCTTTGGTAGTTCTTCACAAAGAGAAAAGATATTTAAGGAGGGTTTTTATGTGATGGGATCTCTTATTACTGGGGATTCGAATACTGCAGATCATGTTACTATTATCTCATCAGGTGTAGCTATGGTGGAAGCTTTAGAGGCAGGAAGATTGCTTTCTCTGGCTAATATACCATACAAGGTAATCAATGTATTTAACTTGTCACATTTAAATAAAGAGTCTTTGTTTTCTGTTGTCAAAGGGAAAGGGCCAATTATTACAATAATGGACGCTAAACCTGACAGTTTAGCGGGCCTTATACACAGGACTTTGCCAGCAGAAAAAGGAAGAGTTGTCGCATTGGGAGTAAGTGATTGGGGTGGTACGGTACCAGTGAGTGAAATCTTCAAAAATAATGGAATGGATGCTAAAAATATATATAGAATTGCCATGGAAGAAAGAAATGGGAGTTTGTCTGAAGCAGAGCAAACGGCTATGGAATGGATGCGACATTCCGGAATACAAAACAACAGTAAAAGTAACTTGATTAATGGAAGTATAAATGGCGTATATGACTTTGATACTAAGGGATATCCATTTATTTATTCTGAAATAACAGGGTATGGCACATCCTTTTTCTCTGATTATTACGAAGATATTCATGACACTGAGTTACTGGGAAAGGCGACAGCAGCCGCTGATTGGATAATTCAATGTGCTATGCAAGAATCGGGTGGAGTTAGAACTCGACAGGGGCTAAGCGATGAATATTATGAAGATAAATATGCTTTTGAAAACAATAGTCTTTTTACGTTTGATACTGGCATATGCTTAAAGGGGTTAATGGATCTGTATAAAAAAACTCATAATTCCAGATATTTGGATGCAGCTGTGAGGATGGGAAGGTTTATTATATCTGCTCAACGAGAACAGGGGGGCATACACTTTGCGTATAATGCTACCGCTGGAAGATACGAAGAAGAGGAGCTCACTCATTGGTCCAGACAAACAGGCTCTTATCACGCAAAAATAGTCGGAGGTTTATTGGATCTTTATGACATTACGGGAGAGAATGATTATAAGGCATGTGTGGAAAATATTTGTGATAATTCACTTAAGTATCAGCACGAAGATGGAAGATTTATTGTGATGAAAGGAACAGACAGGACAGAACTGCATCCCCATTGTTATACAGCAGAGGGATTATTTGAGGCTGGAAGACGTTTGCAGAGAGCTGATTATTTGAGAGCGAGTGCTAAGGCGATGGAGTGGGCGCTAAGCAATCAAAATAATAATGGTGGAATAGCATGGGCTTTTAATGAGGGTGACCACGAGGGGATAAAGGCAGAGCGAAGCGATGGGCTTGCACAGGTGCTAAGATTGTCAGTTAGGTTACTTGGAATAGGGGAAATGGAAGATAAATATATTCCCGCCTTAGGCAGGTTAGTTGACAGGCTTATGGAGTTTCAAATAAAAGAGGGCAGCCAAAAAGGGGGTTTTGTTTTTGGCAAAAAAGAAGATGGATGGGAACATTTTACCTGTTGTTCCTGGTCAACAATGTTCGCCTACGAAGCAATAAGAGAGTATAGAATATTTTTAAATGCTCAGGGCGAAAGAAATAAAGGCCAGTCTTTATATGGTTTTGAAGTAAAAGCATTTGAGCAGATCGAGACCGATGCTGATTATCCGGGTCTTGAGCAGACAGAAGATGAAATAGTCATCTCTGTGATATCAGCGCAGTTGAGAGATATCATAAGTGACAATAATGATTTACAAACTTCCTTACTAAATATGTCACTGGATTTCAGACATGAGAAGATCATTAAATTGATGAAGCGGTTGATATCATTACTTAAGACAGATATCGGTAAAGAACACGACGCTGTGTTTGGTATGGTCAATGAAAGAGGTGATATTTCAGACATTAAAAGAGCAATAAGGGTACTCAACAAACATTATTATGGAAACGATACGATTAGCAAGGTTTTAGCCTTGTTTAGTCAAAGCATTGTGGAAATTGAAGTGGATAGTGTGCTATCTAACATAATCGTTCTTGCTAGAAAAGCTGACCGAGGGGGAACAAATCTTATTTTGGGAATTGATTTTAATTGGATACCAGATCTGGATAAAGAAGGAGTTACAAAGAACGCAATAAATCCGCTCTTGACAAGAATAAGATTATTAGACAAAAAATTAAAGGCTATGGGTTTAAATAAGGTGGTGGTTATTCATGGCTCGGGGGATGAGTTAGCAGACAATATAGGGAAAGAAGTACCACTCGGCAAAGGTGATTATTCTAATGTTATAGTTCTTGGACCAAAAAACATGCTCAAAAAAGATAGTTTCAATTATTTAAGGGGAAATACTGCTAGAAAAGGGGCTTTTTTCACATGCATAGATTCTGCAGAGCCAGTGTCGAAAACAAGTGCAGATGCTGAGTATTACATTACTGAGGTTCTGGAGATGTTGAACATTGCGCTTAATTTTGCTATGGGCAAAGATATTACCATTCACAGCATGGTTAATATGGAAACATCTGATATTGCAAACAGATTAATAATGCTTATGCCCCGACCTGAAAGAGTAAAGTACGAAGAATTTATCAATGAAAATAAATCAAGAAATGAATTCTTACTTTCCGTATAGTTCTGACACAATCAGCATTAGCTGACTACATTCAAGCTGACCAAAAATTGTACAGGTAACTAGTAAAAACACATAAAGTCCAGTGAGAACAAGGTTTTGCCAGCCCATAACGTAATTTCCCTCCCTCTCCGCCATGTATTATAAATAAAGGGTTATAGAGCGTCAAAACTTTGTAACCCTTTGTTTTTAGCTATTATAGAGCGATAGGGATATGAAAGCCTCTAAATATAAATGTTCTGTATGTTCAGCAAACCATCGCCTTAAGCCACTCAGCCACCATAAGTATTAAAAAAACAACAAAATCAGTCCCCAAACGGTCCCCAATGAGTTGCCTAAAAGGTAATTTTTCAAGGTTTATGTGGTTAAAAGTTCTTTTATAGCCACAGTGTGGACAGCGAAATTAAGGCTCCCTCGTTTTTGATTATATACGTACGCAGTAAATAAATGCAATTTTCAAAACTCTAAAGAAATAATTTGACAAAACAACTAATTAGTTGTATACTTTATAGCGTATGGAGGTTTGATTGAAAGTAGTTGAGTGTATATATTTGGCAAAAGGGAAAAAGTGGCCAGTCAAGGAATTTATCGATTCTCTGGATCCATTGTCAAGAATAAAGTTTTTTAATAAAGTTAAACTGCTAGAGGAATTTGGGCACAAGTTGCCGTATCCACATGCTAAATATATAAGAGATGGGATTTTCGAGTTAAGGTTTACAGGGAAAGAGGGAAAGGTAAGAGTTTTATATTTCTTTTTTCATCGGGAAAAAGCTGTATTTATAGATGGTTTTGTAAAAAAGACGCAGAAATTACCAAAAAATATTTTGGAAACTGCCTTAAAGGACAAAAAGATATTTTTAGAAAAAAACGGAGGAATAAAATGAAGATAAAAGCCGAAAAAGTAACCGATCATATAAAAGAAGGTCTTAAGGATCCATATTTTAAGGAGATGTATGAACTGGAACAACAGAAACTTTCCTTGGTGAAAAAAATAATTAAATATCGCATAGAAAATAATATGACTCAGACCGAATTAGCTGACAGAATAGGTGTTACTCAGCAGCACATCTCAAAAATAGAAAATTGTGAATTTACAGAGCCAGCCACTCTTTTGAAAGTTCTTCTTTATATCGGCTTTAGGTTGTCTCTTAAGGCTGAGCGAATTAAACCCAGAGCCCAAAAGATGATAAGGCGTGTGATTCGCGAAAAAGCCATGGCCTAATGGTGGCATAAATTTTCAGCGAATATAGTCTGTGCAATACCTGCTTGACAAACAATACAACTTCTTATCTATGCCCATATTTTATGCATAGTCGCCAAGAATATACTTAAATACATAGTAATGCCAATAGATGATAATTTAAAGATAAGACCTTCTTGGAAAACACACGTGGGTGACTTATAATGAAAAATGCCTTGTCTTAAAGGTAATGAGGTATATTCACTTATGACTGAAAAAAAATACGTTAATGAGGCCGAACATATTATCGGTGACGTTGGAAAAGGCGGAAAGGTCGATCTTAAGTGGAATATGTTGATAACTATTTTTGTATCCATCCCTTTGTTTTTTATCTTCTTAATGATTCTTGCTCCTGATTTCTATCGAGATGTTAAAAAATTATTCAAAGAAGTGGATACAACATTCACATTGGAAGGAAAACCGTTGCATCCAAAATTAATATGGGAATTTGAGCCCTGGTTGTCAGATGGTTCCCCGAGTACTATTGTTGTTGATGTATTAGCAGCTAAAGGTTCAAATGAGTATTATGAAGATGATATTATAACAGAAGAGGGCATACATTCTTATAAAGCAGAAGATAATACTACTTTTACATACAAATGGCTTGGAAGACTAAATAACGGTCTTCATGTGCTCAGGACTGCAGACTGGGGTGGCGGGTCAGGTGTGTTCATAAGTCTCATTTTAGTAAAATTCGATCTTGATAGCGGATTGGACGGATATTTGCATTCGGATGATTTCTTAAAGTATTACGATAGAATACTAATGAGTGTAGTATTGAATTATTCTCTTGAAGACAGGTACGAGGGAGAAATAAAAATAATACCAAAAGAAAACAAAGTTATTGTTCAAAAAGAAGATAAAGAAAAAATTCTAGATTTCAATTATTGTTGAGTCAATCTAGTAAACCATACTGGGTAGGTGTTGCATGAGAGAAATGTTTCTTAAATATACCAAAGAGATCCATGAAAAACTTTTAGACAAAAAAATAAGAAAAATGGTTTCTTTTAAAAAGGACTGGACAAAAGATATGCCACAAGAGCCAGGAGTGTACTTAGTTTTTCAAAAGAATTAGGATAACCCGATATATGTAGGAGAAACAAGAGATATAAAAGAAAGAATGAAAGATTTAAGAAGAACACTTAATCATACTTTGAGAAGAAGCATAGGAAAAGAGAAGTTTGGAGAAAAAGCCACAAGCACTAAAAAATTTTCCAATCAGAATGAGATGAGTTTAAATGAATTCTTTGAAAAAGAGATAAGTGTGGCATGGTCAATAGTCGATTTTGGACGTAAAGAAATAGAAGAGTATATTTGCAAACAAAAATGTGCTCTCAAGTATAATGCCATAGCTCGAAGAGGGAATAAAAAAGGATAGAAAAGGTTTCCCAAAAAACAGTGTAATACTGTATCTGTGAGTGGTACTACAAATGGGGGAAGGTCAGGGTATACCCTGAAATCGGGAGACTTCAAATAGACAGAAGAAAACTTGGTAAAATATTTCTTTTGTGGGGATACTTAATTTACATTATGGGGATGTTTCTGTGGTATTACTTATGTATTATTCTTCGTAGAATTTTAAAGCGTAATGAATAATCTTGCTTATTCCCATATTTTCCGCATGGTTTTATATTTTTTTGTCACGAATACAACACGTTGGCATTTCAGCATAACGCAAGTAACTTAAACTAAAGAGCTTACAATAACAGGAATACAATCCCTCCCTCTCCGCCATATTGGTATATTCCGGGCACATGGGTTACACAACACATATTACAATATTCTGTATCTAGTGCTTCTTCCCATTCCGATCCGTTCTATTCTTTTTAGCTTCAAGAGTCTATCAAGGGCTTGATTAACTGTGGGACGTAACACTTGCGTATTTTTGGATATTTCTCCGGGACTTGCTTCTTTGGCAATTTGTAAATAGTTCCAGACAGCGAGTTGTTTAGTAGAGAGAATTTTTTCAATATTTTCTTGCGAAAGCAATTGTATAGCTTGTTTTGTTTGCTCAAGAATAACTGATAAGAAAAAATCCAACCAGGGTGTTATATTAGGGTGTTTTGATTTAAGAGTTTTTTGGCTTTTACGCAAGGACATATAGTAGTCAGGCTTATTGTCCTCTACTAATTTCTCGTGAGAAACATATGGTATGTATGGATATCCTGCCTGTAATAGTAAAAGATTTGTAATGATCCTCGAAAGCCGTCCATTGCCATCCTGGAAGGGATGTATATTCAAAAATTCAACAAGAAAATTACCTGTTATAAGCAGAGGATGATGGTCGGATTTTTGAAAAGCAGCTTGAGTTGATTCTACCAGTTCAAGCATTTCTTTTGGGGTGAGATATGCCGGAGTTGTATCAAAAAGTGCACCAACAGAATTACCGGCAGAATCGATCATTTCAACTTTGTTTTCGGTTTTCTTGTACTCTCCTCGGTGTAGTTTGTCTTTATCGACATATTTCAAAAGTTCTTTATGGAAATGCTTAATTGTATTTTCAGATAATTTTATGCTTTTCCAGGCATCGAAGACATTTTCGAGCAATTCGTAGTAACCTTTAACTTCCTGCTTATCTCTTTCGGAAAACTTTTGGATTGAAATTCCTCTCATAAGCTTTTCAATGTTTTCGTCAGAGAGGTGAGCCCCTTCAATACGTGTAGAAGCACCGGTTGAAGTTACAAGCACGGATCTTTTTAACCGCCCAAGAATTTGAGGGCTTAATTTCGCACCGCCGATCCACTGGCCTTTCAGCTCATCAATTTGTGCTATTTTCGACCAGATACTAGAAGGTACAGTGGAGAGCCTTTGCTCAAATTGATTATTATTGCTCATTTTCTGGATCCTTTTGTGAAGGTTAATCGTATATTTCAACTATATGAGATTGTATAAGATTAGGAGGGCAAAGTCAATGGGTTATTCGATGTGTCGAACATTCATCTGTTCAGCAAATGGACCTAAGAAATGGTTATTTCTGGCCTTGTCTATTGATATATTTTACGCATAGTTTCATATTTTTTTGACACGAATATAGCACGTTGGGATTTTGCCACTTTGCAAATATAGTATTTTAAACAACTTGCAGAAACAGGATTCTTATCCCTCCCTCTCCGCCATATAGGTATATTCCGGGCACATCCTTTACACTTTATTCCGACAAGATAGTTTACGCATTTGGCATATTGATCTTTAATCGAAAAAAGTTTAATTTGCTATATCGTATCGGATAATGTATAATTATAGCATATCCGATACGATACGATATTCGTGAAGTGGGAGGGGGGAATGAAGATAGACAGACAATTGAATGACAGAATATTAAAGAAAAAAGAAGAATTGGACAAATTACGTCCTTTTCCAAAATCTGCACTCAGAAAATTACATGAACAAATAATAGTAGAGTGGACTTACAACTCAGATGCTATAGAGGGGAATTCCCTCACCCTGAGAGAAACGAGATTAGTTCTAGAAGATGGTTTGACGATCAGTGGTAAATCGTTAAGAGAACACCTTGAGACAATTAATCACAAAGAAGCGATAGAGTTTGTAGAAAAACTGGTCCAAAAGAATTCTGTTGTAAATGCCAATGCAATAAGGCAGATCCATGCTTTGATATTAAGTAAGATCGATGATCAGGAAGCCGGGAAATACAGAGATCTAAAAGTATTTATATCAGGGTCAAAACATGTATTTCCGGAAGCGATAGAGGTGCCCGCTTTAATGTCTGATTTTAATAAGTGGCTAAGTTCGAAGGATAGAAAACAGAATTATATCGAATATGCCGCCCAAGCTCATTTTAAATTAGTTGATATACATCCTTTTGTGGATGGGAACGGCCGGACGGCGAGGCTTTTAATGAACTTGATCCTTATGAAGTACGGATTTCCTCCGGCGGTTGTTCTAAAGGTAGACAGAAAAAAATATTATGATTGTCTGGAAAAAGGGCATAAGGGTAAATTAGAAGACTTTATAAATTTTATTGGAAGATCCCTCGAGCGATCTTTGACAATGTGGATCGAAATGCTTACCCCCAGTAGTAAACAGAAACCGGGAAGCAAATATTTACCTATTCGTGAAATTTATAAGGGAACATCCTATAGCCAAGAGTATTTAAGTCTGTTGGCTAGGCGTGGTAAATTAGAAGCAGTTAAATTTGGACGGAACTGGTATACATCTAAAGAAGCTGTAGATGTATATGTAAAATCCCAAAAGGGTAAGTAGGGGAGAATCATGTGCAAAAAATCTATTTTCAATTTTTTGCTTATTCCCATATTTTATGCATACTTTCAAATTTTTTTGACACGAATCTGGCACGTTGGGATTTTGCAACTTTGCAAGCATAGTATTTTAAACAACTTACACAACTAGGATTCTTATCCCTCCCTATCCGCCATTGATAAAGGGTTATAGAGCGTTAAAGCTTTGTAACCCTTTGTTTTTAGCTATTACAGAGAGACTGGAATATGAAAGCCTTTAAATGTAATTGTTCTGTATGTTCAGCAAACCATCGCCTTAAGCCACTCAGCCACCATAAGTATTAAAAAAACAACAAAATCAGTCCCCAAACGGTCCCCAATGATAAAATTAAATTGATACTAATACTAATAGATGATGATACAAGGATAAGACTTTTAGATCGCGGAAGTATATTTTTGCTGGGATTTGATGTAAAATGTTGTTATGAAAACTGCAGTTAAAACCATGATTGTTGCGATGATGGTTCTTGTCTCCGGAGGAAATATGGATATTGAAGTATTCTCTGATGAAGATATGATTGTTAATTTACCTGTTCCTTCCGGGAAAGGGGATGTCTCTCTTGAGGAGGCTATTTCAGAACGCAGGTCTATACGGAAATATTCAGATAAAAAACTTGCCGAACATAATATTGGGCAGATTCTTTGGGCGGCACAAGGTGTGACAAAGGTTGTTGGCCGATATGGTCTGCGTGCCTCGCCTTCTGCCGGGGCTACATATCCTTTGGAGATATATCTTCTTACTGACGAAAAGGTATCAAGATACTTGCCGGAAGGGCATCGTCTCGAACACGTTATGTTAAAAGATCAGCGGGGAGAAATTGCCGCTGCTTGTTATGGTCAGGGGTTCATAGAGTTTGCCCCTGCTGTTATTGTTATAGTAGCGGATTATTCCAGAACTACCGATAGGTATGGTGAAAGAGGAAAGAGGTATGTTTTGCAGGAAACTGGACATGTTGCGCAGAATATTCATCTCCAGGCGAGGGCATTAGGGATGGGGTCGGTTCCCATAGGGGCGTTTGATGACGATGTAATAAAGAAAATTTTGTTGTTACCCCAAAAGCAAGAGCCTTTGTATGTTGTGCCTATCGGCTATCCAGAATAGGTCCGGGATTAAAAGAATCCCCACCCGGAGATTGAAATGAGAACCTTTGCAGATGATAGTAAAATGTATTTAGTGCCGTTTGTCAGGAAGAATAACTTAACTTTGTTTCTAAAAACTATAATCCCTGATAGGAATGCAACTAAAAAATATCTTGGAGGCGAAAAAAACGGGAGTGTCTGTGGTATTATGATATGGTGATTATGCTGTGCTACAATAAAAATACAAAGAGTTCGCAATATCGTAAAAGGGAGAGGAGTTTAAGTATATGCATTATCTGAGCGAGCAAAATTTACTTATATTTTTGTTGCAGGTTTTTTTACTTCTAGGGCTTGCAAGGGGTTTAGGAGAGATATTCAGAAGGTTTAAGCAGCCGGCTCTTACAGCGGAAATACTTGTCGGTGTTTTTCTTGGTCCCACAATATTGGGTAGATTTATGCCTGGAGTTTACGGATACATCTTCCCGCATGATCTTATTCAGCAAAACATGCTTGAGACCACGGCATGGATAGGTGTTTTGTTCTTTCTCTTGAAAACAGGCTTGGAAATAGATTTTTCAAGTGCATGGAGACAGAGAGGGGAGGCCTTAACAATATCATTATCGGATGTTGTAATACCAATGGTCATTGCTTTTATTCCATGTTATTTCCTCGCTGACAAGTATGCTGTGAGCCCGGACACAAAAATAGCATTTTCGTTCTTTGTAGCTACGATAATGACGATAAGCGCGTTACCTGTAACTGCCAGAGTTCTTTCAGATCTCAATCTTTATAAAACAGATATGGGTTTTCTGATAATGTGTGCTTTGTCAGTTAATGATCTTTTGGGATGGGTAGTGTTCACCCTAATACTTGGGTTTTTCACGCAGACTAATATTGATCTATTGAAAATAGTGATAGTTATAGGCAGCACTATAGGATTTTCGGTTTTTTGTTTAACCTATGGGAGGAAATTATCGAATCTTATTATAGGGAAAATAAAAGAAAAGAACATGCCGGAACCCGGTACTGCCATCACTTTTATATGTCTTTTGGGGATAATATGCGGTGCTGCAACACTTAAAATAGGCATACACGCTTTATTCGGATTTTTTATTGCCGGGATAATGGCCGGTGAAGCAAAAGCTTTATCCGAAAAGACCCGACAGGTTATTTCACAAATGGTCCATTCCCTGTTCATTCCGTTATTTTTCGCCAGTGTGGGGCTGAAGATAGATTTTCTAAATAATTTTGATCTCTGGCTGGTAATTTTTATTTTTGTAATAGGGTTTCTGGGAAGATTTTTAGGAGCATGGATAGGTGTTACAATGGCAAAGTCTTCAAGAGCCGATAGGCTTTTAATATCGCTTGCTCATACTCCAGGCGGGGAAATGCAGATAGTGATAGGCATATTGGCATTGGAATATAAACTCATAACGGAACCCGTTTTTGTTGCCATAGTTTTTGGGGCTGTATTGTCGACGGTTATATTAGGTCCTCTGATGAGCCTGGCGTTAAGGCTAAGAAAACATGTTGATATAAGGGATTATTTTATTAAAAGAGCGGTTATCAATGATCTGGAAGCGAATGACAAAGAAGGAGCGATAAAAGAGCTGAGCGAAACAATATCTTCGCAGGAAAATATGCCTGATACAGAAACAATATATTCGACTGTTATCGAAAGGGAAAACCAGATGGGCACAGGGATAGAAAAAGGGATATCCGTGCCTCACGGCAGGATATCTTCTTTAATAGGTCCTGTTATAGCTTTCGGGAGATCCAGAAAAGGGATAGAATGGGATTCTCCTGACGGAAATCCGGCTAAATATATTTTCATGATACTTTCTCCAAAAGAAAATACCGGTGTGCAGCTCCAGATCTTAAGACTAATAGCGATGGTAATGTCTGATGACTCAGCTATAAATAAATTCAATTCCGCAAAAGGGCAGGATGAATTGTGGGAGGTTTTAAGGGAATCATTTTCAGAAAAAAGCATAATAAAAAATTAGAGGTAAAGATATGAATGAAAATTTATCTAAAAACAAGGGCGATATACCAAAAGAATTTATGGTAGATATTCCTGTCATTCAAAAAGAATATCTGATTAATGGTGAAATATTAGAATGGGAAGGTGATCTGCAGGAGGTATATTCTCCGATATGTGAAAATAAAGGTGGGTCGCAAGTTCAGATAATGCTGGGAAAATACCCTTTGTTGACGGAGACAGAAGCTCTCCAGGCATTAGACGCGGCTACAAATGCATATAAAAATGGACGGGGAAAATGGCCGACGATGTCTATTGCAGAACGTATAGGCCATGTCGAAATTTTTATCGAAAAAATAATAGTTAAAAGGGAAGAAGTCATTAACTTATTAATGTGGGAAATAGGAAAATCTTATGCTGATTCCATTAAAGAATTCGACAGAACGGTTGATTATATTAAGGACACTATAAAGGCACTTAAAGAGCTTGATATTAATTCTTCAAAATTTGTTACGATACAAGGAGTTATAGGCCAGATAAAAAGATCTCCTCTCGGAGTAGTGTTATGTATGGGGCCGTTCAACTATCCTTTAAACGAAACTTTTACTACTTTGATACCTGCTTTGATTATGGGTAATGCTGTAATCTTTAAACCTCCTAAATATGGAGTACTTTTACATAGGCCACTTTTAGAAGCTTTCAGGAGCTCGTTTCCGCAAGGTGTAATTAATGCTGTTTATGGTGAAGGGCAGAAGATCATAGGTCCGCTTATGGCCTCCGGAAAGATAAATTCGCTTGCCTTTATCGGTTCCAGCAAAGTTGCCAATATTCTTCAAAAACAGCATCCCAAACCCCATAGGTGCAGATTCGTTTTAGGGCTGGAAGCGAAGAATGCGTCAATAATACTGCCTGATGCAGATATTGATCTTACAGTAAAAGAGCATTTACTTGGCACATTGTCTTACAATGGGCAAAGGTGTACAGCTATAAAGATAATATTTGTGCATAAAAGTGTAAGAGATAGGTTTATCGATGATTTTTGCAACAAAGTTGATAATTTAAAATGTGGTATGCCGTGGGACAAAGATGTACAAATAACACCGCTTCCTGAAACAGGGAAAGTTGGATATATGAAAGAACTGTTAACAGATGCCGACAATAAGGGTGGAAAAGTTGTGAACAAGAAAAGCGGGGAAGGAGGTGGGACATTATTTTTTCCTGCGGTTGTGTTTCCTGTTAATTCGGAGATGAGATTATACAATGAAGAACAATTCGGACCGATTGTTCCTATTGTCGAGTTTGAGGATATAGAAGAGCCCATACAGTATGTTATAAATTCTAACTATGGCCAGCAGATAAGCATTTTTGGTAAGGACTCAGATACCATAGCAAAACTTATTGACCCTTTGGTAAATCAGGTATGCCGGGTGAATATTAACAGCCAGTGTCAGAGAGGTCCCGATGAGTTTCCTTTTACTGGTAGGAAAGATTCAGCTGAAGGTACTTTATCGGTTTCTGATGCTCTGAAGGTATTTTCAATAAGAACTCTTGTAGCGACAAAAGATGTTGGACTAAATAAGAACATCATGAAAGAAATAGTTTCCGGGAAAAAATCTAATTTTCTAACAGGAGATAACTTATAGGAAAGGCTTATATTCCAAGTATCGTGTAATGGTAGGGTATAGAAGGGCTTTGCATATCAGCATATTTTATGCATAGTTTAATATTTTTTTTGACACGAATCTAGCACGACGGCATTTTGGCAAGTTGTAACATATCCAAATTAAAAGACGTACAATAACAGGATTAATATCCCCCCTCTCAGCCATGTACTATCAATAAAGGGTTATAGAGCGTTAAAGCTTTGTAACCCTTTATTTTTAGATATTACATAGCGATAGTGATATGAAAGCCTTTAAACGTAAATGTTCTGTATGTTCAGCAAACCATCGCCTTAAGCCACTCAGCCACCATAAGTATTAAAAAAACAACAAAATAAGTCCCCAAAAATACAATTAAATTAATACTAATGGTAATAGACGACAGTTAAAAGATAAGACCTTCTTGTAAAACATACTAGGGTAACTTATAATGAAAAATGCAAATAGGAGTTGTGAATGATTTTTAAAAGGAGACGCATGAAAAATATTTTTACTTCAATGATCGCGATAGTAACAGCAGTTTTTCTTTACGGCAATTGTTTTGCAGCAGGGGAAGAGCATGGTAAAACAGCGATACCGGAAGACATTATTGAGTATCGCATCCCGGAGGGATGGGAATATTCCAAGGCTCCTTCGAGATGGTTGAGTCCGGATCCCACGTTTGAACTTACAAAAGGTGTTGAGGCATCGATAAAGGTTACTTTGTATGGTATTGTGGACGGTACAAAGTTTTCCGCCCCGGAGGCTTTTGAAAACAAGATAAATGGTTTATTTCGTAATGTGGATAGAAAAGATGAAAATACAAACGTATCAGGGAAAGAAGCAAAAAGTATTAAGCTGCGTTATGAACAGTTCGGGAATACCGACGAGTATGGTATTTATAACCCAACGGTTTTTGTTCAGGACGAATTTGTTATAATCCCGCTTGATGAAGGGTTTCTTTTGTTGAACCTGGCTGTTTACCGGGACTTTCCTATGCCTTCGGGGCCTATCACAGTCGAAGAAGCCTATGACGACTATGAAAGGGAGTACGCCGAGATATTAAAAGATTGGGAAAGTTTTATTGAAAGCTGTCGAATTAGTGAAATTTAATTGAAGCAGAAAAAATAATAGGAGAGAGTATTTATATGAAAAATATTTCGCGTGTTGTAATTCTTGTGTCGGCAGTGTTGTTCGGATGTTTGACGGCTACAGCTGAAATGATGCCTATCGAGCCGGGCACGGTTGAAGTCTATGTTTCCGATAATGGGAGATACGAAGTGTCTATTGTGTACGGTGATGGTTTTCCGTCATGGAGTTTGAAAGAGGATGGACTAGAGCTGTGGAGTGAGCCTATGCCGGCAGAGGCCGGGGCGGTAACGATTGCCGATAACGGGGAGACGATAATTCTTCCTTTGTGGGGGTGGCGTGACGAAGGCGGTTCAAGCGGAGTAGCTGTTTACAATAAAGAAGGAAAGTTAGTAAGGAATATTTTTTTCAAAAGTATCAATGATCTATTGATGAGCGAGGAAACGCTTAGGTGGGTCCGTGTGACAAAGATATCTCCTGACGGTAAATATTTTGCTATCGGCGGGAACGGTCAGGAAAACTCCACGGTAACTTTATTTGAGGCCGCATCGGGAAACGTTGTGTGGGACAAAACATCCGGATTACCTGACATAGTTGACATAGCCATAGCCAAAGACGGAGAGCATGTTCTTGCCGCCACGCGTGAGGATAACGACACCGGCATGGAATTTGTTCTTTTTGACCGTGAAGGCAATGTTCTTTGGAACAAAAAAATAGATAAGAACCTGTCATATGATGTTGAGCATTATGTGAAATTCAAAGACGATGCTTCAGGTTTTGAGATATATGATCTCAAGCTCAACGAATATGTTGAGGAGAAGATAAAAAAATAGTCGAGGTAAAATTAAGGAGAAGTAAAAATTAATTAGAAGAACAATAATTGGGATGTGTCCCCATTTAAAGAAGGAGGAAAATGGTAAGTATTTTTTTGAACCCTCTAGTTAGGAAATATGGGCCTATAATTTTGTTGATAATTTTTAACGCTTGGTGCATTCATTTAGCTATGCCCAAGAATATTTCAGTAGAAATACACCAGCTGCCGGGTGGAAGATTTGACGTTAATGTTTCTCAAAACGGATATTGGGCAGTGTCTCAGGGAGGCAATTGGACAGTGTCACCGGGGGGAGACTGGGTGGTATCCCAGAATTAAGATCTCGAGATTCCGTGATGGCGTAATGTAAAATATACTGCAAGGTTTTGGTGATTTATGGTAAATGTATTTTACTATCCAAAGACGCTGTCGTATAAAGGCCGGTATGAAAACAAAACTATCAATTTTTTATTTTTTGATTTTGGTCATTGCCGGTATTTATCTTGTGCAAAATGTGCATGCCCAAAATGGCATTTCAATAAATGATGCAATATCTACGATAGAAACCTTAAAAGAAAAAGCCAATAGGAATATCGAGGTATACGAGTCAGAAGTACAAAAATGCAATGATACTATCAGCAAGTCTGAGGATATCCTTCGCCTTGCCCGGGAAGCATCTAATTTAAAGGCAGAAAGCATTGCCCATGATGCGATACGTAAGGCACAAAAGGCCAGGCAGAAAAACATTGAGTTAAAAAATTCTGCAGAGGCTTTAAGCAAAAAAGCCGAACAGGTTCTTTCTTATGCAAAAAATAACAATGCAGAAGCTGCATCAGTCTTTGAACAGTTCGAGTTTGAACATGCAAAGAGCCAGTGGATAAAAAACCAAAGACATATCATAGAGCAGCGGATTAAAGAACCCAGCCCCTATGTAAATGATATATATAGATCACTTAAGACAAAAGCTCCGCCAGTACTTCCTGATAGAAAATATGAAGATCTAAAACCCGGTGATGTAATACTGTTATCACCTTATGATGCAAACTCTTTTTGGATTAATATTGGTGACAGGATTGCATCAGTTTCCAAATCACCAGCCTC
The DNA here is from genome assembly GCA_015231715.1 of Candidatus Omnitrophota bacterium. The sequence continues at coordinate 25,012 of JADGBB010000013.1, forward strand.
GCACAGCGTGGTCTATTTAAAAGAGGTAAATGGCAAAAAACTCTTTCTTGATAATACACCGGGCCGCGGCCTTCATGTAATAGGAGAGGACGAGTTTTTAAAGTCATATGGAAAACGTGAGGCACTGGCTGCATCAGTTGCCCAGCCTTTAACAGAAGAAGAATCCAAAAAACTTTGGGATGCAGCCAAAGAGGCCATAATGCAGGAGTCAATTACCCAGCAGAAAAAGTCAGGTAATATTATCGACCAGACAGGATACGGGCTTTTTGGCAATGACAATATGGTCTGTTCCGAGACATCGCGTTGGGCATTGATCAGGGCAGGCAGGAATATACCGGATACAACATCTAATCTTAAGAAATCATTGGGAATAGACTTTAGCCCGTCTAATTTTTACATGGATAACTATAATTTTATAATAACGCCCCTTTGGGCATCGAAAGAATAAAAAGGAGGAAAGAAAATGAAGTCTGTTGCAGCAGGTAGTAGAATACTTTTAGGTATTATCGTTGTATCAAGCATGTCAATTTTTATTGATTCTTATGCGCAGGCAGAGACTCAATCCGCATTGGAGCAACTCGAGTCTATAGCAGGTTCTTCTGCAGATGCAGCAAGTGCCCCTGATCTTGAAACAACACGCGCGACAAGCGAGTTTGAAGTCCGCGAACAAGGCAAAGTACCAGTTGAGTCAGTCTATGTTCCTGAGGCCGCTGCGATAGGGCCTACCCAGGCGCAGATACAGGTAAGCCGGCGCATTGCTGATGAGACAGAAGGTTTAGTATCAAAGATCCTGGAAACAGATACCAAACGCGCTGACACAAAGAACCGTTCTGAAAAAGTAAAAGAAGACATTGAAAAAAAACAAAGTGAAATGGAGCGCACTGAAATGCTGCTAAACCACCCAAGGGGCAGAAAAGAAGTCCTTATTCCCAAAAGGGAAACGTTAACTAGCGAACTTAATGAGCTTGAGAAGATGGCAAAGGCGCTCGAGCAGGAGGCATCACAACTAAATAAAAACGCTGACCAGCAGCGTGAAAAATATGAAGACTTAAAACAGCTATATGATGAGGTCTTAAGTGACCCGGAACTTGCAGAAGACATGATGCAGTCTCGAAGATAAAATATAAGGAGATATGAAAGAGCCAATTGACATGATTAAAAGTGTGAAGTAATATAGAAACGGATTTTGACTTATAAAGCAAAAGAATCATAGGAGGTTAGGATGGTTTCTGTGAGAAAACAGTTTGCCGCTTTAATTTTAGTTTTGTCCATTTTTGGTTTTTTTAGTTCCGTGGTATTTGCGCAAGAAGATGTTTCAGCTCCAATCGATTACGAAAACTTTTCTTCAATAACAAGTCGTACAACGATCGAATCCGATAATGTTTATGGCCAGGGGTACCAGACCAGCTTCTATAAAGACGGTTTTTTTTATAATCAAGAAATGGACGTTTTTGGTCAAACCAAAACTCCAGATGGTGTTCAAACACTTACTGAAATGAATTTCAGGTCTACTGATAATAGTCTCGTCGATATTGAACATCTTTCCCTTCAAAAGTTTACCTACAATGTAAAAGACGGAAAAAATGATATTACCATAGGTGATTATTTTGCTAATTTTTCTCAATACGGGATGAATAAGAGTATTAAAGGTATCGGTTATCAGAGAAATTTCTGGGACGATAAAAATTATTTTAGAGCGGCTTTTGGGTCTTTTGACGGGCGCTGGGATTATATTTTTGAGGATTTTGTCGGACAGGATCTAAAGACCACAGAACCCATGAATAGGTGGGGAGGCGGGGCAAGGTATCAAATGGGCGGTAAAGATTTTATTGTCGGTTTGAATACCGTTTTTGTCGGAGATGATGGGACAGACCCTAAAAGAACTACAGAAGACGCATATCTTCAATATGTTCAAGCTTTGGATTGGGAATACAGATTTAAAACTTTTAAATTTGATGGAGATCATGCCGTTAGTTATACGATCAAAAAACCTGTTGCAAGCGACGACACTCACAAATACGGTCAGGCGCATAAAGTTAATATTAGAGGCAATTTAGCGGGGGTTACTCTTGAGGGAAGAGCTGAAATTGTTGATCCTGATTTTAGCACTATGGCCGGTGGAGCTACAAGTGATAGAGTGCGTTTATATGGTAAAGCAGCAAAAAGGTTCTCCAAAGACTGGAAAGCACATGCCAGTTATAATTATTATTTCGACAGGATCAATCATAGATCGACCAAGACAGTAAGGACAACCAATGATAATTTTGAAGCCCAAATAAAGCATTCAAATCTTTTAGGCAGAAAAAAAATGGACGTTTCAGCTACCTATCGATTGGGGAACAAGTGGACGGAGGACGACAGCCGGGACATCTTGACTAATCGTATTAAATTGAGTTTATCCGATACTGTATTCAAATATTTTAAATATAGAATTAATGCCGAAGGGATTTTTGAAGAGGATGAAGTAAACAAAACATTGGAGGGATCATATTTGGGCAGTGTTGACATATCAGCTAGGAAGAAATTCTTCGACAAAGTAACAGTTCGACCCGGATTTTTTTACAGCATCAGAAAAGTAGACAACATTACTTCAAGAGGGGATGACTTAATAAATACTTTTAGGCTGAATACGAACGCTGATTATGAAAACAACAGCGCGGGTTTTAATTTCGAATTTGTTGATACAAATATTTTTCAGTCGACAGATTCTTTTACCAGCAGATGGGATGTTTATTATGAAAGAAAACTTAAAATGATAAAGGATGCTTCTGTTAAATTGGAATACAAGGTCAATATGTATAAGTTCAGTACAGACGCACCCATAAACAATGATTATGGTGAAGAACGGCTTATGATGACATTTAAGATGACGGTATAATTAAGGGAGGAATATGAGGACTATAGTAAAAACTTTTATAGCAATTATTTTTGTGGCATCGGTCTCCTGCCTATGTGCGGATGCGGCCTGGTATAATTTTGCGTCACAAGAAGGCGTGCCTGAAATTAACGAATTAAGAGTCGGACCGGTCTCGCTGGAATCATTGCCGGATCTATTGGTTTTATCAGCGGACGATCTTGAAGGCGGAAAACTTGTATTTAGGGGCAAAGCGGACATATATGAAGGAACTATCGGTGCGGTTTTTATCAGTTTTGACGGAGGAGAAAATTGGGAAAAGGTTAATTTTTCAAATGATGGTTCTTTTAATTATGAGTTCACTCCGGTGACTGCCCAAGAATACAAAGTATGTATAAAAGCTGTAGCTACGACAGGAAAAACTTCTGATTATGAATCTGATATTTTTCCTATTATGGTTAGCAATGAACATGGGGAAGATGAAGTAAGAAGAGTTTTTAATTCTTTACTTAAATCATATATGAATGAAGATCAGACGACTTTTATGTCTTTTGTCTCAGATGACTTTGAAGGTGACCTCGGGGCATTAGAAGACGCGATTGATGATGACATGAGATTTTTTGAAAATATCGTTATTAATCCCACTATATCCAGGGTTGTTAAACAGGGAGCGGAATACGAATTATATTTCACATTCTACCGCAGGTTGGAAAATGCCTCTAGCGGGGGAATACTTACCGATAGTTCCTCAAGTTTTATGAGATTCAAGAAAAATGAGGATGGTGTGAAACTTGTCGCTATGGCCGCCCCGCTTATTTTCGGTGTTTCAAATACTGAAGAAGTTGCTACTACTGTTGACGGAGATTCTGTAGGCCAAGAAGTTATAGTAGTTAATTCGGATACCGGGCAGGCAAGTAAAGTAACTCAGCAGGATACTGTTGAGGAGACTGTCGGCGGGGAAGTTGTCGAGGGTAGTGAGACATTGACATGTGAATATGATTTAGCCCACGGTGATGCCGATTCTGGTGAAGGATTTTCTTTTGAAAGCCAAAGTATTTCCGATGACACCTCATCTGATGTTCGTCATGGAAATCAAGACGCTGATTTACGCCTTATTATGGACCCGAAGTTGATCCCGGTGTTCCCGGTCTAGTCCCTGAAGTTGTTTCGACTGGTAACGGTTCTATGGTTAGGCTTATGGGGAGCGGTAGTATAGACAGCTATTCATCCGTACCGTCAGACTCCGGATCGTATTCTACATCAATTCCTAAGGGATCTTATATTAAGTTAGCGACGGGAAATGTTTATGCATTTAAAACAAGTAGTGTGTACGGCCTTATAAAAATAACCTCTTTATCACCGACTCGTACCGGTGATGATGAAAGTGCCATAGATATTAGCTTTGACTACAAAGTCCAAATGAGCGGCAATAATAATTTTTAGTATGCATATAACTTTGGAGACGGAATGAAGAAAAGCATATGTAATAAAGCCATATCTATTTTTGTAATATTATTTCTTTTCGTAATGACAGGATCACCCCAAACTGCTTACGCCGATTCGGCTTATCTGAAGTCGGAACTTAAACACAATCAGGAGAAATTAACAGCCTTGAGAAGGGAGTTCAGCCAGATAGTTTCTGGGTTTGAAAGGAACCCTTCAAGTTCTGTTTACGATCGTATCGGAGAAGTGGATGCTAAAATAATAATGCTTGAGGGCCACATAAATATGATAAAAGACGAGATCCGCAAGGCCGGTGAGTATGAAGGCTTTATGGGGACTGTCAATTTGATGGCGCAGGAATCGGAAACCATAAAAGCCGGGCTAAGTGCCCTCAGTTCCGTCTATGACGCGGGAACTTGGATCTTTGGAGCGAGCAACGATGAGATTTACGGCCAGAACTGGCAGCAAGCGGAGGAATGGAACTCTAACCTCATGGTCGAGATGAAGGCCATAAGGAATGAGTCTAACAGTATCGCTAAGGCTCTTAGCAGCCTTAACGGCGCTAAGGACAAGGACGAGGCTAATGCCCTGAAAAACAGGCTGGTAGAGAGGCTGAATGAACTCAAGGGCAGGAAAGAGCAGATAAGAAGAAACCTGGAGTTTATCCAGGAACTGTATAAAGCTGAAAGGCAGAACCTACCGCCTTCGGTAATATTTCACGGTGAGACCATGGGGGATTACACTGAGGCCGTTATGGCGGGCCTTGACCCTAGTAAGCTCGCTAGTATAGCCCTGGATTTTGTGACAAGCGGGGACATTCTCACTCCGCTGATAAACAGTGTGGTAAAACCCATGGTGCAAAAAGCGGTGGGACGAATGCTAGCTGATAGGGCTGGAGGGGACTCCATGACCAACAGGATCAAGGACGATCTTGTCGACAATATACTTTTCTGGAGTGAAAAAGGGGTCAAAGCGGAAGTGCAGGACAAGGTTGCAGGTAAGGTCAGGGACGGGCTGCTGAAGGGTACTATTACCGGACTCATGGAAGTCGAGGCCCAGAAACAGGTTGGGAATATACAAAAAGCCGGTTGGGACGAGGTAAAACGACAGATGGCAAAACTTCCCGCGAACGTCAACCTAAAGGACAGAGTCGACCTTAACAATATTAGTTCGGGAATAATAAAGAAACAAACGGACTTGGCACAGAAAGCCTGCGCGAATAACCTTAAGAATTGGCTTGAAGTATCCGGAGCCATTACAAAAGTTTGGGACGTCGTGGGAAAAGACGCCGTACAAGCATATTATAACAGTGATATATTTTATACAGAAGTCGAAAAAGTCAATAATTGGTGTAAGGAATGGAGATCATGGTATGCCGAGAACGGAAAGGGAAGGATGGATACCGTGGAGGAATTCCTCAACGATAAATGGTTCAATGGGGATAAAAGTGCTTTGCCGATAGAGAGAAAAAAGGATGGGGAAAAAAGTGACGGGACAAGTGAAAACAAAGACGGGAGCATTAACCTTGAACTTAGGTATCCGTTAGGTAACAGCCCAAAAGTTTTTACACAAGGTTGGTCTTTTGAAGCATATTGCTCAATTTCAGCACAAGACGGTTCTGGAATGGTGGATGTTTCAGAAAAGGTGAATTGGGAAGGTTCCGGATCTTTCTCGCCTTCGGTAGGAAAAGTCAGCAGTCCGTCTTTTTCAGGGGCAGGGAATAATACTATAACATTGAGCGTGGATATTGACGGTCAGAAGGCAACTAAATCCTTCAGCGTTACAGCGGTATCTCCTGAAAATTACGCGCGTGTCGGATTTGTCGCAAAGTGTTCTGCTGACGCGCACGGATGTCCGGCTTGTCCTCATGCTGTTGTAGGACCCATAACTTCCGGAAGTTCCACCGTGAGTATTAACGGTAAACCGGCAGCCCGCGTAGGGGATGGAGGAACACATGCGGCATGCTGCGAGTCTAATACTTTTGTAATTGAGTCCGGGGACTCGGATGTTTTGATAGACGGTATGCCGGCTGCCAGGATAGGGGATGCGACCCGTCACTGTGGCGGGCAGGGTAAGATAACTTCGGAAATTGTTTGGGAATCACCCAAATCACCTGAAAAACCCGAATCGCCGGAAAAACCTGAAGAGCCTGTAGAACCGGAAAAACCAGAAGAACCTGAAGCGCCTGAAGAACCCGAAGAACCTGAAGAACCCGAAGAACCTGAAGAACCTGAACCGATATCACCGTATCAAGGTCCTCTTGGGTCACCGGAGAATAGCGGGTATGAGCCGCCAAATATAAATTTCAATATGCCTGAAGAAAGACAGATGTCATGGGGTGAGATACTAGCCTTTGATTCAGAGCTTCGCAAGAGTTTCGCAAAAATATATACCCAGGGAGCAATGCTTAGGCATAAGCTTGATTACTACGTGGAGCAGATCAAGAAAGTTAAGGAAAAGATAGAGAAGAACGCATTCTTGATCGAGGAAAAACTTATGCCTTTCATCTAAAGCATCCCAAACATCTTGTTCGTCTATCATTGGTGTAATCGGCATATTCGGCATATTCGCTTCTTCTGGATCAAAGGTATCTTCGTCAACATGATCCATTGCTCTAGATGAATAACT
>JADGBB010000014.1 GCA_015231715.1 Candidatus Omnitrophota bacterium
AGGGAAATAGTATGAAAATTATAGTTCTTATAAAACAGGTTCCGGATTCTACAGATGTAAAGATAGATCCGGTAACTAATACATTAAAAAGAGAAGGCGTTGCCGCCATAATCAATCCTTTCGATATGTACGCGATAGAAGAAGGCGTAAGACTAAAGGAAAGATTGGGCGGGACTGTTGTTGTTGTTACAATGGGTCCTCCTCAGGCTATGGAAGCTTTGAGAGAAGCAGTTTCTATGGGTTGTGACGAAGCAATTCTTTTAAGCGACAGAAAGTTTGCCGGAAGCGACACTTGGGCTACGAGCTACACTATATCACAGGCTGTTAAGAAGATCGGTGATTATTCTGTGATCCTTTGCGGCAAACAGGCTTCTGACGGTGATACTGCGCAGGTTGGACCAGGAGTATCAACGCATTTGGGTATCCCGCAGGTAACTTATGTAAAAAAGATCGAAGAGATCACTAAGGATAAAGCTCGTGTAGAAAGAATGACTGAAGAAGGTTATGATATTGTTGAAACCCCGCTGCCTGTTCTTTTTACTGTTGTAAAAGAGATAAACGAGCCAAGACTGCCTTCATTAAAAGGTAAAATGAAAGCTAAAAAAATTGAAATACCTGTATGGACAGCTAAAGAGCTTGAATGTATAGATAAAAAGATAGGTCTTGACGGTTCTCCAACAAGGGTTGCTAAAGTTTTTTCACCTGAGCCAAGAGAAGGCGGACGTGTTTTAAAGGGCGAAGCTGATGAAACAGCTAAAGAATTAGTAGGTCTTATCAAAGATATTATTATTGGCGGATAGGAGAAATCATAAAAATGGCAGACGCAATTCAAATAATAAATAATAAATGTATTGGTTGTACGCTTTGTATTAAAGTATGTCCTTTTGGGGCCATGGTAATGCAAGACAAAAAAGCCGTTATTGATCTAACCAAATGTACTCTTTGCGGTGCTTGTGTTCAAGCATGTAAATTTGAGGCGATAGTGATGGCTGTTAAAGACGCCAGCACCAAAAAAGTTGATGTTTCATTGTATAAAGATGTATGGGTTTTTGCTGAGCAGAAAAAAGGTGTTGTTCAATCTATATGCTTTGAGCTTTTGGGTAAAGGAAGAGAGCTTGCCGATGATCTGGGAGTTAAGCTTTGTGCGGTTCTTATGGGTTCAGGTATTGAAAATTCCTGTCAGGAACTTATCGAAAGAGGCGCTGACAAAGTTTATTATGTTGATAATCCAAGCCTTAAATCATATCAAGACGATCCATATACAAAAGTTTTTATAAAATTGATAGAAAAATACAAGCCTGAAATAGTACTTTGCGGAGCATCTGTTATAGGCAGAAGTCTTATATCCAGAGTTGCTGTTCCTTTAAATGCAGGACTTACAGCTGATTGTACCGGACTTGAAATTGATAAAAAAGAAAGGATCCTTTTACAGACCAGACCTGCTTTCGGCGGAAATATCATGGCTACGATCATATCACCTGATAATAGGCCTCAAATGGCAACTGTAAGGCATAAAGTTATGCAGGAGTCAGTGCCTGATAAGACAAGAAAGGGTGAAGTCATAAAAGATATTTTTGATGCAGAAACATATAAATCCAGAACTACTCTAATAGATATCATTGAAGAAATTGAGGATACGATCAACATAGCCGAGGCTGATATCATTGTGACCGGCGGACGCGGAGTTGGTTCAAAAGAAAATATGGATCTTATCAAAAATTTTGCTAAAACAATCGGGGCTGCCGTTGGAGCTTCAAGAGCCGTTGTTGATGAGGGATGGATGCCGTATTCTCATCAAGTAGGGCAGACCGGAAAAACAGTATGTCCTAAAATGTACATTGCCTGCGGTGTATCAGGGCAGATACAACATTTAATAGGCATGAAATCATCTGACGTAATAGTAGCTATCAACAGAGATGCTGACGCTCCAATTTTCACTGTAGCCACATACGGCATAGTAGATGACTTACACAAGGTCATTCCCAAGCTAACAGACCATTTCAAAAAAATCCTCGGAAAATAAGTCTTTAAAATTTTACAGGACAAGTTCGGTTTGTTAAATAATAAAAACTAACAAAGAGTTAGTTGCTAACAAGTTGGACCTGTCCCTATTTTACTTTACCAATTTTATTTGCTCTACATTTCGTGGTTTTTTTTTGAGGCGCCCCTATATTTAGTGATTTTGTTGTTTTTATTTCTTGACATATTTACCATTTTAGTGCATACTTCTTGTCGAAGTTGGACAAACCTGAATAAACATTATCAAACCTATATAAACCTCAAGAAAGGTGGGATATGATTCATGAGATCAAACGCAAATACACTGTTCAGGATGTTGCTGATATGATCGGTGTATATCGCGGAACTGTTATTAATTATGAGAAGAAAGGGATCTTCCCGGAATCTTCGCGTAATCCGATCAATGGATACCGTGAATATACGGAAGAAGATGTAGAGATGCTTCAGAATATTCTTGCAGGTGAAGTTGCGAAAGAAGTTAGTATTTAGTTTTAGTGATTGTGTTCAAAAAATTCAAACATAGAATTGTAATAAAACTAACAGGAGAATAAATGTATTTTAAAAAAATTGAGATAGTTGGATTTAAGTCATTTCTTAATAAAACTGTACTTAAGATGGAGCCCGGTGTTACTGCTATAGTCGGCCCTAACGGCTGCGGTAAGAGTAATATTGTTGATGCCATAAAATGGGTTCTAGGAGAACAGTCTACAAAGGCTATGCGTTCTTCCAGCATGCAGGATGTTATTTTTAACGGCACTGATAAGTTCGAGCCGGTCAATATGGCGGAAGTATCGATAACTTTTGATAATACTGACCGCAAGCTTCATGTTGATTACGATGAAGTTACAATTACAAGGCGACTGCACCGCTCAGGTGAAAGTGATTACCTTATTAATAAAACTCCTGTAAGGCTTATGGATGTTAGGGATATGATCATGGGTACAGGTATCGGTACAAGTTCTTATTCCGTTATTGAACAGGGGAAAATGGACCTTATCCTTAGTTCTAAACCGGAAGAAAGACGAATAGTTTTTGAAGAAGCCAGCGGCATCACAAGATATAAAGCTAAAAAGAAAGAAGCATTGCAGAAGCTGGAACGCACACAGGATAACCTTACCAGAATTAATGATATCGTCAAAGAAGTTGAGAGGCAGATAAAAGGCATTGAAAGGCAAGCCAGAAAAGCCGATAGATATAAAGCCTTTTTTGATGAGTGTAAAGATCTGGACATAAAATTGAATTATAAAAAAGTCAAAGCGCTTGATTCTGACGAAATAAATATGGGCTCTGATTCATCCACTCGAAAAGCCACAACAGACGGTCTTTCCGAAGATATAACTATGTTGACTGAAGAGTTAGCGCAAGCGCGTAAAGCACTTAACAGCACAATGGAAGAGCTTCACGGCGAACAGGAAGAAATAATGAGATTATCTTCCGATATTGATAAAAATGTTCACATTACAAGAGTGAACACAGACAGAGTCGGAGAGCTTGAAAAATATATTCAAAGGCTTGATTGGGAAATTGAGGAAGCGGCCCAAAGAAAAGAGAAACTCAAAGAGAGAGTTGAATTTCTAAACGCTAAACATGCCGAAATTTCTAAAAAGAAATCTTCAAAAGATGAGGAGCTGGGTAATATTGAAACACGTTCAAGAAGCATTTTGGATGATATCAGAATGTATGAACATGAACTGAGTGTTGATAGAAGCAAGACCTACAATATTGTTGAAGAACAGACAAAACTCAAGAACGCGCTTATCAGGCTGAATTCTGACGTGCAGAATATTACCGCGAGAATAAAACGCCTTAACTTCGAAAAAGATACTGTACAAAAAGAAACGGTCAAAGTGCAGGAGCAGCTCAGCTTTTTGTTCGTGCAGATGGAAGAGGTTAAGACAGATCTTGAAAAAAGAAAAAAAGAATTGGATGATTTCAATGTTGAGTTTTATGGCAGCCAAAAAAAGCTGGATACATTAAAAAATGAGCTGATGGATAAAGAGAGAAGAGTTCATGAAATTAAGCCTCGTATGGAATTTTTGCAAAAAATTATTTCTGAAAGAGAAGGTATTAAAAAAAGCGTTAAAGAGATAATAAAACTTAAAGAAGCCGGAAGGCCCGAATTCCAAGGAGTTCACGGTATATTATCCGAAATAATAAAAGTTAGATCCGGATATGAAGAGTCGCTTGAGGCTTGTCTTGGTGAGTATTCACAAGCACTTATTGTTGAAACAAGAACTATGGCCGAGAATGTTATGGGTTATTTACAGAGTTATTCATTATCCAGCGCAAGCTTTATTATTTTGGATGAACTTCAGAATAAGAAATCTTTAAACCGCATGTCGAATGAGGAACTAGCTGATCTTGGGGTAAGCAATATACTTGAAGTTGTTGATACCAAAGAAGAATATAAATCCGCTTTTTGCGCTATGCTTAATAATATTTATGTTTGTCATCAAAGAGATGATACTTACAACAAAATGAAAGTTCTTTCGGATTTTGACGGTGCTATTATTTCTTTGTCAGGAGAAGTCATCGGCAAAGGGCAATATAGAAGTAAAAATTATTCTACCGAAGAAGTAGTTTCGATCTTTGGCCGTCAGGAGAAACTTGATGAATTAAAAAAAGAAGAGCAGATCCTTTCTTGTGAAATAAACGAAAAGAAGAAAGATGCGCTAGAGCTTCAAACATGGTTAAAACAGGCGGCAGTAAATAAAGAAAATTTAGAAATATCTCTACGCGAAAAACAGCTGGAGTTTGCGGATGTATCATCCAAAAAATCTGTTGTCGGGGAAAAGGCTGATTCTTTAAGCACTGAAGTAACTGTTATCGTCGATGAAATAAAGACCGAAGAAGCACAGCTTGAGGAATTTAAGAACGAGGGGAAAACGTTAAATATTAAATTAAATGAGCTTGAACAAGAAAATAATGTAGTGGTCGAAAAAATGGAACAAATGCAGTCCAAAATTAAAGAGCACTTACGCAATAGGGATGAAGTAGTAAATATTATAAATGATTTCAGAATTGAATTATCGGCTTTGAGAAAAGAAGAAGAACATTTGCTTGAAGCATTGACCAGAGAAAAAGATAATCTTAATAATATGGGTTCTGATATAGAGAACAAGAAAACAATGATCGATGATACGGCCGCAAAAATTAATGGATTGAAAAACGAATCATCTTCTTTGACCGAGACAAATGAATCACTTCGTGTTCTTATTGAAGAAAAAACACAGGGTATTTCAGGAAAGAAAGAGGAAAAAGAAAACTTGGTCTCAAAAATCGAGCGTACAGAAATATCTTTAAGACAGAAAGAATCAAGTTTAGAAAAACTTAGAGATGAGGCCAGGGACCTTGATATTAAACGCAAAGAGATCGAATACAAAATAGAGAATATCAAACAAAAGATACAGGATTCGTATAAGGTAGATATATTAAATGTTGCGGTTGAGATCGAAGAAGGTTTTGACTCAGGCCATGCCGAAGAGAGGGTTTTGGAGCTAAAAAGCAAAATGGAAAATATGGGCGAAGTGAGCTTAGGCGCCTCAATGGAATTGGAACAGCTGGAAAAAAGATTCCTATTTTTAACTACACAGAGAGATGATCTTGTCAGAGGCCGTGAAGATATCCTTAAAGCTATACAAAAGATCAATAAGACAACAAAAGCTATGTTCATGGAATCATTCGACAGCATAAGGGCGGAATTTTCTACATATTTCAAGATGCTTTTCAATGGCGGGAAAGCGGAGCTTGTACTTGAAGACGAACATAATATATTGGAATGCGGAATTGATATAGTTGTAAGGCCTCCGGGGAAAAAGCTGCAAAATATTATGCTTCTTTCGGGCGGAGAAAAGGCAATGACAGCTATAGCTTTGATATTCGCTATATTTAAGGTTAATCCGAGTCCATTTTGTATATTGGACGAAATCGATGCTCCTTTAGATGAGTCAAATGTTGTTAGATTCTCAAGAGTATTAGGTGAGTTCCTTAAGTTATCACAGTTCATTATCGTAACTCATAACAGAATGACCATACAACTCGCGGATGTTCTTTATGGTGTTACAATGCAGGATAAAGGTGTTTCAAAAATAGTTTCCGTTAAGTTTGCTGACGAAGAGAAAGTACGTGCTGATGAAGAAAAAGCTCGGGTCTATGATGAGATCCCATCGGCCATTTAAAGTGCGGATGTCGAACGAAAGAAAATTAGTTGAACTTTTCAAAGAAAAAAAACTGACTATTTCTACAGCTGAATCTTGTACCGGGGGTTTAGTTTCAAGCCTTATAACCGATATCCCAGGCTCTTCTGCGATGTTTAAAGGCGGGGTTGTCGCCTATGCCAATGAAATCAAAACAAATATTTTGTTTGTAAAAAAAGATATCATAGAAAAACACGGAGCGGTTAGTAAAGAGGTCGCTGCTCTAATGGCAGAAAGCGCGCTTAAAAAATTCAAAACTGTTTTTGCTGTATCGCTTACCGGAATAGCCGGACCTAAAGGTTGTACGGCTAAAAAGCCTGTTGGTTTAGTTTTTATAGGTGTTTCCGGACGGATGGGGACTACAGTTAAAAAGTATATATTTGAAGGAACACGAAAAATATTGAAGCGTAAATTTGCTGAACAGGCGATAAAGGATGTGCTTAAAAAAATATGAATGATACAATACGTTTGTTTATAGCAATTGAACTTTCAAGTGAAGCAAAAAAAACTTTGCTTAATATAGTCGACACATTGAAAACTTCTGAAGCTGATGTGAAATGGGCTGATCAGGGAACGATGCATTTGACTTTAAGGTTTTTAGGCGATATGCCTATAAAATCAATTGAAAAACTTAAAACTAAAATTCCTAAAATTTTACTGGGCATTGCACCTTTTGATTTTGAGCTTTCCCAGATCGGTGTTTTTTCAAGCTGGACAACTCCTCAGGTCCTTTGGGTCGGGGCGCGGGATGAAAATAATAAATTAAATAATATTTCCGAAAAGATAAGACAAGGTACTTTTTTTGAATCATTCAATAAAGATAAAAAAGCTTTTGTGCCGCATATTACTCTTGGCCGGATAAAAAGTTCTTCTCATAGAGTAGCTTTAAGAAAAATAGCCAGAAGCATTGTAGTGCCTCCTGTCAAAGTTAATGTTTCAACGGTCACACTTTTTTCTTCAAAATTTGCCCCGGGCGGTGTTTTGCATACACCTTTAGCCAGATTTGACCTAAAATAAAAATTTTTTAATTTTTTTAATTTTTTTTGAAAGCTTTTTGCCTTCAAAAAGCGTCTTATATTGTCAGGAGGTGTAAAGATCGAGGGGAAACAAAATTAAGGTGAAAAAAATATTTCCATATTATAGTCATATATTATATACTATATGACTTATATTACAAAAAAGGGGGAGTTATGGCTATAAAAGAAAAAAATACCGATAATCCAAAGAGTAAAGATGATAATCCAAAAAGTAAAGATGATAATCCAAAAAGTAAAGATGATAATCCAAGAAAAAATGATGCAAATACAATAAAGGCGCTAGATCTGGCTTTAAGTAAGATCGAAAAAGATTTTGGTGTAGGCGCCATTATGAAAATGGGAAATGATTTTAAAGCGGATGTGCCGTCGATCTCCACAGGTTCATTAAGTTTGGATATTGCGCTAGGGATAAACGGTATTCCAAGAGGGAGAGTTGTTGAAATTTTTGGCCCTGAATCCAGCGGAAAGACAACTTTGACTTTAAACATTTTAGCCAATGCCCAAAAAGCGGGCGGAAATGTTGCTTTTATCGATGCCGAACATGCTTTTGATCCTACATACGCAAAAATTATCGGCGTAAATTTGGACGAACTTTTGGTAAGCCAGCCCGATTGCGGAGAACAGGCTCTTGAGATCGCTGAAACTTTGGTACGAAGCAATGCTATCGATGTTATTGTTATAGATTCGGTTGCGGCTTTGACGCCAAGAAAAGAAATTGACGGTGAAATGGGTGCTTCTCATGTAGGAATTCAGGCCCGTCTTATGTCACAGGCTTTGCGGAAATTAACGGCAACTATGAGCAAAACTAAAACATGTATTATATTTATTAACCAGATAAGAATGAAGATAGGCGTGATGTTCGGTAACCCTGAAACAACACCGGGCGGTAATGCATTAAAATTTTATTCATCCGTGAGGATCGATCTTAGAAAAATAGCATCCTTAAAAAAAGGGGAAACTGTTGTAGGAAATAGAGTCAGGGCGAAAATAGTTAAAAATAAAATGGCGGCGCCGTTTAAACAAGCAGAATTCGATATTCTTTTTGATGAAGGTATATCTAGAGCTTCAAGTATAGTAGATATGGCGGAAACTTACGGAATAATAAAGAAAACAGGTACATGGTACTCTTACGGTGAAGAAAAAATAGGACAAGGTAAAGAGAACGCAAGGGTGTATTTAAAAGAAAATGAAAAGATATTGAACAAAATTGAAAAAGACATACTAAAGGCAATTGCAGACACTAAACTATAGTATTGGAAAAACGAATATGACCAGCAATGAGATAAGAAAAATATTTTTGGATTTTTTTCAAAAAAAAGACCATAAAGTCATTGAAAGCGATTTATTGGTTCCTCGCGAAGATCCGACTCTGCTATTTACTGGAGCCGGCATGAACCAGTTCAAGGAACAGTTCATGGGGAATAATATCACTTTTAAAAGAGCTACAACTTGTCAAAAATGTATAAGGACAGGGGATATTGAGAATGTCGGTAAGACTCCAAGGCACCATACATTTTTTGAAATGCTGGGTAATTTTTCGTTTGGGGATTATTTTAAAGCCGAAGCTATCGAATGGGGCTGGGACTTTATGACAAGGCTTATGGGCCTTGATAAAGAAAAGTTATGGGTATCGGTATACAAAGAGGATGATGAAGCTTATGACATCTGGATAAATAAAATAGGTATTTCTAAAGAAAAAATTGTAAGGTTGGGAGAACATGACAACTTCTGGCCTGCGGATGCGCCGAGTAAAGGGCCGAACGGGCCCTGCGGTCCTTGTTCCGAGATATTTTATGACTGGGGTAAAAATGCCGCCTGTGATAATGATAACTGTAACCCTGCATGTGATTGCGGAAGATTTCTTGAAGTATGGAATCTAGTCTTTACCGAATTTGAACGTAAGGACGGCGGTAAATTAGTGCCACTTCCGAATAAAAATATTGATACCGGCATGGGGCTTGAAAGGATAACGGCAGTTGTAAAAGGATATAAAGAAAATAAGGTTAATGTTTCAAATTTTGATACGGATGCTTTTGGCCCGATAATTAAGGCTATAAAGGATACAGGTATTTCCACAAGTATTCAAAGTGAAGTTTTCCTTATAGCCGATCATATCCGCACTATTACTTTTGCTATTTGTGACGGAGTTTCGCCTTCTAATGAAAAGCAGGGATATGTTATAAGAAAGCTTATAAGACGTGCGTATATGAAAGGTTCCGGAGGCGGTCCTTTTTTATATAAAATAGTTCCTGTTGTCTGTGATCTTATGAAACATGTTTATCCCGAACTTGACGGGAAAGAGGAACATATATCAGCCATAGTAAAAATGGAAGAAGAAAGGTTTGACCTGACCATAAAGACTGCCAAACCTTTTCTCGAAGAGATATTAAAAGCTAAGCCGCAAATGATCCAAGGAAAAGATATATTTAAATTGGTCGATACTTTCGGCCTGCCTTTGGATGTAATTAAAGATGAATCTGAAGCAATTGGTATCAGTTTGGATATTATAGGTTTTGAAAAATTAATGGACGGAAGAAAAGAAGAGTCAAGAAAAGGCAGCAACATAGTAACTGATTCTATTTTTCATCAAAGTAAGTTTTCGTCTGCTATTGTGCCTGAATTTTCTGATATGATACCGCTTACGGCGGAAATTGTTTTTATTGTTAAGGACAATGATATCGTTAATAAATTAAGTCAAGGCGATGAAGCACAGATCATTATTTCACCTCAAAGCTCATATTTGTATGCGGAAGGAGGAGGGCAAAAGGGCGATAAAGGAACATTGTCGATGGGTGAAAATATTATGGAGTTAGTTAATGTGTATGATGCAGATAAAAAACGAATTATGAACGTTAAGGTTATAAAAGGAACTTTTACTTTGGGCGATAAAGTTAAATTAACTCCCGATAATAAGCGCAAAAAAAACACAGCAATGAATCATACCGCAACTCACTTATTGCAGGCAGCGCTCAGGGAAGTGTTGGGCGAGCATGTTAAACAGTCCGGTTCTTTTGTAGATGATACCAGGTTAAGATTTGATTTTACTCATATTAAAAAAGTAACAGATCTTGAAATGTTGAAGGTCGAAAAATTAGTTAATAGCTGGATAAATAAAAAAATTGAAGTTATTAAAAAAGAAAAAACTATTGAGGAAGCTAAAGAGGAAGGCGCTTTATCCTTTTTCGGCGAAAAATACGGCGATGTTGTTCGTGTAGTGAGTGTGGACAGCGTATCAAAAGAATTTTGCGGCGGAAGCCATGTAGATAATACCGGGGAAATTGAACTTTTTCTAATGATCAATGAAGGTTCAGTAGCAAGCGGGATAAGAAGGATAGAAGCATTAACCGGAAATAATGCTATAGATCATATAAGAGTAAAGATCGCCTCGGCCGTAAAAGATTTTTCGGACGCAGTGAACGAAATAAAAATATTTTGTGATAATGAGGGTGTAGATTTTAATCAGCTTAGATCAACTGATCAAGAGCTGATCAATAAACTTGATGATTTGGCGAATGAAAGTGTTGGTTTAATTGAGTTTTATCAAAACAACGTTAAAAATTTCATAGCTGAAGTGAACAGGATCATAACTGAAAGCAAAAAGTTAAAAGATAGATCCGATATGGATCTAGTATTTAATGAATTCAAACAAGAATGTGATAATGATATAAAGCTGTTAAAAAATGAAGGGTCTAAGTGTTATGCGAAGATCATTTCATGCCAAGATATGAAAGTATTAAAAAAGATCATGATGTATGCTGAAAATAAAATTGCTTCCGGCGTAATAGTTTTCGGCAATGATTTTGACGGCAAGGCCACTCTTTTGTGCTCGGTGACGCCTGATATGCAGGGTCTTATAAGTGCAAATGATGTTATAAAAAACGTTTCACCCATAATACAGGGCGGAGGCGGAGGGAATAACTCTTTTGCTCAGGCGGGAGGAAAAAAAGTTGATAAGTTAAATGAGGCAGTTCTTGCCGCTAGTGAATTTGTTCGCAATAAAATTACAAAAATTTAAAAAGGAACAGGCTAAAGATGAAAAGCGTAAAAGTAGGCAGTGAAAAATTTAATAGTTTAGTTCAAAGAGATGATCAGGGTAAAAAAAGGCTGGAGACCAAAGTCGCCGGGATACTGAGCGATGTTAAAACAGATGGGGATGCTGCGATCATAAAGTTTACCAAAAAATTTGATAAGATCACATTACTAAAAAAGGAACTTAAAATTTCTGAAGCCGAGATAAGTGCGGCATATCAGGGGATCAAGCCTGAACTTGTCAATACGCTTAAAAAGATCATAAGGAACATAAATAAGTTCTATGTAAATCAAATGCCTAGATCATGGACTATAAAACATGATTCAGGAATTGAGCTTGGCGAAAAATTTGAGCCGATAGAAAAGGTCGGTGTTTATGTGCCTAGCGGCACAGCTCCGCTTTTATCAAGCGTTTATATGTCGGTTCTTCCTGCTAAAATAGCGGGAGTAAAAAAAATAGTTTTAGTTTCTCCTCCGAATAAATATAAAACAATAGATCCGCATATACTTGTAATGGCTAATTTGCTTAAAGTTGATGAAATATATAAAATAGGCGGAGCGCAAGCTATAGGCGCTTTAGCCTATGGTACAAAAACGGTACCTAAGGTTGATAAAATAGTAGGTCCGGGAAATGAATTTGTTACTGAAGCTAAAAGACAAGTTTTCGGGCGTTGTGATATTGATATGCTGGCAGGTCCTAGCGAAGTTTTGAGAATTGCTAATCAACATGCTAATGTAGAGTTTATTAAAAAAGATCTTTTAGCACAGGCAGAACACCACAAAGGGCTCGCAGTACTTGTTACTCCCAGCAAAAAAATATTCAATCATTTTCATAAAGACGAGTCGATGAAAGGTTATGTAATAAAAGTAAAAAACCTTGATGAAGCTGTTGATGTTGCGAATTTAATAGCACCGGAACATTTGCAGGTTATGATAAAATCACCGGATAGGATAGTTGCAAAACTTAAAAATGCGGGAGCTATATTCATAGGCGACTATACGCCTGTAGCTTTGGGAGATTATATTGCAGGTCCCAGTCATGTGCTTCCGACAGGCGGGACAGCTAGGTTTTTTTCCGGGCTAAATCTGAGGAGCTTTTTTAAGAGTTCGCATATTATTAGATATTCAGAACAATCACTTTGCGAGAGCGCTGAATGGGTTAAACAGTTAACGGAACTTGAAAATTTAAAATGCCACTGGGAATCTGTGGAAGTTAGATGTAAAAAGAGCGTATAGTGTAACACTTGATTTTGTGCTATCTGTTATTCGGTTATGGTTAAGGAGGATGTTATGTTTTTTAAAAAGAAAGAAAGCTGCTGTTCGCCCAAAGAAGACAGAAAAACTTCTTATGAACGCAAAAGTAAAGAAACAGAGATTATGATCCCTGCTTTAAATGTTGACGGAAAAGGCGAGAGTAAAATTAAAACTCCTATAGGTTTTTTGGATCACATGCTTACTCTTTTTGCATATCACGGTTTTTTTGATATTACATTGAATGCTAAAGGCGATACTCATGTTGATAACCATCATTTAAATGAAGATCTCGGATTAGCCCTGGGAGAAGCGTTTAAAAAAGCTTTAGGTGATTTTAAAGGGATAGTAAGAACAGCGCATGCCGTTGTTCCCATGGATGAGGCAGGAGCGAAGGTTGCAATAGATCTTTCAAATAGAGCAGCTTATAGATTTATTTTTAATGGAATAGATAAAGATAAAATAAAAGATGATGAAGGCTATTCATTGCATTATGCGGAAGATTTTCTTCAAAGTTTTGCTAATAAACTTTGTATCAATCTTCATATTGAAGTTTATGGTAAAGGTGATCTGCATCACTATATTGAAGCCGTGTTCAAGGCTTTGGGTATCGCTTTGGATAAAGCAACTTGTATAGATCCCAGACGCATCGGGGAGGTACCTTCTAGTAAGGGAATACTATGACAGGTATTATTGATTATGGTTCAGGTAATTTAAAAAGCGTATATAACGCATTTAAATATATCGGTGAAAATGCAAAGGTCTGCATTAAAGGTGAAGAATTGTTCTCTTGCGACAGAATAGTTCTTCCCGGTGTAGGTTCTTCAATGGATGCGATGAGCTGTTTAAAAAAGAACGGCTTTATTGAGCCATTATTGGAAAACATTAAAAATAACAAGCCTTTTTTAGGGATTTGTCTTGGGTTGCAGCTGCTTTATGAATTCAGCCAGGAGAACGGCGGCACGGAATGTTTGGGGCTTATTAAAGGCAGTGTTAAATTGTTCCCTAATCCTGAAAAAAAGCTCAAAGTGCCTCAGATAGGATGGAATACTGTTGATATCGTGAAAGAAGACTGTCCGATATTCGCCGGGATCGAAACAGGTTCATATTTTTATTTTGTTCATTCATATTATTGTGATTCGGAAAATAAAGATGTGATAGCAGGGACAACAGATTTTGGGGTTAAATATACTTCAGCATTATGGAAAGATAATATTTATGCTTTGCAGTTCCATCCGGAAAGGTCACAGGATAAAGGACTCAAAATATTGGAGAATTTTATAAAGCTATGATCATTCTACCGGCAATAGATATTATAGACGGCAAAACTGTACGCTTAGTTAAAGGCAACTATGACAATAAGTTGAGCTATGATCTTTCTCCTTTAGAGGCTGCCCGCGAATGGAAAGATTCAGGCGCCGGAATGCTTCATATAATTGACCTTGATGGTGCCAAAAAAGGCGAACCTGTTAATTTGAACGTGGCTTCTGAAATAGTAAAAGAACTTGATATTTCTATAGAGATAGGCGGAGGATACAGGAATTTTGATCAGGTAGATATGGCTTTAAGCTTAGGTGTTACAAGAGTAATATTAGGATCAAGTGCGGTAAAAGATCTTGATTTTGCACGTCGTGCGATAAAAAATTACGGAGAGAAAATAATTATAAGTGTTGATGTATTAGACGGCGAAATAAAAGTACATGGTTGGGAGGCCGGATCAGAATATGATCTGGACTATTATCTTAATAAAATTAAAGAGTATGGTGCTAAGCGGATTATTTTTACCGATGTTTCTAAAGACGGGACACTTGAAGGACCTGATATCAATTATTTGAAAAATTTACTATCGGGCAGTGCTAAGGGATTAAAAATGGTATATGCCGGAGGGATCAAAAATTTGCAGAATATAAATGCACTTATAGATATAGAAGAATTCGGCATTGAAGGGATCGTTACGGGACGTGCTATTTACGACGGCACATTGGATCTTAAGGAGGCTATCGATGCTTGCTAAGAGGATAATACCATGCCTTGATGTTAAGGAGGGACGCGTAGTTAAAGGCGTTAACTTTCTTGATCTCGTTGATGCAGGTGATCCGGTTGAAAATGCCAAAATATATAATGATGAAGGCGCGGATGAATTGGTATTTTTGGATATAACTGCCAGCTTTGAAGCCCGGAAAACAATGGTAGATGTAGTTAAGCGTGTAGCCGAAGAAGTTTTTATGCCGTTCACTGTCGGCGGAGGCATACGAAATAACGATAATATCAGAGAACTATTGAATGCCGGATGCGATAAGATCTCTATAAATACAACAGCAGTTCAAAATCCTGAGTTTATTAGAGATGCGTCAAAACGTTTCGGCAGTCAATGTATAGTAGTTGCGGTTGATGCTAAAAGAAAAAATGATTCTCAATGGGAAATATATATTAAAGGCGGAAGGGATGCAACAGGGATAGACGCAATTGAATGGGTAAAAAAAGTTGAGGCATTAGGCGCAGGAGAGATACTTTTGACCAGCATGAATGCTGACGGCACAAAAGAAGGATTTGATCTGGAACTTACAAAAGCTGTATCAGAAGCTGTTAGTATACCCGTTATTGCTTCAGGCGGATGCGGTACTATAGAACACATAATCGATGTATTTAAATATGCCAAAGCTGACGCGGCATTAGCTGCGAGCATTTTTCACTTTAAAGAAATTTCTATAGGACAAGTTAAAGATGCCGTACGAAAAGCAGGCATACCTATTAGAACGTAAAAAGTTGAAGTGCAAATATTTGACAAAGAAAGTGAGATGAAAAAATGAAAGAATTTTTGGACAGTTTGAATTTTAATGAAAAGGGTTTGATACCGGCAGTCATACAAGACAACTCTACAGGTGATGTCTTGACTTTATGCTATATGAACAGAGACGCTATAGAGAAAACAATTCAGGAAGGGCTTATATACGTTTTCAGGCGGTCGCACGGCAGATTAATGCTTAAAGGCGAAAGTTCAGGATGCACACAAGAGGTTAAGGCTCTTTTTGTTGATTGTGCCGATAATTCATTGCTTTTCAAAGTTGATCAAAAAAGAGCGGCTTGCCATGAAGGTTATTTCAGCTGTTATTTTAAAAAAATTGATAAAAACGGGATCGAGACAATAGAAGAAAAAAGAATTTTCGATCCTAAAGACGTTTATAAATAAGGTGATTTATGTTTTATCCAAATAAAAAGCAATTCATTGAATTATGCAAAAAAGGTAATGTTATCCCTGTTGTATTTGAGATCCTAGCGGATTTTGATACTCCGTTATCAGCCTTTCTTAAAATAGATGAGGGAGATGTATCTTATCTTTTAGAATCTGTTGAAGGCGGAGAAAGGCTGGGCAGATATTCTATACTCGGTTCAGATCCTTTAATGATGATACAAAGCACCGGGAATGATATCACAATTACGAAGAACGGAAAAACCGAGACAAGAAAAATAAATATTGATCCTATTGAAGAACTTAAAAATATAATGAAACCTTTTAAGTTTGTTGAGATAGACGCTATGCCAAGATTTACAGGCGGATTAATCGGATATCTTGGTTATGATCTGGTCAGATTTTTTGAGGATATACCATGTGCAAATGAAGATAATATAAAATTACCCGATATGCAGTTCGTTTTGGCTGATACGATGATAGTTTTTGATCATGTAGATAAAAAAATAAAAATTATTTCTAATGCTTTTATTGAAGGCAGCCCTAATGATGCTTATGAAGCTTCAATTAAAAAGATAGAGAAATTAGCATCTAAACTAAAAAGACCATTAGAAGTGCCGGTTCCAAATAATTGTTATAAAGGCGAACAAAAAATAAGATCTAATTTCACCGAAAAAGAATTCTGTGATGTCGTAGAAAAAGCTAAAGAACATATAAAAGCCGGTGACATTATTCAGATGGTGCCGTCTCAGCGTTTATCAGCCGAAACTGACGCTGACCCTTTTACTATCTACCGAGCTTTAAGGTCGATAAACCCTTCACCGTATATGTTCTATCTCAGATTTGGGGATATTAAGATCATAGGTTCTTCGCCTGAAATACTTGTAAGGTGTGAGAATAATAAAGTTGAAGTCAGGCCTATAGCCGGAACAAGAAAAAGAGGGAAAACTGAAAAAGAAGATAATGAGCTTTCATTGGATCTTATTAATGATCCGAAAGAACGAGCTGAACATATAATGCTGGTTGATCTTGGGCGTAATGATATCGGCAGGGTCTGTAAATTTAAAAGTGTAGTTACCCCTGAAGTAATGAGAATAGAAAAATATTCTCATGTATTGCATCTTGTAAGTGATGTCGAGGGAACACTTCGGGAAGATAAAGATATTTATGATGTTATTAGAGCGACTTTCCCCGCAGGAACGGTTACCGGTGCTCCAAAAGTTAAAGCAATGGAGCTTATTGAAAAATTTGAAAAAGCTAAAAGAGGGATATATGCCGGATCCGTCGGATACATCAGCTTTGCCGGGAATATTGACCTATGTATAACCATCAGAACTATTCTTATGAAAGATAAAACCGCTTATGTGCAGGCAGGTGCGGGGATAGTTCTTGATTCGGTTCCAAAAAATGAATATGTTGAAACTTTAAATAAAGCAAAAGGGATGTTAAAAGCTATTGAATACGCAGAAAAGGGGCTTTTATGATACTTTTTATAGATAACTATGATTCGTTCACATATAACCTTGTTCAATATGTCGGTCAATTAGGCGCGGATGTGGAAGTTTATAGGAATGATAAGATAACTTTAGATGAAATAGATAAAAAATCTCCGGCGAAAATAATTATTTCTCCAGGACCCGGAACACCAGCCCAAGCCGGGATCTCAAAAGATGTAATAAAAAAATATGCCGGCAAAGTGCCGCTACTAGGTGTATGTCTCGGCCATCAGGCGATTGCTGAAGTTTTTGGGGCAAAAGTTGTAAGAGCAAAAAATATAATGCACGGTAAGGTTAGCGAGATATACCATGATGGTGAAGATGTATTTAAAGGGTTAAGTAATCCATTTTCTGCCACGCGTTACCATTCATTGATCGTCGAGCCTGATACTATGTCAGGGGGGCTAATTAAAACGGCATGGACGCAAGAAAATGAAATTATGGGTTTAAAGGTTAAAGATCTTAATGTGTGGGGAGTTCAGTTCCATCCGGAATCTATCTTAACTATAGAGGGAATAAAGATAATTTCAAATTTTTTAAATATGTGAAAAATATGGATATAAAACAAGCGATAAAAAAACTTACACTGATGCAAGGTCTTAAAGAAGACGAAATGCATGATGTTTTTGCTCTCATCATGAACGGGGAATGTACGCCCAGCCAAATAGGCGGGTTTCTTGTGGCGCTTAAAATGAAAACCCCTTCATTGGAAGAGATAACAGCTGCGGCCAAAGTTATGAGAGAAAAGGCGGTAAAAATATGTGTAGGAAATAAGGAAACTTTACTTGATACCTGCGGTACGGGAGGTTCAGGGAAAGATACTTTTAATGTTTCTACTTTAACAGCTTTTGTTGTTTCAGGCGCAGGCGTTAAAGTAGCTAAGCATGGGAATAGATCTTTTTTGGGAAATTGCGGAAGCGCCGATATTTTAGAAGAGCTGGGAGTAAAAATAGATGTTGAGCCTCAAGTCACAGAAAAATGTATTAAAGAGATCGGTATAGGTTTTCTTTTTGCGCCAAAATATCATTTGGCGATGAAACATGCCATTGCGCCCAGAAAAGAGCTGGGAGTAAGTACGATATTTAATATTCTGGGACCATTATCAAATCCGGCTTCAGCGACATGTCATCTTATAGGTGTTTTTGACCCAGGTTATACAGAGATAATGGCTAATGTGCTTAAGAATCTCGGGACAAAAAGGGCTTTTGTCGTGCACGGCATGGACGGGCTTGATGAAATAACTTTATCGGACAAAACTAAAGTAAGTGAATTAAAGAACGGAAAAGTTGTGACCTATTATATCGATCCTGAGCAATATGGATTAAAGATCAGAGATGAAAAAGAATTTAAGGGCTTAGACAAAAAAAATAATGCTCTTAAGTTTAAAGAGATATTGTCAGGCGGAAAAGGGCCTTTAAGGGACCTTGTGATCTTTAACTCTGCTGCGGCATTAGTTGTCGCAGATAAAGCTATTGATATGAAAGAAGGAATTAAAATTGCCGCAGAATCGATCGATACCGGCAAGGCAATGGAGAAGTTAAAAAAATTAGCAGAAATTACCGGAAGCAATTAAAAAGTATGATCTTAAATAAAATAATTGAAAAGAAAACAGAAGAAGTTGCTTCGGCGAAAAAGAAACTGCCTTTAAGCGGCTTAAAAGAAAAAGTCGGTTCAGGAACGGGCCAGCCGGGTTTTTTTAAAAAGGCAATATCAAGAAAAGGACATATTAACCTTATTGCTGAGGTGAAGAAAAGTTCACCTTCTAAGGGAATAATAAGAGGAGATTTCGATCCGGTTCATATTGGTATGTCATATCAATCCGCCGGTGCGAGCGCTATAAGTGTTCTTACCGATGAAAGGTTCTTTGACGGAAAATTGAAATATATTAAGATGATCAAAGAAAGAGTAAGCCTTCCGATCCTTAGAAAAGAATTTATTATAGATGAATATCAAATATATGAATCATCTGTAGCAGGTGCGGATGCAATTCTTCTTATTGCCAGGATATTGACTAAAGATGAACTTGTTCATTTTGTATCTTTATCAAAAGACCTTGGACTGGACACTTTAGTGGAAGTTGAAAGTGAAGAAGATGTTGAAAAAGCTGATTTTTCACATGCATCTATAATAGGCATAAACAACAGAGACTTGGGAACATTTCATGTGGATTTTTCTAAAACCGAAAGGCTTATAAGGCTTATCCCGGAAAACAAAACTATAGTTTCCGAAAGCGGAATAAAAACATATGAAGAAGTAATGTTCTTAAAAAGTTTAGGAGTTAATGCTGTTTTGATCGGCGAGACTTTTATGAGAGAACAGAATATTGCGGCAAAAGTCCGTGAAGTTATGGCGGATGAACTTTAAAGGAGGGAAATGAGCGATAATAAAATTTTATTAAGTGAAAAAGATATCCCAAAAAGATGGTATAACATTCAGCCGGATTTGCCCTCACCTTTAATGCCGCCTCTTAACCCTGCGACAGGTAAGCCGATAGGCCCAGAGGATCTGGCTCCGATATTCCCAATGAGCCTAATTGAACAAGAAGTTTCGCAGGAAAGATATATTGATATACCCGATGAGGTTCGAGAAGTTTATAAGATATGGAGACCTACCCCTTTAAGAAGAGCTGTTAGACTTGAAAAAGCTTTAGGAACACCGGCAAGAATATACTACAAAGATGAAAGCGTGTCGCCTCCGGGCAGTCATAAACCGAATACTGCTGTAGCTCAAGCGTATTACAATAAAAAGGCCGGGGTTAAAAAACTTGCAACTGAAACAGGTGCCGGGCAATGGGGAAGCGCATTATCTTTTGCATGTAATCTTTTTGATCTTGAATGCGAAGTGTATATGGTACGTGTAAGTTATGATATGAAGCCGTACAGAAAGTTTCTTATGCATCTATGGAACGGGACTGTTTATCCGTCACCTAGTAATAGAACAGAAGCCGGCAGGCGAATGCTGGCTAAAGATCCGAATACAAGCGGAAGTTTGGGTATGGCTATTTCAGAAGCTATTGAAGTGGCAGTCAAAAATGATGATACAAAATATGCGCTTGGAAGTGTTTTGAACCATGTGCTTTTACATCAGACCGTAGTTGGACAAGAGGTTGTAGAACAGCTAAAAATTGCGGGAGAAAAACCCGATATTCTTATAGGTTGCTGCGGAGGCGGAAGCAATTTTGCCGGTTTTACTTTTCCTTTTGTAAAAGGCAAACTAGACGGTAAAAATATTCAGTTTATCGGCGCTGAACCTGCAGCATGCCCTACATTGACAAGAGCACCATATAGATACGATTTTGGCGATACTGCTCAGATGACGCCATTGCTTATGATGCATACTTTAGGTCATTCTTTTGTTCCGCCCGGAATACATGCAGGGGGACTTAGATATCATGGAATGGCACCTTTAGTTAGTCTTCTTGTTGATAAAGGGATAGTCGAACCGCGCAGTTATCATCAAAACTGTGTTTTTGAAGCGGCTGTTATGTTTGCACAGACTGAAGGTATTATTCCGGCGCCTGAAACATCACATGCATTAAGGGCTTGTATAGATGAAGCGCTTAAATGCAAAGAAACAGGTGATGAAAAATGTATTGTCGTAATGTTTTCAGGGCATGGTCATTTTGATCTGGCATCTTATGATTCTTATTTTACTAAAACACTGAAAGATTTCGATCTTCCGCAGGAAGCAATTGATGAAGCTCAAAAAAGTATTCCTAATGTTTAGAAATATTTTAATTTTAATTTATTGAATTAGCGGTACAGTATGGTTGTTAAAATTTGCGGGTTAACTAATTATGAGGATGCATCGAAGGCCGTAGAGCTTGGTGCGGATCTTTTGGGTTTTCTTTTTGCTAAAGAGTCTCCGAGATATACAGAACCTTGTAAGGTAAAAAAAATTATACAAAACTTACCGGAAGAAACAGGCAAAGCTGGACTTTTCAAGAATGAAGACATAGATGTGATAGTTGACACGCTTTTAGAATGTTCTCTTACTCATGTGCAATTACATGGAAACGAGTCTCCTGTATTTTGCATTAATTTGAAAAGTGCCGCTCTAAAACATGGAAAAGATATAATTGTTATGAAAACATTTAAAGTAGGCGAGGCCATAATGTGGTCAAACCCACTGGAATACGAAAAAGCTGTGAATTATTTTCTGTTTGATACATATCATCCCAAAATGATGGGAGGCACAGGGCTAAAATTCGATTGGGATGTACTTAAGAACACAAATATCAATAACCCATATTTTTTGGCCGGGGGTCTTGACCCTAAGAATGTAGGTGAGGCTATAAGAACTTTAAATCCTTATGGTGTAGATATTGCAAGCGGCGTAGAAGCTTTTGTCGGCAAAAAGGATCATGAAAAATTAAAGGAGTTTATCTATAATGCAAAAAACGCTTAAAATACCTGATGAACGCGGATACTACGGCGAATACGGAGGGAGATTTGTTGCTGAAACATTGATGCCTGCCGTTAAAGAGCTTACAAAAGCATATGAAAAATTTACTAAGCAGGCGGATTTTAAAAAAGATCTAAAATATTATCTTGAAGAATACGCGGGACGTCCGACGGGTTTATATTTTGCCCAGCGGCTCAGTAAATATTTAGGTAAAGGTAGGATCTATTTAAAAAGAGAAGATCTTTTGCATACAGGCGCGCATAAAGTCAATAACACTATCGGCCAGATACTTTTAGCCAGAAAAATGAATAAAAAAAGAATTATCGCCGAGACAGGCGCAGGGCAGCATGGCGTTGCTACAGCTACTGTTGCGGCATTATTCGGCATGGAATGCGAAGTGTATATGGGCGCTGAAGATATTGAAAGACAAAGTCTTAATGTTTTCAGAATGGAGCTTTTAGGGGCTAAGGTAAATTCTGTCACTAGCGGATCATGTACATTGAAAGACGCTTCGAACGAAGCTATCAGGGATTGGGTCACAAATGTTGAGAATACACATTATATTATCGGCTCAGTTGTCGGGCCTCATCCATATCCTATGATGGTCAGAGATTTTCAATCTGTCATCGGAACGGAAGCTCGCAAACAAATATTACAAAAAAGAAAAACTTTGCCTGATTATCTTGTTGCTTGTGTCGGCGGCGGAAGTAATGCTATGGGACTTTTCTATCCTTTTTATAACGATAAAAATGTTAAGTTCATAGGGGTTGAAGCCGCAGGGCTGGGCGTTGATACCGAAAGTCATGCCGCGCCACTAGGACATGGCAAACCTGGCGTACTGCATGGAAGCAAGAGCATGCTTTTATCAACTGAAGACGGGCAGATCAAATTGGCTCATTCAATATCCGCGGGATTAGATTATCCCGGTGTAGGGCCTGAACATTCGTTTTATAAAAAATCTAAAAGAGCAGAATATGTTTCGATCAAAGACGATGAAGCCATTAAAGGCGTTAAGCTGTTATCTGAGACCGAAGGCATAATACCTGCTTTAGAATCAGCGCATGCAATAGCATATTTGCCTAAGCTTGCGAAAAAATTAAAAAAAGATGACATAGTTATAGTCTCTCTTTCGGGAAGAGGCGATAAAGATCTGGATATTATCCGGAAATATGTTTAGGAGTGAAATGAACAGAATTGACAAAACATTTAAAGAATTAAAGGCTCTTAATAAAACCGCGTTTATGCCGTTTATAACAGCCGGTGATCCTGACATTAAAATATCGGAAAAAATATTAAGAGTTTTAGCTGAATCAGGAGCGGATGTAATTGAAATAGGTGTTCCATTTTCTGATCCTGTTGCAGACGGTCCAACTATACAAAAAGCTGCCATGAGAGCTATCGATGCAGGATGCACCTTAAAAAAACTTTTTGAGCTAGTTGAAAAATTACGAAAAGACATAGAAACTCCGTTTGTTTTTATGTCTTATTACAATGTGATAATGGCATTTGGCATCAAGAAATTTGTACAAGAATCAAAAAGGGTAGGGGTTGACGGTTTTATAGTTCCTGATCTTCCTTTAGAGGAATCGCTTGAACTGAGACAGGAAGCTCATAAACATGATATTAATCTTATTCTTTTGACAGCTCCCACAACCCCGCTCAATAGATTTAAAGAAATTGCGAAGATATCAGGCGGTTTTGTTTATCATGTTTCATTGACAGGTGTTACCGGAGCAAGAAAAGAACTTGATTCGAGGCTTGAAAACGAAGTCGGAGTATTTAAAAAGAATTCTTCCAAACCTGTATGTGTAGGGTTTGGGATATCAACCCAAGAGCAGGCTAAAAGTGTGGCATCGTTTGCAGACGGAGTAATAGTCGGAAGCGCAATTGTGAAACTTGTAGAAAATAACCTTGGGAACGAAGATAAAATTATTAAAGATATAGAGAAGTTTTCGAAACAATTGGCTGTTGCGGTGCATTGCGACTAGTCTGTAGTGGTCTTAATGTTTAATATCGAACGCAGCTAGTTTTAAAAAATATGGAGTATGAATTTTGAGGACGCTTGGTCTTGATCTTGGTACAAAAAGAGTTGGGTACGCGGTTAGCGACGAGATGGGGATACTTGCATCAGGGCGCGGATTCATAGAGCGTTTTAGCGATAATGAGCTTATAACTAAAATTAAAGAAATTGTTGATATTGATAAAATCGAAAATATTGTTATAGGTATGCCTTTTAATATGGACGGTTCCTCCGGGCCGAGAGTCGAAGACACTGTTCATTTGGCAAGTCTTATCAAAGACAAGATCGGCATCGAGCCCATATTGTGGGATGAAAGACTTTCAACAAAAGAGGCTGAACATGCGCTTCTTTTGGCGGACGTATCACGGAAAAAAAGAAAACAAGTAGTAGATAAACTGGCTGCTCAATTAATTTTGCAGGGATATTTAGATAGCGTATAGAGGATAACTCGTTAAGGAGTGGTTAATGAATTTTAATGTTGATATAAATAGGACAAAAGTCGGCGGGATAGATGTTATTACTTCTCCTATGACTCATATGAGTTCTGTGACTTTAGGCGTTTGGATAAAAGTCGGCGGCCGAAACGAAACAGCTAAAACAAGCGGAATTAGCCATCTAATAGAACATATGCTTTTCAAAGGAAGTTTGACTAGGTCTGCTAAGGATCTTAAAGAATCTATTGAAGGGGTAGGTGGGCTTTTTAATGCTTTTACATCAGATGAAACAACCTGCTATATGGTAAAAGTTCCTTCAAAATATACCGATAGAGCACTAGAGATACTTGCAGATATGGTCACTAATCCTAAGTTCGATCCTATTGAATTAGAAAAAGAAAAATTTGTCGTTTGCGAAGAAATAAATATGTATAAAGATCAGCCGGCAGAAAAGGTGCTTGAGAATCTTGCACAAATGATGTGGCCGGATGACCCTTTAGGCAGGCCTTTGACAGGAACGATCGAAAATGTTAAAGCTTTTACAAGGAAAGATCTAAGGAATTTTAAAAATAAATATTATGTTCCGGAGAATATGAGCGTTATAGCTTCTGGTAATATTGAACAAAATAAATTTGTTGAAAAAGTCGGAGAGATCTTTGAAAAGAAAAAATCAAATAATGTTTTTTCATATAAGACACCGAGAATAAAACAAAAAAATGAATGTTTTAGCGTTGAGACCGGCAACACTAATCAGGCGCATATGGCAATGGGTTTTAGAACAATAGCGAACGATACCAACGGACGAGTTATAAATAGTTTATTGAATGTTATATTGGGAGGAAATATGTCTTCCCGATTATTTGAAGAACTAAGAGAAAAGAACGGGCTGTGTTATGATATAGGTTCGAGCTATAAAAGACATAAAGATGTAGGTGAATTTGTAGTTCATGCAGGAGTTGATAACAATAAAGCGGCTTTTTCTAATGAAGCTATACTAAAAGAATTAAAAAAACTGAAAACAGAAAATGTATCAGATGAAGAATTAACAAGGGCCAAAGAATATTCTAAGGGACAGTTTCTTCTTGCCTTAGAGAGCACTTCTGCTAGAATGATGTGGCTTGGCGATAATTATATTACTGACGGGAAGATACCTGATGTGAATAATATCCTCAAAAAAGTAGATAATGTCACTTCTGAAAATGTGCGAAAAACTTCTTGTGATTTGTTTTTACCCGAAAATTTAAATTTATCTATTATCGGCAAAATCAATGCTAAAGATAAAGCACATATTAAAAAGATGATCAAACAACTATAATTTAAGGAATGATCGTGACAAAAAAAAATATTTTAATTGCACCCAGTATATTATCGGCTGATTTTGCCAGTCTTGGCGAAGAGATTAAAGCCATAGAACGCGCAGGTGCTGATTGGGTCCATATTGATGTTATGGACGGGGTTTTCGTGCCGAATATAACTATAGGCCCTTTAGTAGTGAAATCTCTCAGACCCGTAACGGATCTGATATTTGATGTGCATCTGATGATAAAGGATCCTGAAAAATATATAGATCAATTTGCGCAGGCAGGCAGTGATATCATTACCTTTCATAATGAGGCAACTGTCGATCCTGAAAAAGTGATTAAACAAATAAGAGATAAAGGTAAAAAAGTTGGTATATCGATAAAGCCTAATACTGAGCTTTCAACTATAGTAAATTTCCTGGATAAAGTTGATATGGTGCTTATCATGACTGTTGAGCCCGGGTTTGGCGGTCAATCATTCATGAAAGACATGATGATCAAAGTTAAAGAACTTCGAAGTATATTTAAAGGCATTATTGAAGTTGACGGCGGAATTAATAAAGAAACAGCGAAGATCGCGATAAATTCAGGTGTAGACGTATTGGTGGCCGGGACTGCGGTTTTCGGAGAAAATGATTATAGAGAAGCAATAGAGTCGTTAAAAAGATAGTCGGAGGAAAATGGGGAAGATCAAATTTGGTACTGACGGATGGCGTGCTGTAATAAGCGAAGATTTTACTTTCGAGAATGTGCTGATAACGGCACAGGCTATAGCTGATTTTATAAAAAAAGAAAAAGGCGCTATTTATAAAAAGAAAAAGATCGTGGTAGGTTATGACACTAGGTTTTTATCGCGCGAATATGCCGAAAAAATAGCGGGAGTTTTAGCCGCTAACGGTATTAATGTGATTTTGACAGATAGAGCTTGTCCGACACCGGCTGTAAGCCTGCATATACATGATAATAAACTTACAGGCGGTGTTGTCGTTACTGCCAGCCATAATCCTCCTGCGTATAACGGCATTAAATATAAAGGTTATTACGGCGGCTCAGCCGGCGAAGATCTGATAAATAAGATCGAAAATAATCTTTATAAAAATAAAGTTAATTATTTGACATTAGAAAGTGCTATAGAGAAAAATAAAGTCGTTTTGACGGATATAGTATCATTACAGATGAACGCTATAAAAAAACAAACAAATATGAATATCCTGAGAAAAGGAACTTTAAAGATACTTGTGGATTCAATGAATGGTGTCGGCGGGACATATTTGAGCGGTTTTTTGAAAAATACTAAAGTTAAAATAGATTATATGAATGAAGAAGTCAATCCCGGATTTAAAGGGCGGGCACCTGAACCAAACCCTGCACATCTTAAAGATCTAGCCAATGAAGTTAAACGAGGAGGCTATGATCTGGGGATAGCCACAGACGGAGATGCTGACAGATTAGGTATATCCGATGAAAAAGGTGTAATATTGACCGGACATAAAGTGATGGCACTATGTTTGCTGCATCTTATTGAAAAAAGAAAAATGAAAGGCGGGGTAGTTCAGACAGTTTGCGGAACAGCTCTTATAAATAAAATATGCGAAAAGTACGGGTTAAAGATCTATGAAACACCTGTAGGATTCAGGTCAATTTGTGATTTAATGTACACTAATGATATACTTTTGGGCGGCGAGGAAACCGGAGGATTAGGTTTTAAAAATTATATTCCGGAAAGAGACGGGATATTAGCGGCGCTAATGATGATAGAGATGCTTATATCTAAGAATAAACCGTTAAGCGAAGTAGTAAAAGATATGGGAAAGGAGTATGGAGAGTACGATTATCAAAGAGAAGATATTCTTTTCCCAAAAGAGAAAAGAGATTTGATAATAAACGGCATAAAGAAAAAACCTTTGGTAAAGGTCTGTAACAGAAATGTTGTAAGGTTAAATGATTGTGACGGATTTAAATTTATATGTGATGACGGGACATGGATGATGATACGCTTCAGCGGCACCGAGCCGAAACTAAGGATATACAGCGAGACTTCATCTGCAAAAAAGTCTTTGGAGTATATTAAGTTCGGTAAAGATTATGCTTTTTCAATGTTTTTAAAAAAATAACAAGAGGGCAGGGAAAATAAATTGGATAAGATGAAAAAAATAAGGAATTTTTGTATTATTGCTCATATTGATCATGGCAAATCAACTTTAGCAGATAGAATGCTGCAAGTTACCGGTACCGTTGAAAAGCGCGGGTTCAGGGATCAGTTTCTGGATAACATGGATCTTGAAAGAGAAAGAGGAATAACGATAAAGTCAAGTGCAGTCAAAATTGAATATAAGGCAAAAGACGGAATTTTATACAATATTAATTTAATTGATACACCTGGACATGTAGATTTTACATATGAAGTATCTAAGTCTATTGCGGCTTGTGAAGGAGCAGTTTTAATCGTTGATGCCGTTCAAGGCGTTGAAGCTCAAACCGTAGCTAATTTGTATCTTGCCATGGAACATAATCTTGTTATTGTGCCGGTTATGAACAAGGTTGACCTTAAAAATGCCAGGATAGACGAAGTATCATTGCAAATGGTCGATCTTTTAGGCGTGGATCCGGAAGAGATAATATTGACCAGTGCTAAAGCCGGGATCGGGATCGAAGATGTTTTGGAAGCTGTTGTTGCAAAGATACCGTCTCCTAAAGGTGATATAAACGCTCCGCTCCAGGCATTGATATTTGATTCATCATATGATTCTTATAGAGGTGTTATTGTTTATCTTAGAGTAATTAATGGTTCAATGAAAGAGGGGATGCAGGTTGATATGATGCACTCCGGCAGGAAATATGAGATTAAAGAGATCGGAGTATTTACTCCTTATGAAACCCCGAAAACTTGTCTTGATTGCGGTGAGGTTGGTTACATTATCTGTAATATTAAAGATGCGGGTGAAGTAGAAGTCGGGGATACCGTTACCAGCAGCCGTCATCCGGCGCCCAATCCTTTGCCTGGCTATAAAAAAGTTAAGCCTATGGTGTTCAGCGGTATTTACCCGGTTTCGAATGAAGATTTTGAAGAGCTTGGTAAAGCTATGGAAAAATTGAGATTGTCTGATCCGTCGTTCTTGTATGATGCCGAGACTTCTGCTGCTTTGGGCTTTGGTTTTAGATGCGGATTTCTTGGGCTTCTACATATGGAGATCATACACGAAAGATTGGAAAGAGAATTTGATCTTGAACTTATTCTAACATCTCCGAGTGTTAATTATAAATTTTATCTTACGAACGGCGAGATGATAGACGTGGATAATCCGACAAAGTTTCCTGACCCGTGCATTATCGAGCATGCTGAGGAACCATATGTTAGATGTTATATCTTTACGCCTACGGAATCTGTAGGCGTTTTGATGAAATTGTGTGAACATAAAAGAGGTGATTTTGTCAGCACTAAATATCTTGACCCTAAAAAAGTACAGCTTACTTATAATATACCTCTAGCTGAGATAGTTGTGGATTTTTATGACAAGATCAAGTCTTCAACACAAGGCTATGGATCCTTAGATTATGAGGTCATCGGATATAGAAAAGCGAATATTGTTCGGATGGATGTTCTTATAAACAGTGAGATCTGCGATGCTTTGTCCTGCATCGTTCATAGGGATAAAGCCAGGGATAAAGGATTAGATACCGTCAAAAAACTGAAGGAATCTATTCCTAAACATATGTTTAAAATAGCTTTGCAGGCAGCTGTGGGAGGGAATATTCTTGC
This sequence comes from Candidatus Omnitrophota bacterium, assembly GCA_015231715.1. The sequence continues at coordinate 29,138 of JADGBB010000014.1, forward strand.
TCGCGAAACGATTGCTGCCATGAAAAAAAATGTAACTGCGAAATGCTATGGCGGCGACATCAGCCGTAAAAGAAAATTGTGGGATAAACAAAAAGAAGGAAAAAAGAAGATGCGCAGTATTGGTAACGTAGATGTCCCCAAAGAGGCGTTTCTTAATGCAATGAAGACTGGATGAGGATTTATAGAAAACAAATAAAGGGAGTGAAATGGAACGTTTGAAAACATGGGAATACTGGTGGAATGAATGGATAAAACCAATAATTATTGCAGGTATTCTGGCTCTGGTTATTCGAACTTTTATTGTTCAGCCTTTTAAGATACCGTCGAGTTCTATGTTCCCTACGTTGAAACCCGGCGATCGTATTTTTGTTAGTAAATTTGCTTATGGTGCGAAAATACCCTTTATGGATAAACGAATACCGGAATTTAAAAAGCCTGAAACCGGTGATATTGTCGTTTTTCTGTCGCCTATTGAAAAGAAAAAATATTTGGTCAAACGTCTGATAGCGAATGGAGGACAAACAGTTAAAATATCTTCGGGGCGAATTTATGTTGACGGGGAAGAAGTTCTGATAGAACCTATCGAAAAATTTTATTATTATAATCGCGGCGAATTTGGAGCGGACGATAAAGTTATTGATGTCCCTGAAGACAGTTTTTATGTTTTAGGCGATAACAGCGCAAACTCTTTGGATTCACGTTATTGGGGATTTGCACCGTATGAAAAATTAGTGGGAAAAGCCTTTGTTATACATTGGCCCCCGAATAGAATTAAACTATTAAAAGAAGGGAGTTGATAGCTAAAAGCTATTTATTATGAATTGGCCCAATAGACTAACATTATTACGCATTGTTCTTGTTCCGATTTTTGTCGCACTTGTGCTTTACGGAAATCTTTTTATGGCGTTCATAGTTTTCATTGTGGCTAGCTTGACGGATGCTTTGGACGGATATTTAGCAAGAACATTTGATCAGAAAACTGTGTTCGGAAGTGTAATGGATCCGGTCGCGGATAAATTGCTTTTGAATTCAGCATATATTTGTTTTAGTGTTGTTGGGGGGCTCCCGGCTTATTTAGATATGCCTATTTATGTACCTGTTACTATCATCGGAAGGGATCTGATCATATTAATAGGTATAGCAGGTATATATTTAGTTTCAGGTTCAATAAAAATTAAGCCTACGGTTTTAGGCAAAATAACAACTTTTTTTCAGATGTTAACCATAATAGCTATGTTATTGAAATTTTATCATTCATCATGGCTATGGAATGTTACCGTTGTTCTCACTGTACTTTCCGGTCTGGATTATTTAAGAATAGGAGCTCGTGAGGTCAATGGCACGCAATAAAAGTTTACCTACAGTATGTATCGTCGGAAGGCCCAATGTCGGGAAATCATCGCTTTTCAATGCTTTATTGAATATGCGAAAATCAGTTGTTTTGGAGGAATCCGGAACTACGCGGGATAGAGCTGAGGCTTTATTGGAGATAAACGGATTTGCGTTCAATCTGATCGATACCGGCGGGTACTTAAAAGATGATGAAGATATATTGTCTCCGCAAATAAAAAAACATATTCTTGTAGGAATAGAAGAATCAGTGTTGGCTATTTTTGTCGTAGATATAACAGAAGGGATATCTCCTTGCGATATTGAAGTGGCTCATCTTTTGCGTAAAGCTAACAAAAAAGTTCTGGTAGTTGCAAATAAATCTGATAACAATAAAATGGATGAGGACATTACAGAGTTCTATTCATTAGGGTTTGAAGAAGTTTTGCCTATTTCATGTCTTCATAGAAGAGGAATATATGATCTATGCGACAAAATAATGGAGTTGACCAAAGAAAATTTAAAGACAGTGCCGGACGAAGAAGAGGTTATAAAAATCGCTGTTGTAGGAAGGCCGAATGTAGGAAAATCTTCGTTCGTTAACAGCCTATTGGGCGAGGAAAGAGTTATTGTAAGCGCAATTCCTGGCACTACCAGAGATTCCATTGATACTAATTTTAACTACAATAATGAAAAATATATTTTGGTTGATACTGCAGGGATAAGACACAAAAGAAAAATTAAAAATGTTGTTGATCTTTTCAGCATAATGCGTTCCACAGGAACCATAGAAAGAGCTGATATGGTTCTTCTTCTTATAGATGCGGCCGATGGATTCAGAAAAGATGACCAGGGAGTTCTTGACATAATAGAAGAAAACTATAAGGGATGTGTTATAGGTGTAAATAAATGGGATCTTGCGCAAGATGTTGAAGATATTACGCAGGAAGATTACAAAAAAAGATTATTAGAAGAACTACCAAGATTAGGAAAATTCCCGATAATTTTTCTTTCTGCCAATACCGGGAAAAATATCCGTAAAACTTTGGAGTTAATAAGAAAGCATTTTGATATAGTAAGGACTAATTTTTCAACTCCTCAATTGAATAAAATTTTAAAAAAATTTGATCCGGGCAATATAAGCATACCGAAACGCTGTAAAAAGCCTAATTTTCTTTATATGACACAAATTAGCGCTAATCCGATAGAGTTTTTTGTTTTTGTTAATGAACCCAAAAATGTTTTACCTCTG
>JADGBB010000015.1 GCA_015231715.1 Candidatus Omnitrophota bacterium
AAAATGAATTTGATCCGTGATATATCGCACAGTATTAAAACACCTATAGCCTTGACTGAGATGGCTTTACTGGTGGTCAAAAAAAGTATAGAAAAGAACGATCAAGTCAATCTTTTGCGCGCTGCGGATATTGCCAATAAAAATATCGCGAAAGTAAGGAAGGATATTACTTCAATAGTAGAAGCGTTCACTATAGGAATGAGAAAAAAAGATATGATAAAAATAAAAAGATCTTCGTTAAAAATGGTTTTGGACGATGTTGTCAATTTGGAGGAACCAGCAATAAGAAAAAAATCGCTTAATATAAAAACTGAATTGGATCCGGCGGCGGATAAGATATTGATGGATAAGAAAGACCTGACACTCGTGATCGGAAACATAATTGATAATGCCGTTAAGTATACATCTTTAGGAGGGATCACAATAAAAAGTGAAATTAAAAAAGATTTTGCCGCTGTAACGATATCGGATACCGGCTGCGGATTAACAAAAGAAGATAAAGTGCATATGTTCGAAAAATTTTGGAAGCATAATATTGTTTCCGAAGGTACGGGACTAGGGTTATATATTTGTAAAGAAATTGTTTCTTTGTATGACGGTAATATTAATTTATCATCTGCAGGAGAAGGGAAAGGCACTATCGTATATTTGGAACTTCCTCTAGCGGTAAAAGAAAAGGAGTTGTAATGACAGATACTCAAACCGGAATAAAAAAAATACTCATCGTAGAAGATGAAGAGGACATGAGAAGTATATATGAGATGATTTTTTCTGAATATAAAGACGAATACAATGTCGATATTGTAGATAATGCTGAAGTCGCGAAAATAAAAGCGAAAACGAATGACTATGACGTAATAATACTGGATATTATAATGTACCCCATGCCGGGAGATTTTTTATTTTTCTTTTTAAGGCAGGATAAAAAAACGAAGGAAACTCCTGTAATAGTTGTGAGCGTACTCGCGCCTAATACACCGTCATTTGCCGGAATGAAAGCTATCAACCATGTTGATTTTCTCGAAAAACCTATCAAGGCCGAACAGCTGATAGAAAAAATAAAACAAGTCTTGTAGTTTAGCGTGGCATATAAAGAGTTATGCTGAGGGTTGGTTTGTATTGTATGAAAAAACACAATAACCTTAAAAAAATCGGCGCGATCTCAAAGTCAAATGTTGTTATAGCTTTGACGGGATGGACTATATTAGTTTTTTTCCTAATATTGTTCTCGCTTTTAAGCAACAGAAACGAAGCTTTTGAGATGGCCCGAATGCAGGCAGAGATCGGCATAGAAAAAGATATGATTTATCGTCAATGGAACGCTATGCAAGGCGGTGTTTATGTGCCGTTGACCGAGAAAACCAGCCCCAATCCCTATCTTGATGTCGAAGATAAAGTGATCGAAACGACAAAAGGTATGAAGCTTACATTGATCAATCCCGCATACATGACGCGCCAGGTGCAGGAACTTGCTTCAACCTATTCTGATATCAAGGGACATATTACGAGTTTGAATCCAATTCGCCCGGGTAATGCGCCTGATGAATGGGAAACTAGATCTTTACAAAGTATGTGTACAAGAATGGAAGATGCGGAATCACTTGCTACATTCCAGAAAAAAGGGAACGATGTTTGTTCTCTAGATACTATAGACGGCAAACCATACCTGCGTTTGATGAGGCCGTTTTATGTGAACGAAGGCTGTTTGAAATGTCACAGTAAACAAGGGTACAAAGAAGGCGATCTGCGCGGAGGTATAAGCGTTTCTATCCCTATGGAGCAAATTATAGCTGTATCGAAATCAGACATCCGATCTTTTTTATCGGCTATATTTTTCTCTGGCTGGGCGGCATTTTCGCGATATTGAAATTTTTCCAAATAATAAAAAAACAAACCAATGACCATATTCTAGCGCTGAATAAGATGACTGATGAATCAATAAAAATGAATGAACAACTTAGACGCGCTACTACCGGGGCGCATGTAGCATTATGGGAAGGAATACGAACACCGGGACTTGATTGGAAAAGTCCTGAAACAAAACTTATTATGTCTAATATCGCTACCGAAATGCTGGGTTATTCAGTAGATGAGTGGGTGCATACTGTCGGGTTCTTGATTGAACATATTCACCCTGAAGATCAGGAAAGAGTTATGAAAGTATTGATAGCGTATATAGAGGAACAATCCGCCGATTATATCGTAGATTATCGGCTTAGACATAAAGACGGCCATTATATTGGGGTTCATGTTGAAGGCGAGGCTACAAGAGATGATGAAGGAAATGTAATGACATTGTCCGGCGCGTGGCAGGACATAACAAATCGAAAAGAAACTGAAAAAGAATTAAAAGATAATGAGGATCTGCTCAAAAAAGCCCAAAATATTGCTAATTTGGGATATTTTAAAATGGATACAGATACTCAACAAGTTACAGGCTCGGATAAATTGTTCGATATATTTGAATTGAAAATGGGTGAACATCATATAAATGATTTTGTAAATAATCTGCATCCGGAAGATAAAGAATTTGTTGTAGGAACAATAAAAAATGCAGTTGAAAAGGGCTGTTCATATGATATAGTCCATAGGCTTAAAACTGATAATGGTGAAAAATGGGTCAGGGCTATCGGAGAAGTGAATACAGATGAGAATGGTAAAAGATTTTTAGTCGGTACTGTGCAAGATATCAGCGATCTAAAAGAAGGTGAAAAAAAATTATCTTTGTTCTGGGAACTTATGAATCACACGTATGATTCCGTTTTTGTCATAGATAGTAAAGACGGTCGAATTATTGACGCTAACGTACAGGCTGTAAATTCATTGGGATATTCCCGTGAAGAATTACTTCAAATGAAAGTTATGGATCTGCAAGTAGTCATTCCGGATGAGGGGGCTTGGGCAAAGCATAGAGAGAAAATGTTTGTCTCAGGCATTGCGGTTATCGAAGGTACACATAGGCGTAAAGATGGCGGTACATTTCCGGTAGAAGTTAGTGTTAAATGTGTAAAAATTGAAGAAAAGGATTATATGATCGCTGTCGCGAGAGATATTTCTGAACGTAAAAAGGCCGACCAACAAAGAGAAAGTCTGGCTAAATTCCCAAGTGAAAATCCAAATCCGGTTCTTAGGACAACTCCTGAGGGTGTGCTGATATACTCTAATAATGCAAGCCACGTGCTGTTAGATCATTGCGGATGTAAACTTTTTGATCATATGTCGGAAGGTTGGAGAAAGAATATTAAAATGGCTTTTGATGAGGATCAAAGTGTAACAGTTGAACTTGAAGCATGTGACAAAATATTGGAATTTGTTATACAGCCTATCAGAGAACATAATTATGTGAACTTATACGGACGAGATATTACACTTTTGAAAAAAATAGCGTCTGAAAGAGAAAAGATCATGGCGCAGCTTTTTCAATCACAAAAAATGGAATCGATTGGGACTATCGCCAGCGGGATAGCGCACAATTTCAATAATATTCTCGCAGCTGTACGCGGCCGGACGGAAATGGCCATGGCTGACGTTGATCCGGAAAGCAGGGTATATTCAGACCTTGAAAATGCCGTATCGGGCATAGAAAGCGCAAAATACCTGATAGGTCAAATGATGGCTTTCAGCCGGACACATCAACAGGAGTTTACTGAAGTAGATATTGTTCCTTTAGTCAAAGAAGCTGTGAAGATGTTTGAAGCTTCACTAAAGGGTCTGATAAAAATAGGCACAAAAATTAATATTGATTGCGGGTATATATATGTCGATCCGCATCAGATACAACACATAATTCTGAATCTTATGAATAACAGTCAGTACGCGATCAAAGGTCCTAACGGAACTATTGATATAAATGTTGATTCCGTGTTAGTAGATCGAGATCTCTCATCGAAATATTCAACTTTAAAAGAAGGCAAATATATAAGGTTAAGTATTGTTGATACGGGGCAAGGGATGGATGAGGAAACTCAAAAACGTATTTTTGAACCTTTCTACACAACAAAAGAAGTAGGGCAGGGTACAGGTCTAGGGCTTTCTATGGTTTATGGCATAGTGACCGGATGCGGTGGTGAAATATCGGTTAACAGTGTGCTTGGAGAGGGAACAACTTTTAATATATATTTTCCTGAAATAAATAAGGAGTAATATTATGTCGCTAATTTTGGTTATAGAAGATAATGATATGGTTAGAGATATGCTGGTGGAGATGCTCAACCGTTTAGAGTATGAAGTAGTATCGGCATCAGACGGAGAGGATGGGCTTCGTAAAGCTATTGATTTGTCGCCGGATATAGTTCTTTTAGATATTACACTTCCTAAACTCGATGGTTATGATATCTGCAGAATCTTGAAAAGTGATGAAAAAACAAGGCGTATACCTGTTCTTATGATCACGGGTATTTCAGAAAAAAAGCAAAAACTTAAAGGAATAGAGTTGGGTGCTGACGGATTTTTGACCAAACCTGTTGATATGCAGGAACTTTTGGTGAGGATACGATCTTTGATAAAGATGAAAAAATTGAATGAAGAGCTGGAGAATGTGGATAATATCCTATCGGCTTTAGTTTCTATTATTGACGCCAAAGATGCCTATACACACAATCATAGTTCGCGGGTTAAAGAGATATCGTTCCTGATAGCGGTTAAGCTTTCTTTTACTAAAGAACAATTATCAATTTTAAATAAAGCGGCAGAGCTGCATGATATAGGGAAAATAGGCGTGTCCGAAGTAATACTTAATAAAGTAGAAAAGTTGACGGAAGAAGAGTTTGATTCTATTAGAAAACATTCGTGTATAGGCGAGGAACTCTGTAAACCTTTAAAGTCATTGAACCCAATTCTTAAAATAATCCGCCATCATCATGAGCGCTATGACGGTAAAGGTTATCCGGACGGGATTAAAGGCGAGGAGATACCTATTGAGGCGCGAGTTATCGCAGTTGTTGACAGTTATGATGCTATGGCAACGGACAGACCTTATAGGGGAAAGCTATCGATGGAAAAGATATTAAGCGAACTGAATCAAGGTAAAGGCACGCAATGGGATGAAAAAGTAGTTAATTGTTTTTTGGATCTATTGAAAAGCGGCAAGATCGAAGACAAGAGTTAAATCAATTGGAGAGAAATGGCCAAAATACTTGTTATTGAAGATAATGTTCAAATGATGAATGTATTAAAAGATCTATTGGAAAGGAATAACTATACTGTCATAACAGCTGAAAACGGTGCGCAGGGTGTTCATCTGTATAGAAAAGATCCGCCGGACCTTATTATTACAGATATGGTAATGCCTATTAAAGGCGGGACTCAGGCCATATTGGATATAAAACAGCATGATCCAAGCGCAAAGATAATTGCGATCTCAGGCGGAGGGCTTGGTACAGCGGAAGAATATTTAGAAGTAGCAAGGGTTTTGAACGCTAGATATACTTTTAAAAAACCTTTTTCTAACGAAGAATTATTGACCGCAATAAAAGTACTTATCGGATAAATATAAAATTTTTTTTAAAAGGAGAAAAAATGGCACAAATACTTATTATTGAAGACGACGTTAAGTTCAGCGATGTGCTTAAAGAGATGCTAGAAAGACAAGGGTATGGTGTAATTAGTGCTTATGACGGAGAAAAAGGGATTAAGTTGTATAAAGACAATCCAGTACCTTTGGTTATAACTGACATTATTATGCCCAATAAAGAAGGGGTTGAGACGATCTTTGAATTTCTGCGTTATTTTCCTAAAGCAAAGATCATTGCTATTTCTGGCGGAGGTAAAATTAAAGCAGGGGATCATCTTAAAACTGTAAGTGCGTTGCCAAATGTGAAATACACTTTTGAAAAACCTTTTGTGATGGATGAATTTATAAAGGCTGTTAAAGAAATTCTTGGCAAAGAAATTTGATATGAAAAGGGCACCCGGTATAACTTTTAAAAGATTATATGTTGAGATCACCAATGTTTGCAATTTAGACTGCAGTTTCTGTCCTAAAACTTCCAGACCTCCTATGTTTATGGAGATCGAACAGTTTAAAAAGATATTGGATGAGGTTAAAGAATATTCTAAATATCTTTATTTTCATGTTATGGGGGAACCCCTTATGCATCCGGAACTCGGGACATTTCTTGATCTATGTGACGAGAATGATTTTAAAGTAAATATTGTTACTAACGGTACGCTTATCGAAGAAGAAAAAGATAAACTTTTATCTAAACCTGCCCTCAGAGCTATAAGTTTTTCACTGCATATTTTTGATAAAACTACATCGATCCAAAAAGTTGATAAATATCTTGATGATATTTTTGAGTTTATTACCGAAGCACAGAAAAGGCATACTTTTTTTGCATGTTTAAGACTTTGGAACCTTAACAATAAAGACACTTACTACTCGTATGTATTGGAACGTATAGAAAAATATTTTGATTATCCACATAAGATAGAAGATATACCTTACAATGGGAATGATATAAAGATCAGAGAAAATATTTATGTCAGTCAGAATCTGCTTTTTGATTGGCCGAATAAGGATATCCCGGATATAAACGAAGATGGTTTTTGTCTGGGGCTTAGAAAACAAGCGGGGATACTAGTCGACGGAACGGTTGTACCTTGCTGTCTTGACAGTGAGGGTACTATTGATCTAGGCAATATTAATGTCTCAAGTTTTAAAGAGATAATCGAAGGGAAAAGAGCTGAAAATATTTATAACGGATTTTCTGACAGAAAAGCAGTCGAGAGCCTTTGCCGGAAATGCGGGTATAGACAAAGATTTAGCTTGAAATGTCCGTAGAAGCCTAGTAGAATACCACGTTTGGTAATGGGGTCACGGTAATGGGGTCACGGTAATGGGGTCAGACCCGTAATTAGTAAATAAGAGACTATTTGTAGCTTATTTACTAATGGGGTCAGCCCTTGAAATGTGAAATGTTTGTTCAAACATTTCACATTTCAAGGGCTGACCCCACGATACGCGACCCCACGATAAGTAAAGGAACGATATGATAACGTCAAATAATGTAACGCTCAGGTTCGGTAAGCGTGATCTTTTTGCTAATGTAAGTATTACTTTTGCTCAAGGTAATTGTTACGGGTTGATCGGCGCTAATGGGTCGGGCAAGTCTACTTTTTTAAAAATACTTTCGGGTGAAATTGATACTACTTCCGGCGATGTGTATATTGAACCGGGGAAAAGAATGTCTGTATTAAAACAGGACCAGTATGCTTTTGATGAATACACGGTCTTGCAGACTGTTGTAATGGGGCATAAGAGGCTTTATGACATTATGAAAGCTAAAGAAGAGATCTATGCGAAAGAAGAATTTACTGATGAAGACGGGATGGAGGTTGCGCATCTTGAGAGTGAGTTTGCGGAGCTTGATGGGTGGAACGCTGAATCAGACGCGGCTAAACTGTTAAGTAATGTCGGTATCGAACAGGATCTTTTAGAAGTTCAGATGAAACATCTTGAAGGCTGGCAGAAAGTCCGTGTGCTTTTAGCTCAAGCGCTTTTCGGTAATCCTGACATTCTTTTATTGGATGAACCTACAAACCATCTTGATGTAGAAACATGTGTGTGGCTTGAAGGGTTTTTGTGCAACTTTAACAATACGGCTATTGTTGTTTCTCATGACAGGCATTTTCTTGATAATGTTTGTACGCATATAGCCGATATCGATTACGGTAAGATACAATTATATGCGGGAAATTATTCTTTTTGGATGGAATCGAGCCGGCTTGCTTTGGAACAGCGCGATCAAACAAATAAAAAGATAATGGATAAACGTAAAGAACTGCAGGAGTTTATCGCAAGGTTTAGCGCGAATGCTTCTAAAGCTAAACAGGCCACAAGCCGTAAAAAAAGTTTAGAAAAATTGACAATCGAAGATATAAAACCTTCTTCCAGAAAATACCCTTATATTAATTTCGAGCAGGAAAAAGACGCGGGCAACAGCATATTGAACATTGAAGACCTTTCGAGTTCACGCGACGGTGAAACTTTATTTAAAAATTTTACTATGCGTGTAGAGAAGGGCGACAAAATAGCTTTTGTCGGACAAAACGATATGGTTAAAACTATGTTGTTCAAAATATTAATGGGTGAACAAAAACAAGATTCCGGCAAGTTTACCTGGGGGACATCGACAAAACGGGCATATTATCCCAAAGATAATACAACCTACTTTGATTCGGATGAAATACTTGTGGATTGGCTCAGAAAGTATACGGAAAACACCGAAGAGACTTTTGTAAGAGGGTTTTTAGGACGCATGCTTTTTTCCGGAGATGAAGGGTTTAAAAAAGTTAATGTACTTTCCGGCGGAGAAAAAGTTAGATGTATGCTCGCGCGCATGATGCTTGTACAGGCTAATGTTTTAATATTGGATGAACCCACTAACCATTTGGACCTTGAAGCTATAGCCTCGCTTAATGAGGGTCTTATCAAATTCAAAGGTACCGTTCTTTTTTCGTCTCATGACCATCAGCTGGTACAAACAGTAGCAACGCGAATTGTTGAAATCACGCCAAAAGGTTACATTGACAGAGTTGATACTACATTTGACGAATACCTGGGAAACAAAGAACTCACCGAAAGACGCCATAAATTATATTGAGATAAACTTTTATCTCTGCGCAAATTATGTTATAGTAACTGCCATGAATCCTGAGTATTTCGAGGCTATTATGCTTGTTTGTTTCGGTGTGGCGTGGCCGGTGTCTATTTATAAACTTCTTAAAACCAAAACTTCTGAGGGTAAAAGTATTCCGTTTGTCGGGATCGTTCTTTTGGGGTATTTTTCCGGTATATGTTTTCAGTGGTTTGGGGAGAGAGATATTGTTATATTATTGTACTTTTCTAACACATTGATGGTCGCTGTTGATCTATTTTTAACCATAAAGTATAAAAAACGAAAGGAGACAGTATGAGTATTGAAAAGTATGACCATAAGCATGATAATATTTTAGGGTTTAAAGTTAAGGGAAAACTTACTGCCAAAGATGTGCAGGGATTTTTGCCCGAAATGGAAAAATCTGTAAAACTTGCTAATAAAAAACTCAGGCTTTTGATAGATGCCAGAGAAATGCAAGGGGCCGATATTAAATCCGAATGGGAACTATTTGAGTTTCTTAAACATCATGTTAAAGATATAGAGTATATCGCGCTTGTGGCTGTGCATTCCTGGACAAAGGTTATGAGCGAGTTACTTGCTGAATCTATTTTTATTATGGCCGAAACCCGTTATTTTAAATCCGAAGAAATAGATGATGCATGGACATGGTTAAATACGGCTAATCATCCGTCGCATATTCCTGTTCGCAGGGTTATCACGAGTGATAAGGGTTTGTTCACTAAATATGCTTCCCCGAATTATATTTAATTAAGTTGTTTTTGAGTTATAGTAAATATTGAAATAATTTATTATTTATTGTAGTATATTGCCAACTATCATGTGTTAATATTAATTCTTATTAATGAAAAAGGGTGTCTATGAAAAATAAAAAATTGTTCCTTTCAATTGCTGTAGTTCTAATATCCACATTTTTTGCCGTTTCAGCATTTTCAGTTGAAGTTTATTATTTAGGAGGAGGATCTGACTCAGGTTCTGCCGATGGAGTGGATAATGCTTCGTTTAGTCTTGCGCAAAGAGCGAAAGATCTCGTGGATTTCGGCGCTTATGGAGAATACGGGCCGGAACGTTCAGGAAGGATATCAGGAACAATAGATGAAACGATAAGCTGGAACAGTGTTAGCGGTAACGGTGAAAAATCTTTTCTTAGAAGAGGCGTTGACCATACAACCGGACTTAACTTAAATGTTCAAGAAAAACTATTTAGGGATTATCAGTTCGAGAGCCAGCTTTATTTAAGAAAAACAGATGACAGAAGGGTTGATTCACGTAAAGATGTCAGATTAAAACAGCTTTCAACTAAAATATATAATCAGGATAATGTTGTTGAGTTCGGAGATATTTACGCTGATTTCAGCCAGTTTGTTATGGGGTCTAGCTTGGAAGGGTTTAATGCAAAAATTTCTTATCCTGAGGGAATGAAATATAATTTTGTAGCGGCACGTAATAATGAAGCAGATATAGCAATGGACCAGTACACTAAATATGTGTATGGAGCTAAAGCTGATTATTTATTTGAGAATGATTCATATTTTTTCCCGCAGTTTAGATTAGGGTTTCAGGGGGCTACGTCTCAGGACGATAAAGGTTCAGTAGATAAGTTTGTTGATACAAATGATATGGATAACTCTGTTTTCGGCTTTGACGGTGAAGCTAAAGTTGTCAATAATTTGAAAGTTGAGTATGAACTTGCAGAAAGTATTTATACGCAAGACGTGAGAGCTCATGTTGAAAAAGATACCCAGTACGGCACGGCTTTCAGAATAAAGCCTTCACTTACCATTGATAAAGTAAATGTTCGTTACCTTTTTTATTATGTAGATCCAAAATTTTATACTAACACAGGTTCCGCTTCAACCGATAAATTACAGCATCAGGTCTCAATGGATTGGCAGATGATCGATCAGGTCAATCTTTCGTTCGTTGAAAACTTTTACTGGGATAAGCTTAAAGGCAGTTCACGAACAGTTAGAACATATAATGATGAACAGTACATAACCCTTAATATAAGGCCGTTTGACGCAAGAAAAAGTTTTTCTGCAAGAACTTATGTGAATTTATTACATAGGAATTCTTCTGATAAAGTGAACTCGCTTGAATCTGAAACTTCTACATACGGTGTTTCGATGAACGATTCTATGAATGAAGGAAAAATATACTACGGAACATATTATGAGTTCAGAGAATACAATGATCTAGCTAATAATAATTCAGGTTCGGATATATATCATAGAGTTGGTGGCAACTTATCTTTTGATACCGATCTTTTTGGGCGCAGGCTTTATTTAGGGAATGAACTTTCTTTTGATTTTAGAAGTACTAAAAACGATAATAATCCTGATTTTAATGTGAATCATTCATTCAACGGAACGTATTCTATACTTGATAATTGCGATCTAAGGTTCGGAAATAACATCAGTTTTTATGATGCCGCAGGTCCCGGATCTAATATGGAAGGGAACAGGGCTTTTTTTGAGGCGGAATATCGTCTTAGTGAAAAAAGAGATACAAGATGCGTATTAAGACTCGAAGAGAATAGATATGTTCATGAAGACGGAACTCAAAGTTATAAAGAAAACAGGGCTATTTTGAAATTCATGAGCAATTTTTAATAAGAGGAAAAATGCGAAACTTTAAAAAAGTCATATTCATACTGTTAACATTTGTTTTTAGCTCCGTTCTTGCTCATCCAGCCGGTTCTACTGATGTTCTGAAAAAGAATCCTTCAAGTTCAAGGCAACTGGCAGCGGTTCTTCTTGATAAAGTTTTTGATTCATATCTTATTTACACAAGAGGAAATTTTGGGGAGATAGTTTCGAATGATTTTGTGCCATCAGGTACAGATCTTTTAAATAATCTCGGCACATCTACTGCGGGTAACAATACACTGGAAATAGAATATTTCCTGAATAATGTTATTCCTTCAGAAAATAAACTATTTTTGTCGTTCAAATGGCTGAAAAAAAGTGTGCCTTTTTCAACCGGTAATATTACTCTTACCGAAGGAGAAGCTGAGTTTGTTTTTAAACGGGAAGATACCGGATGGAAGCTGTATCAAATTAAAGGCGACAATCCGTTTTGATGTTGTTTTTTTAGTTGCAATAATATATTTTAAAAAGGAAAAAGATGAAACTAACAAAAAAAAATATTATGTTCATTTTGGCAGTTCTGTTTTTTGCGGTTAATGCGGTATCGGATCAAGCGTGGTGTTCAGCGGGCAAAGCCGGTACTCCTTCAGGCGGCAGGATAAGCACTGATCCGATTGTGATACTTGACGCGAGGCTTAATACTTATTCACTGCAAACAGTTAAGGGCGAAGTTATCGTGAGAAGCGAAGATCTAAGAACCGGCAAGATCATTATCACCGGCATATTTTCGCATCTTGATAATATCGGCAAAATACTTTTTTCTGAAGACGGCGGGATGACATTTAAGGAAATGCCGGTACAAGAGAATTTGCAATATGAGATCACTCCTTTGCCGGGTAAAAGATATGATCCGATCGTTCAGTTTATTGATGATTCCGGCAGCCGCCAGGAGATAAAGGTATTTCAGGATGTTGAAGCTATAGTATACAGTGATGTGGACTATAAAGAAATGATCATTGAAGCTATAAGAGGTGTTTCGCTGGCCTATGAAAGACAAAGTGTAAATGATTTTTCGCGGCTGGTTTCAAGAGAATATCTTGGTAATAAAGTTTTTCTTGATGAGGGGGTAAGATTTGATTTTGATATGTTCACCGACATACGACTTGTTATTTATGTTGAAAGGATAGTAAGAGAGAAAGATCTATTTAGCGCTGAAACTAAATGGGATAAAAAACAGATACCTCGCTCAACAGGGCAGCAGCAGATGACTTCAGGCAGAACAACTTTTGTATTTAAGATCGAAGACGGAGCGATGAAGATATATAACTTGAGAGGGAACCTTATTTACGCGACATTGTCGCCGGAGATCGCCGAAGCGTCGGGACTTAGTTCCGCGGTTGTGGAAGCTGTGCGCGAAGCGAGGAATGATAGGGACCAGACACAGCCGGGTGCGGGGGAGACGGAAGACGCCGGAGGAGCGGGTGCTGTATCAACGCTTACAGTAAAAGAGGGCTCGTTTATTGATGGGGAAGAGTATGATCTTTCATCAAATCAAGTAGTTATGGCTAACGGAGATTTTTCAAATGATGTCGGCGAACTCGATCCAAATGGCAATCCGGGATGGATTCTTTCTTCGAATTTTAATGGCATTACAGAGGCATCAAGTGAAGGATACAATCTAAATGTAACAGTTGGTCTTGTAGCGGGACAGGTATATATTTATAAGACAACATCCGGTGAATTTGCAAAGATTGAAATATTGAATAAGGTGGGAAATGAAATATCTTTTAAATATGCCGTACAAACCGACGGTACTAGGAATTTAAGGACATGAAAATAAAAATTTGAAATATGAGAGCATGAAAAAGGCATCCCGACGGATGCCTTTTTTGTTTAATGTGTTCAACCTTATTTTTGAGGAGTGATAAATGAAAAAAATTATTAGTTTGTTAACGGCCGGGATATTCTTTTTTAGTTGTTTTTTGCCCGGGACGGATTCCTTCGCGGATGACAGCGCTACGGCAACGGCGGTTAAAGAGCTTATGGGGGCGCTCAGTAATTTTCTGGGAGATTCGGCTAAAATGACACCGATGACGGACGAGAAAAAAATAAAGTATATGCTTGAAGAAGCTAAAAAACGGATTTGGGAAGCAACCGAAAAACAAAGCATAGGATTGTTCAAGGAAAAATTAAAAGAATACGCAAAACAGCGTATTCAGACGGATATCTTTAAAAAAAGAGTAACAAAGATGCTTATGGAAGCGATAATTGAGGATAAGAACGTAGGAGCTTTGTGGAGTAAAGCTTCGGCTGAGATCGCTAGTGAGCTTGACACAAAAATGAAGGCGATAGGTCACTCGATTGACGCGCTGGATACCGGTTACACAGTCTATAAGGAATGGTCTACAGGCGGGGCGGAGAAGGGTTTAAGAAAAATGGGTACAGAAGTAGCGGATAAGATAATGGAATATTTTATACCCGGATGGGGTTATTATAGATTGGCTCAGTCGCTTGTCGAAGCGCTTGGAGAATATGTAATGGCATACGCGTTTGATGCGGCTTTCCAAGCAAAACTAAAAATACTTTTACCGGTACAGCCCTCGGATAAAGCGGCTTTCGCTAAATGGATACTGAATACCGATATTAACAGTTATGTTACAAGGGAATGGGATGAGCAGCTGGCTTATTCCGGATTTTACGCCAAATATGACGGTAATACAAAAACAAAAGAAGAGGGCGGAGATGCTATGAAAAAAGCCCTTATAAACCACCTGCAGACGCTTAAGGACGAACTAAAGAAAAAAGAACAAATAAAGAACGAACTTGAAGAAAAGATCCGGCAGGAGGAAGAAAAAACAAGAGAAGCTGAAAAAGCCGTAAAGGCTGTTACGCAAAAGACTTTAGCGGATGCCGAGGTCTATCTTTCTTTAATACAAAGATTTGAGGAAAATTTTTTAGGATATAAAAAGATCGACGCTAAGAACAATGTTACTAAAAAAGAAAAAGAATATTCCGAGTATGTATCCACTTACAGTAAAGGACAATCTGTCACATACTCTCCCATGGATAAAAGTTCGATACTCTCGGCGCTTGAAGCGGTCGGAAACGAGGTTAAGGAAGATGGTACGGGCGGATATGACGAAGAAGCCGCTAATAGACTTTATGATCACTATTTTGAGGTTAGAAAAAATGTTATAGACCAAAGCAGCCAAGAGATCGCGCAAAAACAAAAAGCCGCTCAAGACGCGGTCGCTCGAATTAACGCTGTATATCAGCCGCAACATGACGCGGCCGCGGGAGAATATAATAAAGCGAGAACGCCTGAGGAAAGAGCAAGCAAACTGCACGCAGTAAGAAACATAGGTGATGCATGGGGTAATGCTACTTCACCGTATATGCATGCCTATAACGGAGGATTAACAAGGGATCAGGCAAAAGACATTGAAGTTCTATCCGCGATGGAAAATCTCGTTATGACCGAAATTCTAGCAAGAGGAAGAGTCATGCAGCAAAATATCATAGACGCGATAGACGGCGGAGGTCAAAAACTACGCGAAGCATTGGATGATTTTAATTTGGATTACGGAAAGGTTGTTAATGAAATAGGGAATGAAATGTATTTCGGAGGTTATTGGAGATATTCAGAGGGGTGTTTGAACGCGGTTCAAAAACAGTATTCTTTCCATGATGTCGGCACTTATGAATCGGCATTAAGAGATCTTGAAGAATTAAGAGACAATCTTATTAAAGACACGCAAACAGCCCCAAGGATCTATGTTAAAGAAAAAGCCATGTATGAAAAGTATTACAAGGCTGTTACAGAGGTAATAAGTAAATATGAAGAAACCGTTCCTGCAAATCTCAGAGTTTTGCAGGGAGATAATGAAAGCGGAAAGAGTATATGCGGAAGTTACGGAGCGCATTCTTTTTTTATTACGGCAAATAAAAATTCACGTTATAACCGCAGGTCTACAGGGATAATCACAAATGACCGCTATACCGGTTTTTCGGTAAGAACACCGAGCTATCAGGGTACTATAGAGGAAATGATGGATAATATAAATAAAGATCCTTTTAACGGGCAAAAAGCCATGGAATATCTGAATAAAAGCATTGCCGAAATGAAACCGAAAGCCGAAGCTGACAGGGATGTTAAGGTGCTAGTAAATGTGATAAATAGGGTAAGTGAAGAAATCATGAAATTTGAAATGTATTGGGAACCGGAAAAGATAAAGAAAAAAGCTTTAAAGTTGTTCGGCCAGGGCGGAAATATTTTAGTTGATCCCGAAGACAGCGAAGGTGCGCGGTATATTGATAAAATGAAAGAATTTTGGGAAAACAATTCTAAACTTGTTGATGTGTTGGTATCTTTGAAAAAAAACATAGGGACAACACTTGTCTCATATTCATGGTTCAGTCTCAAGGATCACTACTATACTCAAATTGAGAGTTATGCCGGGATCCCCCAAATTATTGAGTTCTACGAAACAAAACAAAAAGAAGCGATAGAAGAATATAATAAAAGAATAAGCAGTTTGCAAAACAATTATAAGAATGCCCGGGAAAGATACGAAAAAATAAAAGACGCTCCGGGAAAATCTTTAAGGCAGATAGAAGAAGAGCTGCTATCTATAGAAAATTCGGCAACGAATAATCTTATAATGATGAAGAATGTTAAGGAGAATCCGGAAATAAAAAAAATAGTTGAAGAATGGACGAAACTGCAAGAAACGATCATTGAATACAGAAAAGAGTTGGACAAAAAGTCAGGAGCTAGCGGCGGTTCGGCCGGTGGCGGGACGGGACTACAGGGTAAGCCAGAAAGCCCTGAACCTGAAAAACCGATATATAAGCCTGAAAATTTTGATGTCAATGATCCCTCTGTAAACGGCCGTCCGGTAGGTAATAGAACCGGAACGTTTATAATTGAAAAAAAGGATGCTCCGGGAGGAAAACTGACGATCACTGCGGACCTTCCTAATGTAAGGGAATACGCGAGTGTATTGATATCCGAGGATTCGGGTAATAGCTGGAAACCGATACCGTTAAATTCTAAAATATCATATTCTTTTAATGCTGTTCCTGAAAAAAAGTATAAACCTTTTCTTCAGATAAAAACGGATACCGGGAGAGAAGTTATAGTCGATATTTTTAAAGGTATCGACGGTATTGTTTATAAAGATCTTGATTATATGAAGGAAGTTCAGGATGCTATTGTAAAAATGGCTGATGCTTATGAGAAAAGGGATGTGTTTAAATTCATGGAATATGTTGCCCGCGATTTTGCCGGCAATAGGAACACTCTCGAAGAAGGTGTCAGAACCGATTTTGATATGTTTATGGACACAAGGTTAAGTATATATATTAACCGCATTAATACTTCAGGAGGAAACTATATAGCCGAAATAAAATGGGATAAAAAACAAGTGCCTAAAAAAACTATGCGCGAACAACGAACTTCCGGGAACACTTCGTTCATATTCATAAATGAAAATGGTAAAATAAAACTAAAGAATCTTAGAGGCAACCTTATCTATGCTACACTTTCACCTGAAATAGCCGAAACAAGCGGGTTGCCTTCGGGGACTGTTGATGATATAAGAAAAGCAAGAGACGAAAGAAATGGGCAGCAGCCGGGGGCAGGCAAGGTTGAAGATAGCGGAGGAGCAGGCGGTTCGGGCGATGGCGGAGGCGGACTTGGCGGAGGACCGGGAGAACCCGGAGGAAGAGGCATAGCGGCCAGCAATATCGAATCAGGAAATTTTTCTCTTACACAAACAGCGTTTCACCCGCCTATGTCTAATCAGGGTTTTGATTTTTCGGGAAGAAGAGTTGTTACTGAAGTTGACAATAGTTTAGTTGACAGGACAAGCGCCGATTTTAAAAGAAGAGAGGGCTGGCTAATATTGGGTTCGGGCGTAGGTTTTGTTCCACTTGGTGTTGGGTCAATAGACGGAATTACAGAAGTTCCGGCTTCCGGATATTCTTCAGGACCCGGAGATTTCAGAGAAGGCAGAGTTTATGCAATAAGTATGCCTGACGGAACATATGCTGTTGTTCAATCAATAAGCACCAACCCCGCATGGGGTATGCCGCAGACAACAACTTTTAAATATAAATATCAAAAAAACGGTTCGCGAAATTTTAATTAGGTTTTATTGAGTCATTGCGAGGGCGCGATAGCGCCCGAAGCAATCTTTATGAATATAAGGCTGGATTGCTTCGCTTCGCTCGCAATGACGAGGGTTTGGGGTGTTTTTAACTTAGGATAATTGAACCGGTACTCCGCTTTTAATGTATTTAAGGAGGGATAAATTGAAAAATTTTTGTTTAAAAAAAATTATAATATTTGGATTTTCTTTATTTTTCTTTTTATCTGCGGCCGCGCAGAATTTATCCGCGGAAAATATGGATTTTCTGCGTGATGAGATCAAAGAAACCCAAAGACATCTAGCGGCAATAGAAGGAGATCATGTAAGAGCGAAATATTTTCTCGAACAGTACCCAATAATAGTGGATGAGATAGCCAATACCGCGAAGGAAGTACGACTGCTAAAAGAAAAAATGAATACAACCCTTCACAATAATCTTGTTAAGTCAACCATAGCGCTGGGAATAGAGACAGCAGGCAAGATAGGGCTTGTTATCGGGTTTTATCAAAAATCGTTTAAGATAATACTTATGTCATGCGCTGTAGAATATTATTCGGACAAAAAACAAAAAGAGTACAGTTCCGAATTTGAGAAAGCGGTAAAACCTTTGAGCGACCAAGCGGCTAAGATGATGCCGGAAATAGCTGAAATAAACGATATTGTTTCGATGGATATTGACGAGGTAAAAGAAGAAGCCCTGTTACAGGGAGATAAACTTGGGGATACCGGAGCCCTATACCGCAAATTCACCATGATACTTCAGGGGATAGAAGACGCGGAAGATAAGATGATAGCTATAAGAAGAACGCTTGATCAAGCTAATCATACTGTAGAAAGTATTTTTCCGGCGCTTGATTCCGAAGTGCTAAGGCTGACCGATAGAATTAAAGAACTTCAGGAAAGGCTGAATAAAGCTGAGGAAGAGAAGGCAAGACGCAAAGAAGAAGAAATTGAAAATCAGGTTGATTCCAGAGCGCAGGTAAATTATTCGCCTGTTCCGATCAGAGTTAGTAATGCAGACGAAGCGGAAGCTTTGAAAAAGCAACTTTTAGCACAGTTGAGCGAAGTTATTAGCAGATACTATTCGCAATGCGCGGAACTTGATAAAAGTGCGGGAGATATAACCATTCTGCAATTTGATGTTCCGCCGGAACCTGGAGCTCCATATACCGATAAAGATATAGAAATGATGGATCCTGTAAGTCTTAAGAGGGAACCTGAAAATTGGAAAAGAGTAGCCGAATTGTATGAAAAATACAGTAAACAGCTGAACAAAGTGATGGAAGAATATAAAGAACTTGAAAATTCGTTCAAAGGCGAGATCGCCCCGATATTAGGAGCATTAGCAGGGCTAGGAGTATCAACCAAAGGGCCGCAGCCTCTTCTTGAAAAAATGGCGGCTGTTGGTATCAAATATCCGGGTTATCAGAAGTTTTACTCGGAAGGCGCCGAGAACATTATGGACAACATTAAAAGGATGAAGGATGAGTTCGGCAGAAAAAAAGATATGGCTATAAATGCCGGATCAAAATTCGAGACGAATTCACAGGGAGCTCTTAACGCGTTGAGGGAATCGCAGGTAATAAGAAAACAAGTTATAGAAGAAGCCAGGTCTGCCGGTATGGAATTGAACAATGATAGATATTCTTCGGGAGATGCTCTTGCAAAGCTTCAGAAAAAAATCAAAGAGATGTTTGTATCGGGTCAGGAAGCCGATGATGTCGCGGTTGTTCTAAGAGAAGAGAGAGATAAATTTATTGAACTGTATAAAAGATCCGCTAGAAGCGCTTCTTTGGAAAGATTGGCCGAAAAACTAAAAGCACAGGCATATTCAATATCTTCAAAAGACCCGGGTATGGGCTATATGGCAAAGTTCTCGGATAATCTTCCGGATGAAGGGGTAGTGAATACTATACAAAAAGTTAACCGGGAACGTAATGAACTTTTAGAGTGGAGCGGAAACGGTAATGTATGGCTTAACAATTTTATTGTGAAGGCATCTTATAGTACGGCTAAGCTTATTGATGAGATGATCCAAGTCATACCCGTAATAAAAAAAGCCAATGAGGATTTGAGATCTGCCTATTCTAAAGGAGATCACGAAGATGCTTACAGCAGTTACAAGGAAATAATGTCCCGGTTTGACGAAGACGCTCAGTTATTCCATAAAATGCTTGATAACAGTGTCAGGGGTACCGGCGGAAATTATGGATTTAGATATTTTATTTCATCACGCACCAAAAAGGTGATGGAAGATGCCGAAGAACGTTTTAGAAAAAAACAATTAGCCGAGCAGGAACTGATACAGGCAGAATTAAAAGAGAAAGCTGAAAAAGAACAAAAAGAAATAAATGACGAGTATCAAAGATCATTAGGTTATCATTTAGGCGCGCCGAGCATTAACGGAGTTACGCTTCCCGGAAATTCAGGTGAAGTTCTGCTGATGAAAAATGATCTAAAAAACGGTCAATTTGAGATAAACACAGGTCTGAATAATCTTTTTGAAGTAAAAAATATTTTAGTTTCTGAGAACGGATCGAACTGGGAAAAAGTACCTATTGAACATGCTATTAAATTTTATATAAATCCGGCAGACGGGACCAGGTATTCGCCTAAGATAAAATTAGAGATGTTAAACCAAGAAGACAAGTTTCTTGATGTTTTAGGCAGAGGGCAGACCATTCTTTTTAAAAATGTCGACCGAAACAGTTTGGTGGTTGATACCGTCATGAAAACAGCGGATGCATATGAAAAAAAGAACCTAAATGATTTTATGAAGTATATATCCCGTGAGTTTTCCGGTAATAAATCATCTTTGGAAGAAGGCGTAAGGTACGATTTTGAAATGTTCAACAATATAAGACTGAAGATCTTCATAAATAAAATAGAAGTAAGAAATGCTCTTTACATAGCGGATATTAGATGGGACAAAACGCAAAGTTCCTTAACGGAAAGAAAAGAGCAAAAAACGGGCGGTAATACTATATTTACTATGGTGATGGAAGACGGTGTTTTGAAAATAAAGAACATGAGAGGCAATCTATTGTATGCTACTCTTTCGCCGGAGATAGCCGAATCAAGCGGACTTAATTCTAAAGTTGTAGATGCCATACGTGAAGCCAGAAATACCAGAAAGCCCACTCAACCTGGGTCAGAGAGTGAGGGTGCAGAAATTTCAACCGATAATTCACGCCCAAGAACAGGTACTGCCAGACTTACGGTAAATATACGTCAAACTGTCGGGTTTGATCTGTCTTCCGGGACCCAGACCAACGGAGGCGGGTCGGATTTCGTAGTAGAATTTGTCAAAATGTTCTTCATTATGGGTAATGCCAAAATACAGGATGTCACAGGCAGATACACCTATGACAGTCTTGATACGGCCCCTGATATCGTCGATGAAGATTCAGTTATAGGACAGAATGGATCCGTGTTTCTGGTTTTAACAAACGAAGGCTATTACGCTAAACTCAGAGTTGAAACAGCGCAGGAAACAGAAATTGGAAAAACATCGGTTGTAGCTTTCACTTATGCCGTGCAGACTGACGGCAGCAGGAATTTAAAAACGAACTGATAAATATCAATGGATCTCGTATTTTAGAAGGCGGCATTCTATGTCCGCGGTGTAAAAGGGGATACGGGCGTTTGAGCGGAGGCCTATTTTTTTGGCCAGTTCTTTGCTTGAGGTGAAGACATAGCCTGTATAATTTTTACATTTTTGCTTAAAGAAATCTCCGATGCCCTTATAAGTTTCAATCAATGCTCTGAACTCGCCCATTCTTTCGCCGTATTCGGGATTTATAACTATTATGCCGCCTTCCTCAGGGAGGAGGGTGTCTCTAAAGTCGCATACTTTGAAATCTATCAAATGATCTACGCCGCAGGTCTTAGCATTTTTTATTGCCGCGTTCACGGCTTCTTCCCGAATATCCGAAGCGAGAATAAGATAGGTTAATTTTTTCTTGGATCTATTAAGTGCTTCTTTGCGGATGGTTTGCCAGTGTTTTTCATCATAATTTTTTAAATGCATAAAACCATAGTTTGAATGTAAAAGACCCGGAGCTTTATCCAATGCAATTAATGCGGCTTCTATCGCTATTGTGCCGCTTCCGCACATCGGGTTCACAAGAGTTTCAGAGCCTGTATATTTTGATGCTAGTAGAACGGCTGAAGCTAAGGTTTCCTGCATAGGCGCTTCAAGCGGGATATTGCGATAACCTCTGTCGGCTAATTTTGTGCCGGAAGTATTAATGTATATCCATGCTTTGTCTTCTTTCCAATAAAGGTTGATCACGATATTGCGCCGTTCAGGCCCGGAGTCCGGCCGTGCAGAAGTTTTTTTCATCATGCGGTCAACTATAGCGTCCTTTAGTTTCTGGTTGGCAAACATTGTATTTTTTATTTTTGGATTTGAAACCTGCGAAACTACCGAAACATATTCATTTTCGGGAATAATATCTTCCCAAGGGATCTGAAATGCCTTATTGTAAAGCTCTTCCGGTGAAACACATGTAAACTCTTTCAATAAAAAAAGAACATTAAAAGCCGTGCGTAGTTCAAGATTAAGTTTGTAAGTATCAATGAAAGCTGACCGCACGACCACTCCCGTATCATGAGAAGACACGACAGTAAATCCAAGAGACTTAACTTCCTCGGCCAAAAAAGGCGATATCCCGCGCGCGCAGGTAATAAGTATATTGTTTATGCAATCTAGTTCCATAATAAAAAAGATTATAACCCAAACGGAATAATATTGGAAGTTTATTAGCACTATTTTTAGCACTATTTTGGGGTCAAGCA
Source organism: Candidatus Omnitrophota bacterium (assembly GCA_015231715.1). The sequence goes on from JADGBB010000015.1 coordinate 22,159, forward strand.
CTATTTTGGGGTCAAGTCTTCATTTTCCATTTTGCTGGTGTTTTGTTTTGTGATATAATTTATTTATTATGGCGAGACCATTAAGAATAGAATTTCCCGGGGCGTGGTACCATGTTATGAATAGGGGCAGGCAACGCGGAAAAATTTTCTTCAGAGATAGAGACAATGAAACATTCCTTCAAATATTGAACCAAGCCAGTCTAAGATTTTCATTTGAAATCCATGCGTATGTGTTAATGCCAAATCATTATCATTTGTTGGTGCATACACCAAAAGGTAATTTATCCAGGGCTATGAGGCATATAAACGGAGTATATACGCAGCGAATGAATGCGAGATACAGAACTGACGGGCCGCTATTCAGGGGGCGGTATAAATCTATAATAGTTGATCAGGAAGAATATCTTTTGGAAGTTATGAGATATATTCACTGGAATCCTTTCAAGGCTAAGCTTGAGGAACGTTTAGGCGACTACAAATGGTGTAGTTACAGAGGATACATGAATGGAAAAAACAGGGAGGATTTTCTCCGAACTGAGGAGGTTTTGTCTCGATTTAGTAAATATGAAAAGGAAGCCAGAGAGAAGTTATCATCATTTGTAAAAAAAGAAGTGCCGAAAGATCTTATGAAATTATTAGAAGGGTTGACTTGGCCGGCCGTGTTGGGTGGGAAAAAATTCAAGAAAAGCATAGAGAAAATTGTTAAAGGCAATGAGATCAATATGGAAGAGGTTCCTTCTTATCGAAGAGATATCATTGATAAACGAGATTTAGATAGAATAAAGTTAATGCTGCTTTCAAAGTATCGGGAAGCAATGAATGCCAGATGTAGTAAGCGGCTAGCACCGGAGAGAAGGGCGCTAGTGTTTGTCATGAAGAATAAGCTGGACATGAGTCTTAAAGAGATCAGCGAGATCATGGGTGGAGTAAAATACACGGCAATTTCAAACCAATATAAGAAAGCCGAAGAAGAAGTAAACAGCGCATCGGGTTGTTATTCATATGTCAAAGAAATCGATAAAAGAGTAAAATGGAAAGTGAAGACTTGACCCCCTGCACCCCTGTCAAAGAAATCGATAAAAGAGTAAAATGGAAAGTGAAGACTTGACCCCCTGCAGAAAGTGAAGACTTGACCCCCTGCAGACCCTGCACTGCAGTGACCCCCTGCACTGCAGTCTGATGCGGAACTACCGTCCTGTTATCCGTAGACCTAAATATATAAGAATGATCCCGAAGATTATGTTGACTTTTGACCTTAGTCCTTTTGTGTGCTCAAGCCATTTGGATGCTTTTCCCGATAAAAGAACAAAAAGAATAAAGGGGGAAAGAACCGTGCCTAAACCGAAAACCAAGGCAAAAATAATACCGTCAAAAGGATTTCGCGATATTAAAACTATGTAGTCCAGTATTCCCAAAAGAGGCAGGCATGGTGAGAAACCCACCAATAGCCCCATAACGCCTGTGTTTCGTATGTTGCCTTTAAGTAAGCATTGACAGGCTTTATCTGTTTTTTTGAAAGAAGAAAATATGACAGCCAAACCAATTAAGATAATGAAAACACCAAGAGATGTGTATACATTAGAATAAAACTTTTCAGTTAATAGCGAGCGGATGATCATTGATCCGCCGGCAAAAATAAAACCGAGGACCATGTAACCGATAAGTTTGAAAGACGAAAAAACAGCGTATGATTTTAATGAACTTTTTGCTCCGGAAGATGACGAGGTAAAAAAAGTCAGCAGTACAGGTCCGCAAAAACCCATGCAAGGGCCCCAACCCAATATTAATCCGCTAGCAAATAAATAAAATAGATTTTCATTCATATATGACTTAAAATAATATAAATCCAAAAAGAAGGTGTGTCCATGATTATTTTTTTAGCTCTGGGGTTTGTAAGTTCTGTTTTACAGATTGTTCTTTTACGTGAGTTAACTTTCTCAGTTGCTAAGAATGAACTGGCTTTAACCGCGGCCGCCGGATTATGGCTGATATTTTGCGCTTTTGGAGGAATTGCCGGAAAAAAATTTTCCCGGATCAATCTTTCGTTTATATCTCCTTTGTTCACACTGATATTTTGCCTGTCCATATCTGTTATACATCTTGGAAAATCAATTTTTGGGATTTCTTATTATGAATCCTGCGGGATCATTTTCATGCTGTTTTTTGCCGTTATAGCAATGTTTGGAACAAGTTTTCTTACAGGTTATTCATTCTCTGTGCTTACAGGGAAATATGCCGATAAAAACGTTTATGACGGGCGCATTTTTGCTCGTTTCTTTGCACTTGACGCGATTGGTTTCTTTTTGGGCGGAATAACTTTCGCGTTTTTTTTATCGAAATATTTAAATCCATTTATTTTTGCTTTTTTACCGCTTCTTATTGTTCCTTTTTTCTCTAAAACTTATAAAGATCTTTTGAAGACAGCATGTTTAATTCTTTTTTTGTCTTTTACATTCATCGGAAATTTCGGCAATATGCTTTCTAAAGAATTGATGTATGCCGAAATAATTATGATGAAGGCCTCGAATTATGGACCTGTAATAAAAGCCCGTAAAAATAATGTTGATTCTTTATATGTTAGCGGAACTCTGGCGTCTACGAGTGAGGATAAAGAATGGGACGAAACATTTATTCACACTTTTTTGTCTGTTATTGATCCCGGTGTTAAAAAAGACGTGTTGTTTATAGGTTCCTGTTTTCCGGGGCAAGCCGAAGAAATTTTTAGGCATAATGTAGGCAGGGTATATTCAGTCGACAGCGACCCGGTTCTTTTGAATTTTAACCAAGAAAATATTGATCCTGTTATGCGCGATAAAATGAATTTTATTGCAGATGATCCACGATCTTATTTGCGCCGAACAGATGAGGGTGATTTTGACTGTATAGTTATAAATAAACCGCCGCCGCTAAGCGTTGCTACAAACCGATATTACACAAAAGAGTTTTTTGAATTGGTAAAACATAAACTTTCTCCAGGCGGGATTATGGTAATGTGTATTCCTTCTAAACGCGACATTCTTAGCCCGGTAATAATAAAATTTAATTCATGTATTATAAATACAGTGGATAATGTTTATAATTCAAGAATGATAGTGCCTTCAGATTCTATGATAATAATAGCAAAAAACATGAACGGGATTAAAACATATGATATCGCGCAGAATTTCGAGAACTCTGCAATTCAAACCGATTATCTAACGGTATACCATCTTATGGATAATCTTGACTCATCAAGAATTGAATACGTGAATTCTATGATCGACAAAAAAATAAATATTAATAAAGATCTTTTCCCGGCCGGTTTTTTTTATTACTTTATTTTAGAACAAACAAAATTTTATCCTGACATTCCCATAGGCCTTGTGAAGAGAGTCAATGGAATGATGACAATTCCGGCCGGTGTTGCATTTGTTTTTTTATACGGTATTTTTATTAAAAAAAACAGGCTAATGTTTTTAAATGTAAGTGCTGTCGGTTTTCTATCAATCGGATTCAGCATAATTCTTTATATGGTATTTCAGACATTTTTTGGAACACTATTCTGGAAAATAGGGATACTTTCAGGATTATTCATGTGTGGTTTGGCAGCCGGGACTTTTTTCGGTGATAAAATTTTTGATTCAAAGGACCTAGGCGCTAAAGTTTTTTGCTTATATTTTTCTGCCTGGGTATTATTTGTCGCTCTAATTTACTTAACAGCTGTTTTTTTCGGTTTTAACGATGTGGCCGAATATGCTTTTTATCTTTGCGCTACATTAAGCGGCACGCTGACGGGAGCGGTATATCCTATAGCCTCGAGAGTTTCTTTAAAGTATGGTACCCCGCGAAATGTTATAGCTTCCTCGATTTACACTTATGATCTTGTAGGAGCATTCATAGGCACAGTCATGTTCTCGATACTTTTTATTCCTTTTTACGGTATTTTAACAAGCCTTGCGATTATGATCTTTGTTGGGTTGATATTCGCAATTAGAAACGGCACGAATGGGTAAAAATTAATCCCATATTCCCGGTACTGTTACGCCGCAATCAGGACATTTACTGTTTTTGATATTGTTATCAAGAACTTTGTATCTTATTCTTTTTACCAGAAGATTGCCGCAGTTTCCGCAAAAGGTGTTCTCCCCGGTATTTTGAGGGAGATTTCCTATGTATATGTGCTTCATTCCGATTTTTTTTGCGATATCCATAGCTCTTATCAAGCTTGAAACAGGAGTGGGAGAAAGGTTGGTAAGTTTATACATTGGATAAAACCTTGAAAAATGTATGGGAGTATCATGTCCGAGGTTTTCTTTTACCCATGCGCAAAGCTTAGAAATATCATCCTCGCTGTCGTTGGCTCCCGGAATAAGTAAATTCGTTATTTCGATCCAGACACCTTCTTGTTTTAAAATTTTAAGTGAGTTTAAAACTGTATTCAGATCGCCTCCTGTGTAAGAAGAATAAAACTTGTCACTGAATCCTTTGAGGTCGATATTCGCCGCGATTATATGCTTTGAGATCTCTCTTAATGGTTCTTCATTTATGAATCCGGCAGAATGAATAACAGAAGGGATCCCTGCCTCGGCTGCTTTTTCAGCGATCTCGATCATGTATTCGTAAAAGACTGTAGGTTCGGTATAGGTAAAGGCGATAGTTTTTGCTCCGGTTTTTTGCGCAGCGCTAACGATTTCATCGGGTGTAACAAAACGAGTTTTGAGCTTGTCAGGATCAGCTTGTGATATTTCCCAGTTCTGGCAGAATTTACATCTTAAGTTGCATCCGGCTGTAGCGATCGAAAAAGAACCTGTTCCGGGATAGACATGTGAAAAAGGTTTTTTTTCAATTGGATCAACGTGCACGGCAACAGGCCTGCCGTAAGATTTAGTGATAAGAACTCCATCAATATTGCATCTTACGCGGCAAAAACCTTCCTGTCCCTGTGAAAGAAGGCATTTACGAGGGCAGAGGTCGCATCGAATTTTATTGTTTTCCATCGGTGTCCAGAAAGCGGCAGTTTTGAGATTGTTTTCATTGGCCTCAGGCATTGCTTGTGCGGGATAAAAAAAACAAAATAAAAAAGCAAAAAAAAGAATAATTTTATTTAATAAATTTTTCATCATTTGTTTTTACAATTTTAAAACAAAAATATTTTACCAGAAGATAGAATAAAGTAAAGAGTGATTGACTTTTTTTGGGGTCCTTTTTTTGGGGTCAAGTCTTC
>JADGBB010000016.1 GCA_015231715.1 Candidatus Omnitrophota bacterium
TCATTGCCGCTTTTTGTATCGTAATAATCATTGAAAATATTAGCGGAAAGATGAGCGGACAAAACAGCTGTTACTCCAAGAATAAATTTAATATTAATTAGTTCTACCCCAAATGTTTTAGATGCATAAAAAGCTCCTATCAAAAAAGGGATAACACTTGCAGTTGCAAAAGGAAGCCTAGTCAGCTTAACAACATTTTCAAATTTTGAAGGATTTTTCATAGGTCGGATTATATCATTTAAATAAATCTTAGCCAAGCCAAATAACAAAATAAAAATGACCTAGGTAATACCAATTTTTTCATTCTAAGGCGTATTATTCCGCCCTACGTCATCCTGAGGCGAAGCCGAAGGATCTCAGTGACGTAGGGCTGAGATTCTTCGGCCCTTACAGGGCCTCTGAATGACGTGGGTGGTTTAATTTACCCCTTTATCAGCGGCGCAAAAAATCTTGATGAGAACTCTACCGCTTCTGGTAAAGTGTATACTTCTCTGTTTTTAGAGTCTTCAGCCAGCCATTTTTCAGCTACATTACCGTCTTTTAGATACATCATTTCCATGCATAGGCTATTTGCACAGCAAGAGCATGACCCTTCTGCTGCGGCCCATATAATACCGAATTTAGTATCTTTATTTTCTTCGGGATTAAGTATTTCCAATTTCTTTTGTTTGATCTTAATAGGCTCTCCGGTTACTCTGCATTTAGAATTGATCTCAACTTCATAGTCAAACATTGGGCTGACGCCTAAAGAATCAAGCGCACACATAGCATGAACTAAATTACCATTAACAGAAATTTTATGTTCTCTTTGTTCCATTGTAAAAGGATATGCCCCAATAGGCTCATTATTTTTATCAAAAACTACCATATCATTTTCGTTTAATATTTTTACGGCATCATCCACATTATCTACTATTTTAGCAAGTTCCCCTTTAGACAATGTTCTTCCTTTTTCTACATAAGCCGTTAAAATGGCTTTATGTGCTTTTTTTATTGACGGATCAACCTTATCTTGCCTTTCCTTTAATGGCAATACTGCATTCAGTTTATTCAACCCATTTGTTACTTTGTCCATTACTTATCCCCCTTGTTATTTTGTAAAAACACAACGAAACAACAATTTAACAATTTCAACAATTTTTGTCAATTACTTTCTTTACAGAATATGTGCTTGTGTGATATCATTGGGAATGAAAAGTTGAATTAGTTGAATTTTTTGTGCTCATTAGTACTAAAATACAATATTTTAAGGAGGAAGTAATGCGGGAAGCGATGTTATACGATCAACTGGATAATGGTACTGTACAATGTAAGGCTTGCATCCGTGAATGCGCTATAGCCCAGGGTGATCACGGGTTCTGTAAGACACGTACTAATGTTAACGGTAAATTATTTGCTCCATATTATGGGTATTTTTCCGGTATCAATACAGGCCCCTTAGATGCGAAACCTTTTATTCATTTCAAAGACCCTGATACAGGCGATCATTACAAAGGTGATGAAATCGCTTTATCGATCGGAGGATTTGGATGCAATTTTATTTGTAAAGGATGCCAAAACGTCAGCGTATCACAAGCAAACGGTACTGTGGATACAACTCAAAAAATTTACACACCTCAAGATATAATCTCAAGAGCAAAAAAAGAAGGTGTTCGGGTTATAGCTTTTACATGGAACGAACCTGCTATTATGCCTGAGATAGTTTATGACATTGCCAAGCTGGCTCATGAAAACGGCTTTAAAGTAGCTTATGTTTGTAACGGCACACCGACCAAAGAACATCTTGACCTCATCCTTCCGTATGTTGACGCTTTCAGGTATGATATAAAAGCCGGACCGCATGTTGGGGATCCGTTTTATGAAGATTATTGTGATCTAAAAATAGGTTCTTCCGTTGATAAAATATTGGAGACGATCAAGTATACCCAAGAAAAAGGTAAACACATTGAACTTTTAACCGTTCTGATTCCGGGACAGGAACCTTCGGCAAAAAGGTCGATATTAAATACCGCTAAATGGATAAAAGAAAATCTTAAAGAAGGAACACCATGGCATTTAGCCAAATTCTTTCCTGCAAATAAAATGAAATCTCCTGAATTTAAAACCCCGGATGAATTGATCGATCTTTGTGTTGATCTGGCTGTCAGCAACTATGGTCTTAAAAACGTTTATGCGGTTAAAGATAAAGGTTGTGATTGTCTTAAACAGGGACTAGCGCCGGCTTCTTCCTGTTCTTGCTGCCATTAAAGGACAAATTTTTTATGCTGCAAATAGCAAAAAAAAAGGGATTAAATACCATAGCTTTTGGGATCGGTCGTTTTTACGGAGTAATTGCTGCCGAATCCAAAAGCTTGCGCATGGGCATAGCCATCACCAATACTCCAAAAGTTCGGCCGGTAAAACCCATTAAAAAGGCTCTGCCGAAAGATAAATCAATAATCCAAAAAAAAACACAGGTTATTCCTTTTCCAAAAGCTAAAGATCTCATAAAAGATGAAGCCAATGTCCTTGTTTTCGGAATTGTTTTTTCTGAAGTCGCCTTGGTACTAACAACAACATTTTTGATATTTGCCGATCTTTTTGTTTTAGGTCTTTTCGGCACTTTAGCCGGTGCGATTATCGGCGGAGTGATAGCTCTCTTTCTTGGAATACCTATATTCAAAAAAGCCTATTCTTGTATTCGCCAAAGAAAATGGAATTTAAATATACTCATAGCTGTTTCAGTTTTATTGGCAATAGCAGCGGATCAGATAATATTTGCTTTATTTGTTACATGGGCAATACGCCTAAGCATTTCGCTGCAGGAAAGAAACAAGACTAAAATGCGCCAAGCCATAGCTGCAATGATGGACTCAAAAGACAAACGCGCCTGGCTTATAAACAAAGACGGCACAGAAATACATGTATCGGTTGATAGTATACGAAAAGAAGATACTATAGTAATTCATACCGGCGACAAAATACATGCCGACGGTACGATTATTGAAGGAGATGCCGCTGTAAGCCAAGCTGCCTTTTCCGGTGAATCTGTTCCGGTTTATAAAACGATCGGTGATACCGTTTATTCCGGAACCGTTGTTCTTGAAGGCAGAATAATAATTAAAGTTACCGGCACCGGTATGGATACAGAAATAGGCAATATTGTAAGAGCTATAGAAAGCGCCCGTGAACTCAACGCCCCGATAGACAGCATATCAGAAAATTTTGCCCGCGTTTTTGTTCCATTAGCTTTTGGCGTGACCATTACCGCTTTTGTAATAAGCGGCAGCATTCCAATAGCAATAACTGTTTTAATTATGAGTGCTCCATGCGCTGTTCTATTCAGCACACCTTCTGCTATATACGCCGGCATAAGGAAAGGCGTTAAAGATAATATTTTCATAAAAGGAGGCATCTATTTAGAATCTATCGGCAAGGTCGATATGCTATTAATAGATAAAACCGGCACACTTACCGAAGGCAAACCTAAAATAGTTACAATTGCTCCTACATCAAAGATCATTTCAAATAATGAAATTCTTTCACTGGCCGCTAGCGCGGAATATCATTCAAAACATCCTTTTGCCGCGGCCATAATCAATGAAGCCAAGCTGAAAGGATTGCCCATAATAATGCAGAAAGATTTCAGAGTTCTTTCAGGCAGAGGTGTTATTTCAAAATTAGATTCAGGCGATGAAGTTATTGTCTGCGGTAAAAGCCTTTTAAAAGAATTTGATATTAAAAGCACAAATATTATATCGGATATATCCGATCAGATGAAAGCAAGGGCTGAAAGTGTCGTTTATGTAATAAAAAACCGAAAAGTCTTAGGCCTACTAGGGTTGATCGATCTTCCCAGAGAAGGAGCAAAAGAGACAATAGAGAAACTAAAGGGAATGGGCATAACTGAAATAGCGATACTAACAGGCGACCATTTGATATCAGCCAAAGCTATAGCCGATAAAGTCGGTATAGACAAAGTGTACGCCGACTTAAGCCCTACCGACAAAATGAACATCGTTGAAAAATACAAAAACAAAAAAAACATGAGGATCATAGCAATGGCCGGAGAAGGCCTAAATGACGCTCCCGCGATGGCCATAAGCGATGTCGGAATAGCGCTAGGCAAACACGCTACAGATTTTACTATTAACGAATCAGGTATAGTTATTCTTGACGATGATCTAAATAAAATAGTAGAAGCGATACATTTGGGCAGAGAGTCCCGTAAAATAATTAAACAAAACTATGCCATCGGATTATCAGTAAATGTTGTAGGGATGCTGGCGGCCGCGGCCGGGGCGATTAACCCTCTTGTCGGAGTTCTTATCCACGAAGCGGCTACTTCTCTTGTTTTATTCAACTCATCCAGATTGTTTTTCTTAAACGATTATAAAAAAGGAGCAAATTTAAAATGAAATATTTTGTCCGCAAATATGTTGAAACTGATAAATCTAAAATAATAGAATTCATTCAATCAATTTTGGAAGAGTATTCATTAAAACTTGATCTAAATTATACCGATTGCGATTTAAACAATATCTCCAAGGTCTATGGAGACAATAAAGGCATATTTCTTATAGCCGAAAATAATGGTGCTATCATCGGTACTATCGGCCTAAAACTTATACATAATGATTTCTCTCAACTATGTAAATTTTATGTTCATAAAGATTTTAGGAAAAACGGCATCGGCACCGACCTATTAACAAGAGTTATCGAATTTGCTGAAAAAAATAATTATACGTCTATCGGATTAGAAGTTTCTAAAAAACATCAAGCGGCTATAAAGCTATATGAAAACTTTGGGTTTGTTCTAGTCAAAACTCCTTCAGCCTGCCCAAGATGTGATTATATTTATGTTAAAAAATTAGAGGATTCACCTAACCCATCAACTGCAACAAAGCCAGTATAGGATGTTTAAGCAGCATTCGAGGACCTGAATATCTCATTATCTTGCGTATTTCTCCCCTCATAGGCTCTTCATAACAATGTATAGGACATTTTGAACAAAAAGGTTTATCTTTCTTAAAATTGCAATTTTTTAACCGCGTATGCGCGTAACTAAGAAGTTTATTGCAATCAGAACAAAGATTTTCAACATGTGAGTGATGTTTATCACAATACATTTTGATCATTATCCCGACAGTTTTATATTCGTCCATTATTCACCAATTTTGTCATCCGAAAAACATCATCCCGCTCTACGTCATCCTTAGGCGAAGCCGAAGAATTCTTATCTTCACTTCAATTCGAAAGCTAAAAAATTTTTGGGTGACATGGTGGAAACTTTGAATGTTTTATAAAAACATTCAAAGTTGGAACGATGGCAGGACCCGAAAATTTTTCGGTACTCAATTTAAATATACATTTATTTCTTTTGTTTTTCATTGCAGCATGTGCGGATCTGTGTTTTTTTTCGTTCAAGAAATCTTTTCCGGTAGATCATGAACGCAGTGTTGCCTGAATGTTCCATTATTTCATGGTTTGAGTGAGAGCTCAGCGCGACAGAAATGATAGGAATGGCTCTTCGCATAAACTGTGCTATAAGCGCCACGGTAATATCTTCTATCGTTCCTTCCATAGCCTTCGATCCGAGTATCGATGTTCCTTTTCTGGATACTATTATTTTATTTTTATTTTTTATTTTTTCCAATATTTTTATTTCTTTAATTGCTTTCCATTTCATTTCCGACGAACCTAAGGCACCTTCAAGAATTCTAAGTATTATCTCTCGCTCTATCCTGCTGTTTGGCTTGTACGAATAACAGTAACATATTTCCTGTACAAGATGAAAAGCCTGTATCAGCATACTTGCCAGATCGAATGCCGCTAAAAATCCGCCCGCTAACCCTGTAATAGCGCCTTGTATCGCGCCTGCTCTTTCATGGAATTTAATATTTTCTCTATTACATTTATCAAGTAATGATAGATCGCATTTTTGTATATCTTTTAGGCTTTTGATCATAATCCCATGATCATGGGCGCGTTTGAGTATATCTTTTGAATTTACCGTGTATTTTGAGGCGGTTAAGAGATGTCTGACAGTTGTTTCAACTACTTTTTCGAATTTCTCAAATTTTTCTCTGCCTATTTTTTCTATTACATATTCAACAGGCTTAGATGTAATATCCAGAACTTTCTTATGAACACCTTTATGTGTTGATTTCTCCCATTCAAGGATATCAGCTAAAGCTTTATTTTCATATTCATTAAGCTTCATTTCACCAACGCAGGCTTAAGTCCCTCGGCACAGCAGTACTGAGAGAGCCCAAGTTTTTTCTTGGTTATTCTGTCCCAAGTAATTTTTGCTGTAGATGTGACTGCAACTCCAACGGCAAATGGTATAAAGGTAGTAGTAACAGTCGATAAAAAAACAGTTTTTATAACCGTATCAGCAACTAGCCCTAGTCCTGCGGATAATCCCATGCCAACTGATTCTCTCGCGGTATCTTTTACCGCGTCACCTTTACTGATGTATCCGTTCTTACATTTCTTATAATTTTTAATTCCTACGATAGAACCCCAAAGCAGCATTACAGCTGCCGCGCCTTGAACAAGGTTTATCTGGCTTGCGACAGATTGAACTGTTCTCGCCCCTTTCCCTAACCCATAAGTTACCTTAGTGGCAAAAGATTCCGTATAATAATCATAAACTTCCATATATTTATTTCTTAGCTTCTAACTCAGCAATTTTTTTACTTTGTTTTTTTATTTTAACAAATGCTACTATTTCCCCGATCACTAAACCTATAAGTATTATTGTCCCCATTTGTCCCTCCGATTTTTTATTAGTTAAATTTTTATTATGCTTTAGCGTTCTTTTTTTTCATCATACCTACAATACCTGACACAACTAAAATTCCGCCTACAACTATAAGTGCAGTACTGAGAAAACCTGTTGCGGCTGCCGTGTAAGCATACCCTTTACCTAAACCAAGCCCCAATGTACCAACTTTTAAATCCATGGCTCCCTCCTATATTTTTTAAATACAAACCCCTGTCATTCTGAACAAAGCGAAGAATCTAAGTTTTGTCAAAAATAATTAGTTTCAAATACAGTTGAATTGCATATTTTTACCAAACATGCAATTCAACTTTTTCAACATTTTCACCTTATAGCTTACCATCTGCTTTTTATTTTGGCAAGTAGATTCTAGACTTTGTTTCCGAATCGTCCAAACCCTTTTTGTCCACAGTGTCCGTTTCCGCAGCCTCTTGGCCTTCCTCCTCTACCCCTTCCGTATAAAGGTGCGCTTGCTTCGTTTTCGTTCATATCTTTTGTTTCTGCAGAACAATTTCCTAATCCTCTGCCTGTTCGCGGTCCTTCATTTTGTGGTCCTTTTCCATTTAAAAATGACATATTTCACCTCCTTTTTTTTATTATTATCTTATTTATTTATAATTCCTTTAACTCGTTTTTCAAATTCCCCGTAAACAATGCGTATCGAATTAACTACCCCTTTAACACCTTGTTTAAGATTTTCAATTACTTCCGGCTTAGTTTCTCTTATTGCCTCTACCGTGATTACACCTATCACAGCTCCCATAAGCATATTCTTAAGATCTTTATCATTCATTTCACACCTCCTATTTTGATTTTGATAATCATTCTCATTTTTTTCCCAAAAAAAATGCTACTTACAGTTTTCGCAAATGCCGTTTAACCTTATTTCCGATGATCTTGCATTAAATCCGACTTTCCCCATTAATGTCTTTCCCATATTATCAATAAATTCTTTTTCTTCTTTTGAAAGTTCATCATACCTTATTATCTTCCCGCATGATTCACATACAATATGACAACTTGTGCTTTTGTTCTCCTCAGTATATTCATATCGTCTAGACCCATCACCAAAATCTTTTTTCCCTATGATCCCGTTTTCCGACAAAATATCCAATGCTCTATAGATAGTAGCCATCCCAATCCCGGGATAAAGTTTTTTTGCTTCCGAATAAACATCATCAGCCTTAAGAAGCTTTGCGCCTTTTTTTAAAACACTCAAAACAACTTCCCTAGCCCCTGTCATCCTAAACTGCCCGGCACCGCCATCATTATGCCCCATCCTACCCGAACAATTCCCTCTTCCTCTTCCTCGCATCTTATCTCCTATTTCTAATTCATGAGAACGATTATCATTCTCATTTTACCTGACGTAACTCCTCTTGTCAAGTATTTTAAAAATTATTTGGGATTTATGGTTATGTTTATTTCGGGCGGGAAATGTAGGGTGTTGTGCATTGGGCATTGTTCGGCGGATCTTTTTATGACGTCTATTCGGGTTTGTGCTTTTTCATTTTTAGGGATATTTATTTGAATGTCTATTTTACCTATACGGCGCGGATCATCCGCAAAGTCGTAATCAACATTTATGGCTAGACCTTGGGCATCGACATCGATCGTCTTAAGATATTTTGCGACAAATGTCCCCATGCATGACGCGATAGAAGCAATGAATAGCTCATTAGGGCTTATAGCTGTATTTGTTCCGCCTTTTTCTTCCGGAAGATCCGTAAGAATTTCAAAATCTCTTGTTTTAGAAACAAATTTTGTTCCGCCTTTATATATTATCTCTGCTTTCATTTTTTATATCCTTTTTTCCGCCTGTTGTCGGACACATATCTACACAAGTATTACACATAAAACATTCTTCATTATTTATTATCGGCCTTTTCTCTTTCTCATTATATTCCACGGCATTCATTTGGCAATTGTTTTCCGCTTTTCTGCATCCGGTGCATTTGCCGTTCGGCAGAATAACATTAAGTTTTCTCAATCCCAAACGTTCCGATAATCTGGATAAAAGCGCGAAGAATGCTCCAAGCGGGCATACATATTTACAATAAAATCTGGATATACATGCCGAAACGATAAGCACGGTTATTACCCAGATCCAAACAATAGGTTCGCCGTACATTTTAAAAAAAGTCGCGAAAGGTTCTATTATCCCTATTATGAATATAGCCAGATTCTTATTTACGAACATCAGAAAAATTATCAAAATAAATACCAGAATAAAATATTTTACCAGCCTTAGCGATCTATCTATTTTGACGGGTACTTTTATTTCATACGGCACAATTTTATGTACGACTTCAAGCACCGATCCAAAAGGACATAACCAACCGCAATAAAATCTGCCGGCAAAAATAGTTAATCCGATTGCAAAAAAAAGTAAACTGTACCAATACAAGTTATTTATGAATACCGGCAAATTAAAACTTAAAAGATTCAAAATATCGTATACAGAGAATCCTCCGCCTTTTAAAAAACCAATGTATACAATTGATACCCCTAAAACCAAATATCTTAATTGTTTGCTTTTAGAAAAAAACGCGCAAAATGCAAGTCCTACTATTATCCAAAGAACAATAAAATCTATCTGCCAGAGTAAATGATGCAATAATACATGTCTTACGGGATTAGCGCTGTCGGCATCCCCATAAAAAAGAACTTGCTCGGTAACAAGTTTAAGCGCGGTTTCAATGGATCTAGAAATAGTGCTTGAACTTATAGTCGCTCCGGTTATAGCATCTACATCAATACCTAAAGAAAATCCATCGGTAATATCTTTGCCGATGAACTGATCTAAAAACCAGCTGCCTTCGTTTAATAAACCTCTTGTATACTTCGGAGTTTCATTCTCTTCAATTATTTTTACACCGGTTATACGTCCTTTAGCATCAACGCCTACAAGAGTATATATCATATCCCTGTAGCCCCAGGATTCTTCCGGCACTACTTCTGTTGTCAAAAAAACCACTCCTACAAATTCTCCTCCATTGGACCTATACCCCATAAAATGGCCGAACGGTTCTTCTTCACGAACGAATATATTAGCCGCGGGAAGCACTTCCGCCAGATCACTTTTTGTAATAAACTCTGAAGCCTCGCTTGTATTCTGACTTGGGAAAACAAATAAAGATACTGTGATAATTAAGAATAAAATTTTATATGTGAGCTTTTTCATGAAAGGTCTTTTCAAAAATTAGTATTTTTCCTCATTCGGGATCGTGTCATCTTCCAGATCAATTCCCGAAATTATTTTATCTATTTCTGATTCTTTGTTAAGGTCCGTAGGAATTTTAGCATCTATGAAATCATTTGTTTTTTCCAGCTGTTTTGATTTATTTCGTGCTTTAGCTATTACAGCGCCTGCTCCCGCTATTATGCCTATTGTTGCGATTGTGATAATTTCCATTTTCACTCTCCTAGCTTATCTGTAAAAATGAGCGAAGATTAATGCCACTACCGCCATGAGTTTTATTATTATGTTCATTGCCGGTCCTGCTGTGTCCTTAAAAGGATCGCCAACTGTGTCCCCTGTTATCGAAGCCTTATGTGACGCGGATCCCTTGCCGCCATGATTGCCTTTTTCTATGTATTTTTTCGCGTTATCCCACGCGCCGCCGGAATTAATCATTACAAGCCCCAGTATTATACCGGTAACAGTTCCACCTAAAATAAATCCTCCCAGAGCTTGTTTTCCCATTACCATTCCTACTATAAGAGGCAAAGTAATTGCTACCATTCCGGGTATTACTAGTTCATTCAACGCGCCTGTTGCGGCTATATCAATACATTTATCCGAATCAGGTTCGGCTTTTCCTTCGATAAGTCCTTTTATAGATTTAAATTGGCGTCTTATTTCGTTGACCATCAAATTTGAAACTTTGCCCACAGACTCCATAGTTAAAGCGGCTATCGCAAAAGGTACTACAGCTCCCATAAATAGTCCTAGTCCCGTTACAAGACTCGTAACATCAAGCTGCATAAGGCCTGCGGCATGTAAGTACGCGGCAAAAAATGATGTCGCTGTCATGGCCGCGGAACCTATGGCAAAACCTTTACCGATTGCCGCTGTTGTATTCCCCACAGAATCAAGTTCGTCGGTTATATCTCTAATCTCTTTACCAGCTCCGCTAAGCTCGGCTATACCGCCTGCATTATCAACTATAGGCCCGAAAGAATCTATACTCATGATGATACCTATAGTTCCCGACATGCCGACAGCTGAAAGAGCTATACCGTATAATCCTCCGATCCTGTACGCTATGTATATCGTAGCGCATATAGTTAATATCGGCAGTATAGAACTTTTAAGCCCCACGGCAAATCCTGTTATTATGGTATTCGCGCTTCCTGATTCGGCTGATTTAGCTATTCTTTTTACAGGACTTCCCGAAGTAAAATATTCACTTTCAAGCCCCATCAAAATACCGCATATTATACCGGCAAATATAACCCAAAAATAATTTATACTGCCGAATATCATTACTGAAGCTATGTAAGCACCTTTAAGAAATATTACACCCGCAACATAAGTAGCGTATCTCAACTGTTTTTGCGGATCGAATTTTTTAAAAAACCTTATACCAAAAATACCGGCGACAGTAGCTATAACACCTATGCCCGCCAAAAGAAGCGGCAATACCATAGTGCCTACGCTTCCGCCTAACATGGTCATTCCGATAGTAGTAGCGGCAATTACAGATCCCACATATGATTCAAAAAGATCCGCTCCCATACCTGCCGTATCGCCCACACAGTCGCCGACAAGATCAGCTATAACTCCCGGATTACGAGGGTCATCTTCAGGAATATCCTCTTCAAGTTTCCCCACCAGGTCAGCTCCGATATCCGCGCTCTTAGTATAAATACCTCCGCCTACTCTGGCAAAAAGCGCTACCATAGAAGCCCCAAGAGCAAAACCGACAATTACATATGATAGAACAAGCGGACTGCCGTCCGTAAGCAAACATACTATCGATATACCGACAACACCCAATGCCGCGACTGAAAGCCCCATGACTGCTCCGCCTTTGAACGATATCGCTAAAGCTTTAGATATCCCTCCGTCCTTCGCGCCTTGGCAGGTTCTTACATTAGCTGAAGTTGTTGAATTAACTCCTATATATCCCGCCGCCAAAGAACATAAGGCGCCTAAAGCAAAAGCCAGAGCGGTATATAACCCCATAAAGAAAGTTAGGATCACAAAAACAACCAGCATAACTTTAAAAATTAATCGATATTCTTCTTTTATAAAAACAAAAGTTCCCGAACGTATTTTATCGGCTATTTTTATCATTTTTTTATTACCGTCCGGATATTGCCGTACCGAACTAAAAATCAAGAAAGCGATAAATAGACCTGCAAGCCCTGTCCACAATATCCATTGAACGATTGCAAGGCACCACGCGAAATCCTGTTCGGTTGAATTATTTATCAGCTCAACTATCGCCTGATCTTTTTCCTCTAGCCCTAATATGCCGTTATCAATAAAGGAATGCAGGCTTCCTAAAAGATCACTTTGACTGCTAAGAGATGAATTTGTTCCGGCTGATTTTATGCTTGTTGAATCGATCGGTACATACCTGTATTTGCCCGCTGAATATACATCAAGTAAAGCGATATCATCATTATCTTTAAGAATAGCGGTAAATAAAGATGATATATCACTAATAGGCACGCCGTTAACTCCTGTTATAACATCCCCTGTTTTAAGCCCGGCTTGATCTGCTATCCCGCCAGGGATAACAGACAAAACAACAACTCCGTTAATATTATCCGGTATTATATAAGCGGTTCTGATAGCCTGTGTGAGGGTTACCATTGATATCCCCCAATCTTCGGCATCTTTTGAACTTGTTGAACTCTGGGCCGCTATAGGTACTTCTCCGAGTACAAGATATGTTGATTTAGTAACGCCTTTTCTTATATAGGCTATTCTAATCCTGTCCCCGGGTTTTTCATCTGCCAGCACTGCTTTTAGATCCGCTATGGTCGCGATGTCCTTACCGTCGACAGAAATTATAACATCGCCTCTTTCTAGTCCCGCATTATCCGCCGGCGAATCGGAGACCACACTATTGATCAATACTCCGTTCGAGCTGGCAAGCCCTAGATTCAGGGCAAGCGTCTTATCAATATCAAGTAATTCCGCGCCTAGGTATACGCCGGAAGAGGCGTACTGTGTATCTATATCATCGACTGTGTTGGATGTTTTAATTATGGTTACGCTGGGTACTGTACTTGCGGTCTGATTGTAAACAAAATTACTTCCGTACGTATTGGAGTAGAGAAGATATATTATAAATATGATGACCATCCCGCCGGCCACATACATCCATTTTCTAAAAGTATCGGTGCTAACGCTTCTATCGCTCATCTTTCTCCTTTAAATAACAGGGTTTTTATACTGTATCGGCAGGTCTTTCCCGACAATTACTTCTTCAATTTTTATTTCAGGACCATATACTTTAACCGATATAAATTGCCTAAAACCGGAATCAAGCAGGGTTTCCGAAAAACTCCCGCAAGTAATATATCTTACATTGTTTACTGTAACATCCGCAAACCCGTGATAATGGCCTTGAAAAACAATATCTACTTCATATTTTTCAAACAAAGCCACGAGTTCTTCTTTTTCTTTATTCTGCGGGAAAAGCGACAGTGAATTGCCGCCGTACATAGGAACATGGCTTATAACAAAAAGTAAAGGCTGCTGATTTTCTTTTAGTTCTTTTCTGATCCAATCCATCTGCAGGTCCCCTATCTCGCTATCCGCTGAATCTATAACAACAAATTTAGCGTTGCCTCCATAAAATGAATATACTGAAGGCCCAAGTTTTCTGTAATAAACATTCCATCCGTTATTGTAAAGATCGTGATTTCCAATTGCAGGATAAACAGGCACAGTAAGTTTGTTAGCATTAGTAATAAAGTTATCGTATTCCGCTTCCAGTCCTAAAAATGTGAGGTCGCCTCCGAAAACAACAAAACCTGTTTTATTTGCCCTGATAAAAGCATCCAGTTCAGGAAAAACACTGTCGCCTTCGCTTGTTAAATGGGGATCTGAGCAAAAAGCAAAATTATAATCATACGAACCCTGAAGAATATTGGTGTAGGACGATTTCATGCTTCTGGACAATTTGAACCTTGCGGTCACATCATCATCTTCCGACATTTGCATGTTGCCTGATATTAAAAGCCATGAAAAATAAATTATGGGCAGCAATATAGTCACCGCGAAAACTATCATTATTTTTCTCCATTTTTTTATGGAGTTTTTTTCTTTTTCGACTTCAGATATTTTCATACGCTCGTTCATAAGTTGTCCTTCTGCCGCCTTTATTCTTCAGACGGCCTGTTAAATTCTCTATACGCCATGAACATTATGATCAAAACAAGTATAGCGATAAAAAGCACGGTTTCGTTAACGGTACTTGATGACTGCGACGGCACGCTTGAGGGCCTATTTAATGCTGTGTCTGAATCATCTGTTGTCGATGAACTTCCCGGCGGTTCAGAAGGCCTATTCCAGGCAGTTTCATCGGACGCTGTCAGCACTACTTCATCTTGGACGAACTTGCCGCCTTTCGGTCCTTCCTCTTCTTCTTCATCTTCATCATCACCAAACGGCATTCCGCCGGTAAACACACTGAATATTTTATCTAATATTGTTTGCGGAGCGCTGTCCGAAACATTCTCACTTATGCTTGTTGAATTGATTGCTACATATCTCAGAGCCCCTTGCGAATATACATCCAAAAGCGCTATGTTGTTATTATCTTCCGAAAGAGCTGTAAAAAGATCGCTCATGCTGGCTACATCAGTTTGATCTACGCCCGTAATTATATCGCCAGTACTTAAACCGGCCTGATCCGCTAAACTCCCCGGTATGACAGAAAGGATAATGACACCCGTAACATCGCCTGGTACGCTGGTTGACGCTCTTATAGACGGGGTCAATGTTGTCATTGATACGCCCCAATCAGTAGCATCTGTATTCAAAGCCGCAGACGTTTTTGAATCGTCGCTCTGATAGACGCCTAATACCGCGTAAGTCGAATACTTAACACCGTTTCGCGCGTAAATTATCCTTACTCTTGTTCCCGGTGTTAATGTTTTGATAATATCTTTAAGGCCGTCAACACTCTCTACAGTGACACCGTTTATCGAAAGAATAACATCGCCCCTTTCTATTCCGGCGTCCATAGCAGGTGAATTCTCAATAACCTCATTTACAAGTACTCCGCAGGAATCAAGCAATCCAAGCTGATTACGCAAAACGGCCGTCAGCTCAACAACTTCAACACCAAGATAAGCCGCAAAAGTCGCATCCGTCCCGGCAGTAAGAACAACGGCACCTGAAGAACCGCTTGAAGAACTTGAACTAGTAGCGGAACTCGCATCAGTCCTTGTTCTGTACTGATCATCCGTTACTTCTTCAAACACAACGTATAAGCCAACCATCAGTACCATGCCAAGAACAAAAGCTAATGAATAAGTATGTTTATTCTCCAAAATAGATCTCCTTTACATTGTCAAACTTCTATCCCTGAAAGCAAAAGCGGCCTGGCTCTATTGATCGGGACAGCAAAACTTATTCCGGCAAAATAACCGGATGTTGAAACTATCGCCGTAGCAATACCCAGAACGTTTCCTTCTGAATCTATAACAGCTCCGCCTGCTGAACCTCTATTCATAGCCGCATCAAATTGCAAAAGGCCTGGATAGACTTTCCCTTCAATAACCAGGCTTCGTTCGTTATCACTAATTATTCCCCTAGTCACTGTATGCTCAAGACCGAACGGTGAACCTATAGTTAGAACCGGATCAGTTATTTTGATAAGATCAGAATTCCCTAGCCTTACTGCCGGCAAAGTGTAACTAGCGTCGATCTTAATTAAAGCCAGATTGTTGTCTATATCTACTCGTATCAATTTGGCTTTATATGTAGTCTTTCTGGCAGATGTAAAAACAGTAACATATATCGCCGGAATATTTTTTATCATATGATAGCAAGTGAGTATGTAACCTTTACCGTCAACAATAATTCCGGAACCAAGTGTTTCTGCATTACTCTCAAGACTTTCTACCGGCGGCATATCAAAGCTTAAAGGTGCCCCGCGCCTTTGTGTAGTATCGCTAGGCACATCTTCACTCATGACGTCTATATTAACTATACTCGGCCTTACATAAGCTACCGCGTCTGATAGATCATCATCAGAACATGAAACAAGTGTTATATCACTTGTAAGCATTATTGAAGTATCAGAGCCCTGACTACTTACGTCCACTTGAGCTGTAACCGCGGCCGCGCTTGTTCTTGCCCTTTCTTGTGTCATCATTTTGAAAAGGAACATTTGGCTTGCCAAAAGAATAATCACACCAATAACTAAACTGACATTTATCAGCATATTTGAATTCGACGGCTTTTTTATGAATTCGTTATAAGGTTTATCTTCCCGATCATCTATTTTTGATAGTATTTCTTCTTTTGTCATTATTCCTCGCTTGTTACATCAACTCTCCGTCTTCACCTTTAGACTTGCTCTTTGTTGCCGGAGGTCCGCCGCCGCCGCCTTCATGCTCTTCTTCTTCAGCAGTGCTGACAACTCCTGTTACTGTTCCTGTATCTTTCAGCCTGCCGTCCGAATATATATCAAGCGCTTGCTGAATAGTTCCGGTAAATCCGTCATACACTTTGACCTGTAGAGCTTTAAACGCTTTCGCCGCGTTCACGCTTATATTGTTACAAATAACAATCGCTCCGCCTTCACCCACGATGAACTGAGCAATTTCAGCGCCGCTTGCGCGTGAATCTCGATAATAAGGGTTTCTCACAACCTCGTATTTTCCTAAACTAAAAAATATGAAATACTGTGCACTGTCTAATAGTTGCGCGACTTCTGAAGTTAAAGTCCTTCCGTTAGAAGGTACAACAATACTTCTGGCGATGCTGGTCGCGACTTGCACGATCTGACCTGAAGGCATCGGTAAAACCGCGGCATCATCCGCGTTTGTACCTGCCGTTCCTCCCGGCAAAGCATTGACCAAGCGTGAACCGCAAACAGGACATGTAAGCGCTGCACAAGGGACACCTATCGGATGAGTTACTATAGTTGAACACATAGGACATATACATTCTGTTGAACGTCCTGACTGAGCCTGCGTATCGCTGGATCCGGTCGAATCTGAACTCCCCGTATCACTCGACGGCCCCATATCTGTCGGCGGCGCTCCGGCTACGGGTATATAAGCTGTTTGAGGTGATGCCGGAACTGTACTCACATCGTCTTGAGCTCCGCCGGGTTCTGCATTAACAAGCCTGGAACCGCAAACAGGACATGTAAGCGACGCGCACGGAACACCGATAGGATGCGTTACAATAGTTGAACACATAGGGCAAATACACTCTGTAGACCGTCCGGTCTGGGCTGCGCTGCTTGATGATGCTTGTCCGCCTCCCTGGCTTTGGCCGTCTACCGCAGGCCCTGCACTGTCTGACGGTGATGTATCGGTTGTAGTAGTGTCGCCGGAACCGCCTCCCATATCAGCCGGAGGTCCGCCCGCAACAGGTATAAAAAATACTTGCTGTGCTCCGGTTGTTGCCGGAGCATTTGAAGTTGGTACTACATTAGCCGGTGTACCGCCGCCTGCAATAGGAACAAAAAATACTTGCTGAGCCCCGGTTGTTGCCGGAGCATTTGAAACTGTGATCCCGGCTGTTCTCTGAACAGCTAAGGTATCTGTTGTAGCAGTATTTGTGCCGCTAACCATTCTGCTTCCGCAAACCGGACATTGTAAAGCCGCGCAAGGCACGCCTACCGGATGTATCACAATCGTTCCGTCAAGCGGACACACGCATGTTGTTACCTGCGTAGTACTTGTGGACGTAGTTGTTGAGGTGCCTGCTGTCTGCTGAATGCTTGAAGGTCCGACATCAGTCGGCTGATTGCTTATAGTCCATAAATTAGATGTAGGCTGAACCGGATTTGTCGGGGCATTACTCACAAATGTCCCGCTTAAGGCCACTTTAACCACCGGATTATCCGGCGCCGGGACCTGCCCTAAAACATCGGCAGGACCGCTGTCCTCTGACCCCGGGTCCATATTCATCAGCCTCGATCCGCATACGGGACAAACCATATCGGAACAAGCTGTACCGGCAGGATGATATACCTGTGTCCCGCAATTCGGGCATACACAAAGGTCACTTCTTGAAACCCGCGGATCGCTGCCGGCTGTCAACTCTAGGTCAGCGGGTTTCCCCATAGGGGGGATAGTAGTGGGGGCCCCCTCCAATCCCCCGTCACTTTCGTCATCTGTATCTGTTGTCATCGGAGAATTTGATGATGGTATAACAGCTGTTGAAGAATACCCGTATCCGCCAAGATTAGCTTCTTTCATTTCTTCCAGTTTATTCAACTGATAATTTTTAACGGCTTGTGCTACCGTCCCGTTGAAAGGTCCATAAACTTTGACTTTAGCCAGATAAAACGCATCAAATGCCTGAGGCCCTATCGCGCTGACGATTATGGCGTCAATATCTTGCTTAATAACCATATCAGCCACGGTTATGCTCATACCCCTGATAACATCTGCATATGGATTTTTTATAGCTTTAGCTTCGTTAGTATTAAGGTCGTAAAGAATAAAGTAAGGACTTGTTGCAAACCTTGAAAAAACCATTCCCGTCATATACGGAGTGTCTGAAGGTATCGCGATCTTACCGGTTGACTTCACTTCTTCAGTAAAGTTCATCAGCACTACCTGCGGAGGATAATCTCCTTCATCCGGTAAAGAAACATAATAATTTTTCTTTAAGGTAGCCGAATAAATATCTAAAAGCACGCCTTCATTCTCGTTTAGCGCGGCATAAAATGTCTGGAGATTAGGCACAGGCGTAGTATTAATACTCTCTATTACATCACCTACTTTTATTCCCTGATTATCCGCTAAACTTCCTTTAGCTACAGCAACGACAACAACACCTTGCACTTCATCAGGCAGATTGAATTTTTCACGCGCTTCAGTAGTAAGCGGAGATACCGATATTCCCCATGTTGTAGCAAGTGTAGGGGCTACGGCAACAGTATCATCAGTCGTTCCGGCAGTTTTAACTATATCCGTATCACTGGAGCCGGTATCATCCGGCTTAGACCCTACGATAAGATATATTATGTCTTTCCCGCCGTCCGCTTTATCTACAAGGAGTTTTAATTTATCTCCCGGAGAATATGAAAGCAGTTCTTCCTGTATCTGAAGAGTATTGGTTATAGTTGTCCCATTAACGGCAAGAATAACATCGCCTCTTTCAAGCCCTGCTTTACTGGCGGGAGAATCATCAACAACATCATTAACCAGTACACCGTCAGTAGAATCCAATCCAAGAGCTTCGCTTATTATGCGGTCAATTTCGCGTATTTCAGCCCCAATGAAGGCGATCGCCGCGTCAACTTTTTTGGTATTGATCTCTAATTGTCCGTCAACCGTACCTTTTATAAAGTGGTCAACAAGAATGCTGCCAAAAGAGAACACCCCAATAAGCGCCACAACGCCGAGAGCTATTGTCCACATTTTTATGGCCCTTTTTTTTCTCTCCAACTGCATGAGTTGTCTGTCAATATCGTTTGCCATCCTATTCTCCTTAGTTATCTTCCTGAATAAAATATTTTTATTACTATGATTCAACACGAGGAATTATATGTACCCCGCCTATACCTTCTACTTCTTCTTCTATTCTGTCTTTAACCCTTGAAGTGATCATTCTAACATCTATTACTTTGAGATCGGGCGCCATTTTAACTTCAAGGTCAACCCAATTGTTCTGTCCGATTTTTCTTGATCTCATTCTGGATATGCTTTTTATTTGTTTCTCTTGTTTAATTATTTTTCTTATATCGTGTAATATATCTTCATCACAGGCTCGGTCAGTAACACCGTGTACCGCGGACTTCAATGCGTCTACGCCTGATCGGGCTATCATAATACCAACTATTACCGCGGCCACAGGATCTAATACGCTTATCCCCATGCGGGCGCCTAAAACACCTATGAATGCTGCTATAGACGACACCACATCAGCTCTTTTTTCCCAGGCATTAGCTATCATTGCCGGTGAACTTGATTTATTTCCTATGCAGATAGATTGTCTAAAAAGAAACTCATTAGTACATATGCTTATTAATGCCGCCCAGCCGGCTAACAAAGACGGGTTATCTACCTCGCCCCTTACTACCGACAAAAATGACGTCACCGTTATTAATATAGATAATCCAATAAGCAGCATTCCAATAATAGCCGCTACTATGAACTCTATATGGCCATGACCCCACCTATGTTCATCATCAGGCGGATCGCCCGTTATATTTAATCCGACCAGAACAAGTATACTCATGATAACATCACCCACTGAATGTAGGGCGTCCGCTATAAGAGCCTGGCTGTGGCCTAATATACCGCCTATCAGCTTTATTCCTAAAAGCCCGATATTAGCGATCAGGTTCAAAGGCCCGACTTTTTCTTTGCACCATTTGCATTCAGGTGGCAACGATCTTTTAATAATTCTGTCAGTCATGTTTCTCTCTATGTTTTTGCGGAAGCGCGGGACAATATCCTTACATCCGCTATTCCTTCAATATTATCTTTTATTAATTTGTCCAATTTTTTTATAACCTTCTTAACTTCAGATACTTTAAGGTCTTCAGAAAATTCAGCTTCAATATCAACCCAGTTTTTTTGGCCTAAAGTTCTGGCATGAAGTTTAACTATTTTTATTATTGCTTCCTCGCTATTCAGTATTTTTCTGATCCTTACAAGAAACTTGTTATCAACTGTTCTATCTGTAATCCCGTTAACCGCGCCTGATGCTATCACCAAACCGGTTCTTGCTATCATTAATCCGACAACAATAGCGGCTATAGGATCAAGAATTTTAATTCCCATTCTTGCGCCTATTATGCCTATTAAAGCGGCGAAAGAAGTATACACGTCGGCTCTATTTTCCCAGGCATTAGCTATCATAGCCGGCGACTTCATCTGTTCGCCTATACACAGGGAGTGTCTGAACATAATTTCGTTCGCTATTATTGAAATAACCGCCGCCCATATTGCCAATATTCCGGGCTGAGCTATGTAACCCTCATACATAGATACCATAGCGGCCACCGTTATTATTATCGCCGCAAACACTAACAATATGCCGATAATAGCCGATACTATGTACTCGATATGTCCGTGTCCCCACCTATGATCTTCATCCGGCGGAGCACCTGTTATTTTAAGTCCTACCATTAAAAGAGCGGCTATTACTATATCGCTTATCGAATGCAGCGCATCCGCGAGTAGCGCCTGACTTCCGCCTACAATACCACCGGCGAATTTGACTATAAAAAGCCCTATGTTAGCCCATAAGTTTATGGCGCCTACCTGCTCTGCGCACCAATAACATTTTTCACACTTCACTGCCATTTTTCTTTATGTCCCGGCCGGTTAGGCCTCTATATTTTAACAAAACGCTACGCGCCTGATTTCATGCTTACCGGAAGTTCACCTTCATCCTGCTTAGTGATAAAAACCCACTCGGAGGTATTGTCCCATTCGAAATACGACTCCATTTTAAAACCCATTATCATTCCTGAAATATTCGCTGGGAATGTTGTTAATTTTGTGTTGTATTCGTTAACAACGGTGTTATACTCGCCCCTTTTTTCGTATATTCTGGTCTCAACTTCTGATATCTGCGTTATCAGGTTCTGATACGACTGGCTGGAAGCTAAGTTAGGATAATTTTCAGCTATCGCTATGAACCTTGATAATGCCTGGCTTGATATATCTTTCCCCATAATCCCCTCAAGGCTTTCGGCGAGTTTTTTCATTTCTATTCCTCCGCTCAGTGAATTTTCTCTGGCCTCAACCGCTCCCATGAACACATTTCGTTCATGGTTGATGAATTGATAAACGATCATCGTTAACGCGGGAACAAGATTTTTTCTAAGCTGCATCGCCGAATCTATCTGAGCTTTTGAAGCGATAACGCTCTGCCTTAAAGCATTGAACCTGTTATAGATATAAATGTTTGAAGAGAAACAGTACAAAACGAACAATACTATAAAAATTGTTTTGTAATGCTCTTTTAGATAATCCAAGACATAATTCATTTTTGTTTTTCTGCTGATTATGTCCATATCTAAAAGATCTCTTAGTTCGTCTCTTTTACGAGACTTCCCATTAACAAACAATGCCATAACATCTCCTTTTAGATCTCTTCCATTTCCATAGCTTTCTTAAAACAATCAACCGCTTGTTCATGCTGACCGGAAGCGTCAAAAGCATATCCCAATCTTTTGTAAGTTTTAGAATGTTTAGGATCGGCTTTAATCGCTTTTTTAAAATATTCTATGGCTTTAGGATATTCTTTCATTTTGTCATATGCCACACCTAACTGATAGATATGATCAAATGAAGCATTGCTTTTATTCGCCAGCGGATCTAGATATTTTATAGCATTTTTAGGTTCATCGCTTTTGATTGCCATAGTCCCCAATCTGCATAAAGCTTCTTCATTGTCCGGATCAAGCTCAATGGTTTTTTTATAAGCTTTTTCAGCTTCCTCGTCCATATATTCGTGTTCACAGCAAATACCTAAATTAAAAAACACATCCGCTGTCACATTCCCCATTTTAATGAGCCTGTTAAATTCATCTATAGCTCTGCTATAGTGCCCTTTATCCATAGCCGTATATGCCTTTTTTTCTGTAAGACCTTCCGCGTCCACCTGATCCATGCTGGTAGTTCTCGCATAAACATCGACAAGTCCGTCCACCATTTTTTTTATTTTTAAAAGAGACGCTTCAAAGCGCATTCCGATAGGAACATCCGCGCCTGTATAGCTCTTTTTCTTAGACTCAGGGTTTTTTTCTGTTTTAGCTGACATAATTTCACCTCATTTTAATTTGCGTTTTTTTTAGTCGCGCGTATACCCGCCAATAACGCTACAACACCGAAACCCACCAATACCAGTGGAACAAGTATTCCTACAATATCAAGGAACATATACCAATTTTTAGCGATCCCCCACAGCCCCATAAAAATGGCCACTATACCTATTACTATGTGTAACATCTTTCCTCCTTTTGTTTTAAAACAAGTCACATTCCATAACTAGCTAACAGCTTGCTTCTTGAATTTGTGACTAAAAAATTATATAAGCACTCTTCCTGAATCTGTCTCAATAGGATATGTCCAGGCGATAAATCCGCCCGTTAAATTGTACACATCCTTAAATCCCGCGTTCGCTAATACTTGAGCGGCTATTTTGCTCTGAAGCCCAAGCTGGCAATACGTGATAATATCATCCGTTTTTTTAAGTTCATAAAGTCTGTATCCCAATTCTCGGAGCGGTATATTCACCGCTCCCGGAATATGTGCTGTGTCATAATCCGTTGAGGGCCTTACATCAACAATAGTAAACCCTTTTGGCCCGTCTGTTATTCTTTCATAAAGTTCAGCCGCGGTAATATTTTGATATAAAAGCGCGGCGTTAACATTAATGCTTAAAAACATTGAACAAACGAATGCGATAAGCACGCTTATCTTTACATACAAGTTAGTTATTTTTTTATTTATCATTTATTGCCTTTTAAAAATTCTTGTTAACGCAAGATCAGCTGATAACAACATTCACTTCCTGCACTTCTTTTATTTCTTTCAAGACTTTGAGCTCAACCGCTCTTGATATTTTGTCGGCTTCGTTCATACTCAAGTCGTCGTCGACCGAAATATAAATATCCATATACATCGAAGAACCGATATATCTGGCTTTTATGTCCAAGACTTCTTTAACCCCGTCAGATTTTTTTACGCTGTATTTAATTTTGTTCAGCATCTTTTTCGGCGGTATTTTGTCCATGATCCCGCTGAACCCCGCAAGAAGTATGCGCAAACTCAGAAAAAACATAATAACCGATATTATACCTACGCCTGCTCTTTCCAAATAGAAAGCGCCTAAACTCGCGAATGTTAAACAAACAAGAACTATAACCGATACCACTACATTTAAACGATTGTTATAAGCGTTCCATAAAAGCGTTCCGTTAGAATGTCTTTCTCCTTCATCCATCAAATATCTGTACAAAGCTTCATTTGCTATGATCGATATAATGGCCGCCATCATAGCGCCTGAATGGGATCTGTGTATCTCAAGCCAATCCATGCTGTTCAGACTGTAAAAAAACATATATATCGAAATTACAAGTACAATCAAACCTCCTACGGCCGCTATCAAAAAAAGCACTTTACCGTAACCATATGGATGTTTATCATCAGGCGGTCTTTTTTCCAGAATATCTCCCTGCCACATCAAAAACAACATAACCGCGTTACTGAAAGCGAACATGCCGTCCATAAGGATCAGTTTGCTGTAGCCGAAAAGTCCCATACTAAGTTTTAACATCGCAAGTGCTAAGTTTACTATCACTCCCGATATAAAAACTTCACGGTATTTCTCAGTATTCTCGTATACTCTTCCGTTTCTCATCGTTATTTTCTACTCTTTTGTTGTTTTTTTTATCTTTGATTTTCTTAAGACACCAAGTTAAAACAGCTGCCGCATACCCCAGAAAAAAACACAGCAGAAGCAAAAACATTGTAGTTACTTCAAATGTTCCGGTTAAAGGCAAATTAACTCTTGTTTGATGCATATTCCCTAACCCGAACATAATTACCAAAAGTATTGCTATCATTATAAGTATGGCTTGTATCATATTTACCTTCTTCCCCGCTTAAATGCTTCCCGTAGCGACAACCTCTTTGATCATAGGCTTAATGCGATTAATAGGTATCGCGAAACCTATCCCTGTAAAAACACCTGTCGGCGCGTATATCGCTGTGTTAATCCCGATAACTTCACCTTTCAAATTTACTAAAGGCCCGCCGGAATTTCCTCGATTTATAGCCGCGTCTGTTTGTATCATATCGTTATAGGTTTGTCCGTCGATAACAAGATTTCTGGAATCATCACTTATGATCCCGGCTGTAACAGAATGTTCCAAACCAAAAGGCGACCCCACTGCCATTACGCTTTCAGCTACTTTTATCATGCCGGAGTCCCCTAAAACAGCCGTAGGCAATGCCTGTGTCGGATTTATCTTGAGTATGGCTATATCATTGATCGTGTCTTTTTTAATTACTTCCGCAGTGTACGCGGTTCGGGCATAACTGAATGTTATGACTTTTATCCCTCTTGCCGAAGAAACAACATGGGCGTTTGTAACTATATATCCTCTTGGGTCCACTATAATTCCCGATCCTAGAGACTGTTCTTCTATAAACTGAATAGCAGGATCATCAAATGTGACCCCGGAAGTGCGCTGTGCCGTACTAGTGCTTGTAACCTTATCCGCGGTAATGTTCACGACAGCAGGCCTGATAGCCGCGAAAGCGGAGGCGAAATCGTCATCGGAACAAGTAAGAGTCAAATTAGCGCTGTTCACAGTCACATCAGTTTGTCCTACGCTATTAGGAGTTCTAATTCCGTCGGTATCTTCTGTTTCCATTAGAAGCTGTTTGTTTTTCGAAGTATCAAGCTTGAACAAACTGGTGCTGTTACGCGTCCCGTAAATGCCCCAATTGACCGCTCCCCACGATATTATGACAAAATTAACTGCCAATAGCCCCACAACTATTTTTAAAGAATTATCTTTTACCAGCTTTTTAAAATCCACTCTGAACCTCCGTTTATATGATCCCCGAAACCGTTTCTTCAGTTTCGTATCGTTCCCCTTCTTCTTCTAACCTTTTACAAATAGGTTTTTCGTAATCGTCTTCTTCCTCTATATGCTCGGTCAAAACAACATTAGATTGTAATGTTGTTTCAGCGGCTGTAGGATCATAACTTCCTTTAGGAGGAAGTTCAACCGGCTGACCTTTGTATCCGCCTTCTTCCTCTTCTGAATCATCTTCTTCCGTCCACGGAGAACCGCCCGTTAAAAGCCACGTTATCCTTTGCCCTAAAGTGCTTTGTCCGGGTGTTACAGGAACTTTATCCAGAGGCATATTCCCCGGGGCTGCTGATGTTTTCACTGTAAGATCTAAAGGTAAATAGCTGACACCGCCTGAATTAATAATATCCAAAAGCAGCTCATCATCTTCATTAGATTTCATGATCTTTAAAAAATCATCAATGCCGGTAATATTTATCTTGTCAATAGCAGTTATAACCGTACCCGCTTCAAGTCCTGCGGCATCGGCAATGCTTCCGTTTTCAACCGATAAAACAAGAACACCTGTAACCGCTGCCGGCAAACCAAGCTCGCTTCTGTATGACGCGTCAATTGTAACGATAGTTATCCCTAGGTCAGAACTCTTGTATTCACTTGTTTCTAGCACTTCCGCAGTTCCCGGTCTTTCGATCAATTCAGCATAAGCGGAACCTTTTTTGCCGTTACGAATAAAAACTATGCGCACTATATCTCCGGGAGATAGTTTTGCCATAATCGCGACAAAAGCCGCAGTATCTTTTACGGAACTATCGCCTAGGTAAATAATAACATCTCCGCGCTTTAAACCCGCGTCATCCGCGGGGCCTTGGGGCATGACATTGTTTATAAGCACACCGTAAGTGCCCGGAAGATCCAGCTGATCCGCTATAACATCATCAACGCTCATGATCTCTATTCCAAGAAAAGCGTTAGAAGACGCGACTGTCTCGCCCGATGTAAGCGTTATTGCGGCACCGCTAGAACCGGCGGAAATAGACACATCAGGTATTACAGAAGTAGTTGTTGTCGTTGTCGCGATTGCTGTCGAACCCAGGTCCGGAACTCCCATGATTCTTATAAATCCAAGATAAATGAAAAATCCGGCAACAAGTATACCTATTATCATTACCCAAAGACCGTATCCTTTGGGACATTCCTTCAGTCCGCTTGTTTTTTTTGACTCCATATTATGTTCCTTATTCTTCTATTTTATCTTCAAGTTTTTTAATTTTATCTTCATGTTTTTTTATTTTTTTCCCCATCCAAAAAACACAAACTATTAACATTAATACTAAAAATTGCCCCAGTGTCATATTAACCTCCATGTTCAGCCGGTATTTCTATCGGCTTTTAAATAATCCCAATAGCCTCAACAATTGAACAACAGCTAAAGCGGCGGCCGCCACATATGTCAAAGCCGCGGCTTTCAAAACTTTTCTTACACCTTCTAATTCCTTTTCATCCGCTATTTCTTT
>JADGBB010000017.1 GCA_015231715.1 Candidatus Omnitrophota bacterium
TTTTCTGATGATTAGGGAGCTGCCTCATCCGTACTTCGATAGAATTTGTACTCTCAAAGTTCGGCGAGTGTTTCTGCGACGATCTCGTCGATCAACTCTTTTACTGACACGATCTTATTGATCCTGGCGACATTGGTGCCGGCAAAAACTACGGCGTTATCGATATCGCCTTCGACTGCGTCAATTAAAGCTTTAGCAATACAATATTGTACCGTAGCCGGATTGCAGGTTCTTAAACATTGATAATTACAGCTGAAATCTTTTTTCTCTCCGCGAAGTATATCTGCAATGAATTTTGTTTTTATTGCTTTTGCAGGCATTCCTACCGGACTTTGTATGAATACTACATCATCTTCAGTAGCATCAAGATACGCTTGTTTAAATGAATCAGCCGCTGTACATTCAGTTGTAGCTACAAATCTACTCCCAATCTGAACACCTTTTGCACCCATTTTAAGATATTTAGCTACGTCTTTACCGTCAAATATACCTCCGGCGGGTATAACCGGAATACTTATTCCGTATTCTTTTTCATATTTCCACACTAATTCCAAAAGACCTTGCACAGCGATCTCAAGCAAAAGGTCATTGTCCTGCTTCCCCCTTAGGGCCTCTAATTCTAGAATACTGTAACCTGCTATATGCCCTCCGGACATCGGTCCTTCAAGAATAAAAGCGTCCGGGAATCTGTTATAGCGTCTTTTCCATGTTTTAAGTATAAGTTCCGCGCCTCTTGCTGAGGCAACTATAGGTATAAGTTTTGTGTTTGACCCTTCTGTAAATTCCGGCAGGCTTATCGGCAATCCGGCACCTGAAATGATATAATCTACATTTTCTTTAGCAGCAGTCCTTGCCATATCTTCAAAATTACTCAAAGCTACCATGATATTGACTCCAATAACCCCGTCAGATAACTCCCTAGCCTCTTTTATCTGCATCTGCAAATGTTCTCTGGAACACTTTGGCACATCTCTTCTGTTTTCAGGGATATCAGGCGCTAAACCTACACTGGCAATAGTCCCTCCGGCCCCGCAATTAGCTACAGCTGCAGCCAAAGGAGCTGTTGAAACTCTCACTCCCATACCGCCCTGTATAATAGGCACTTCTATACGCAAATCCCCCAGGATCAATGGATCAAGTTTATCTTTCATTTTTTTCCTTCGGTAATATTTATGACACCAACTAAGTAATGAATTTTTCGAAGTCGACATTATAAATGAGTTTTTAGAAGTCGACATTATACAAGAAAGTCGGCCATTTAACAATATAAACCGACAAACAAAATGCTAAAAAGAAAAAGAAAGGCTTACAGAAAGATATATATCTTCATCATTGTCAGGCGAAGTGTAAGCCTCACCGGGGAAAAAATATCCGTATTCCACTAGTAATTGAAGATCAGAAAGTATGTTCCATTTGATCGTAAGATCAATCTCATATCCTATATCACAAGAATTTGCCGAAGCTTCGTAATCCGATATTCCTCCCTGTGATTCTGCTTTATAGAACCTAAAAAATTCAGCGGAAACATTCAAATCCCTAAAAAATTTCCATTTTTCTAAAGGAAAAAGATCTATTCCGGCCCGATAGAACATTATGTTAGAAAATCTCGGTGCCAAAGCATATCCTGTAGGAAGATATCCAAAATACATAAAATTTTTGTCTTTACCTGTAAGATTTCCA
Source organism: Candidatus Omnitrophota bacterium (assembly GCA_015231715.1). Next base: position 1,681 of record JADGBB010000017.1, read on the forward strand.
TCGATAGTATTTGTAACATCAACTCTGTCCGGATCACCGCTAGCACAAGCAAACTGCCCGCTAATTCCGGGTCTAGAGTAAATATCAGCTTCGTATCTAATTTCAACATCACATGCCCACGCTTCGATGTCAGATCGTTCATTGCTAACACTAGTATAACTTTTGCCCATTTCATATATAACTTCCGTCAAATAAGTTAACCCTTCAAGTAACTCTCCTTCGGCGCCTAACCCAAAATACAATGAATCATATCCATAGTCTTGAGCTACATCTTCGGGATCTTCATTTGTTTCATCCATCTGATATAAAGAATATCCATAAAATCTATGCCCCGATATCCCACGGTAATCCGGTTCTATTCCGAAAAAATATCTTTCACTTTTTTTATCATAACCAGGCACACTTGAATCAATGTTATCCTCATACGGCAAAGTTCTCACAGCCATTGCCTTTACCCCCCAATTCCCGGGGAGATATCTGACCGCAAAACCGTCGTTGACATTGCTGTATGCTATACCCTGCCCGATGCTGTAATATTTTCTGCCGATATCTATCCATACCGGATCATAATCCAAAGTTCCGTAAATATACTCAAGATGCGGGCCGTCATGATCGGCTCCGCCTGCTGTATCATCAGGACGCCTGTATATATGCTGATCTTTGAATCTCATATAAAAAGTATGTTCGTTACTGAACTGCTCCGATCCGCTTGTTCTTAATGCCGCCTTAAACCACAACCGTGTATCCCACATGTAGGTATAATCGTAATAGTCAGTGACCGAACTATTATTATCATCATCTGTGTAATCGGTATATCTAAAATCTACCCATCCTCCAAAATCATAAACAAATTCATCTGTTTGAGACAAAATTTCTGTTTCAGTGGATTCCAAAGCTTTTCGAGTATCTTCTTCAATTCTTTTTTCTTGATTCTGAGTGAGAGCATACGATGAAAAAGCAAACAATAAAAATAAACTACAAATGACAAATAAAAAAAATATTGATCTCGAATTAAGTTGTTTATAAAAACTTTTTTTATTTTTCAAGTTCGATCCGCTCCGATATTATTTTTTTCTATATAGTCTGCGGCCTGCATAAAAACATACACAAGTTCTCTTCCTGTTAAAATATCTCTGATATTACCGTCTATCATTATGTTCTCATATACTAATTCGCGTAATGCGTATCTTTCGCTATCAGGCAATATTCTCATCATAATACCGCCTTTGATATTCAATGCCCGAGAAACAAATACAGCTGCTTCGCCCTTTCGCAATGGTTCATTAAGCCAATCACTGAATTCTGCATCCTGATCAATAATTCCTTTCTCTTTGAATCTTACTAATATTTCTTCTTGAGTCCCGGCACCTTTATTTAATCCTAGAAGAGTTGCTAAAATATTGAGGCCGTCATATATTTGTGTTGTTCTTCGGTTGATCAAATTTTCAAAATAATCCACCTGTTCCAAAACATCTTTTTTAGGAGTTATTTCAATCTGTTTTTTTTCTTTTTCCTCATGTTTTCCAAGTTCGGTTCTGATATTTTCTTCAACTCTTCTATCCTGATTTGTAGTTTGAATTCCACTTGCAAAAGGACACATTAGATTTAACATAATAACACAAGAAAAAACCAAATTTTTAGGACATACTAAACCTAGTTTTTTATTTTGAGTTATTTTTCTGACTTTACTTGCTTTTACTCTGTGATATGATATACTTGTATTGTGAGCAAAGAAGTTCAAGGAGGACCGGATCATGAAGAACCTATCTAAAATAATACTAACCATCTTAATTTCAACCTCACTAATGATCCCGACAGCATATACCGCCCCTGGCGGCAATGGTAACGGGAATGGCAATAACAACGGCAACGGTAACAGCAATAACAACGGCAACGACAATAACAACGGTAACGGTAACAACAATAACAACGGTAACGGCAATGGCAACAGCAATAGCCAAAGAGAGAAATCGAATAATAACAGTGAAAGAAACTCAAGAATATCTAATAGTAGAAAAAAAGCCGTTTCTTCTCGTATTGATCAAGCTATTACCAGGACCTGTGCCCCTAAAGACGATAAAAATGAACCTAAAGATATATCAAACAACAATAAAAACCAAGTTGTTGAACAAAAAAAATTCAAACACGATCTTTTAGAAACCCTAGATAAACTGGACCGATCACAATGGTCCAGAAACCCTAATGACACAAGAGGCCAAGGTAATATGGGCAAAGTCTTAATGCTAGCCCCCTACGGTCACGACAAAGACAGCGACCGCAAAGAATTGTACGGTTCAAACAGCCGTGTACTCAAATTAGCCGACCCGGTACCTGAACCCACACCTGAACCGGCTCCAATACCCGAGCCAGTGCCAGACCCCGTGCCTGTGCCTGATCCTATCCCGGATCCAGTACCTGTTCCAGAACCGATTCCGGAACCTACACCCGAACCGGAACCAACTCCTGAGCCAGTTCCTGACCCGATACCAGAACCGACTCCTGAGCCAATACCAGATCCTATAATCATACCTAACCCGCTTCCGTTCTGATCTGTTTATTAGAACTGCTGCTTTAGGGTTAGATCCATAGCTGTATAACTGGTTGTACTTCTGAATTCGTCAGGATCATCTTGTCTTCCGGCTATCGTCTTGTACTCCGGCACATAATGTCCGTTAAAACTTAATTCGGTTGTTTCTCCGATAACAAAATTTATATTCCCGTTAAACAAACAATATGGTTTTATCTTAAACCATTCCTGTTTCATGTCATTAAGCGAAAAGGAATCAAAGGAACTTTCGGTTCTGTATCCGGCCCCCAAACCTATACTAATTCTATCAGTAATTCCAACGGCTAAATTGATATCAAAAAGATAATAATTTTGGGGCTGAACACCGGCAGAATAAGTTGTTGAGTTTCCAAGCAAAAAAAGTGAATATTCTGTCCCGGAAGTATAATTATCCAGCGGATATTTAAAAATATTGTACGGATCAATAAAATTTTGTGAACCGTTATATTGAGACTTGTCCATCCATGTAATATCTTTTTCGGCAGATAAACTGACAGACCATTGTTTAGCACGTAGTTTAGGTTTGGTCGTTATTTTTCTACTGCCCTCTTCAGCTTTACTGCGTCCGGCACGATGAAAATATCCAATGGCTATTCGTGGTTTCATGTTATAGTAAACAAGATTTTTACGAGGATAGTTATTAATTGCACCGCTTGATAACTGCCTGCTGTAATCCAACTGCTGTTCAGCTATTCTAGAATCAGAAGATATCCCTATCTCAATATTTTCTAAAGGGCGGCAGCGCAATCTCAACGGTATCTGAAAATCATTTTCTCTTCCATATGTTCCCTTTACTTCATCTGCTATAACGCCATTGCTATATTGATTGTATCTATACTCATATTTGTAAGGGGTAGCATATCTAATACCGGTTAAGAAATCTACATTATCAGTTATTCCCAGTCCAATTTTAGCAAATGGAATAAAATGTTCTCCTAGTCCATGTGAATACTTATAATATACTGACGTGAATAAGATTTCTTTATCAATTTCACCATTTATATATTCTGACCCTACTTCAAAACTCCATTGACCTGTATTTAATAACGGACCCAAAATAGTACTTATTTCATCGTCATCATTTTCATTTTTTTCATCAAAAGTAACATACCGTAAAGAAAGCGATATCTCTTCATAATTTGAATGAACATGTGAAAACAAACTATTAGCTGAAGGATATGCAATTGTTGCATCAGATCCTGTTTTTTGCCTTCGTTCTAGAATATTAAAACATAATTCAACATCAGAAAGCCTTATTCGTGTTCCTCCATAATAATCCCTAAAAAAATCAATCTCAAATTGCTGCACACTTTTAAGATTTCTATTTGGCTCATATGAATATCTTGTGTAGCTTGTTGGTAGAGTTTCTACCTCCCCTGCCGTTATTTCAAAAGAAGAAACCGGTGAAAAAGATATACTGTTATCGAATGAAACATAGTAAGGTGAAGCATCATTATCCTCGTAATCGGATCTTCCGTTAGTCCCTTTATCCGACATCTGATAATAATGAGTGTTGCCTTTGTATAACAGAGAACCTTCAGGAACTAGCGGTCCATAAACACCGTCCAGGTCTGCTCCGGCGTAACAATTGTTACCAAAAAAAACAGAAGCAGCTATGATCACAAGAAAAAAACATCGGCCTTTTTTAGTCATGATATCCCCCTTGAATATCAAGTATACCACAATCGCTGAATATGCCAGCATTCAGAACAAAATAATTCAAACTCCGTTTAAATTATTTTCTTATTTAATTTTGAATTGAAATTTTTACTTCGTTGAAGTGTTTTGTATTTCAGTAGCCCTCATTCCGAGGCCCTGAACTATTACCCTTTTTTTACAACATATTCTTTGATCGCTGATTTTAATTTATCAACATCTATCGGCTTACTGATGTATCCGTTCATCCCGGCTTCTATGCATTTTCCTTCAACCCAATCCATTACATGAGCGGTAAGCGCTAGTATCGGAACAGTTTTGTCTATATCTCTACGTATTATTTTCGCCGCTTCAAATCCGTCTATTTTTGGCATTCTTAGATCCATAAGAATTATATCGAATTTTTTCTTCTTAATTGCTGCGACCGTTTCAACACCGTCGCGGGCAAATTGCACCTTGCAGTTTTCTTCCTGGAACATCATTTTCATTAATTCTCTGTTATCCTCGTCATCATCGGCAATAAGAATATCAACACCATCAAGAAGAATTTCTTCGGTAATTATTTTAGGCTTTGGTTTTTCTTCTATACTTTCCGCAATATGTTTTTCCATTTCTATCTCAAAAAAGAAAGTACTTCCTTCACCTTCTTTAGACTCTACATTGATCGTTCCTCCCATCTCCTCCACAATAGTTTTTACAATATGCAGCCCCATACCGACACCGTCTTTTTCTTTTCCCTTACCAAGTTCATAAAATCTTGAATAAGGATCAAATATGTATTTGATCTTGTCTTCCGGGATACCGAATCCAGAGTCTTTTACAATAAATTTGACAATGCTGATCTGATCATTATCTTTCTTTACTTTAGCGCTTATTGATAAACTTATTTCTCCTTTTTCGGAATATTTTACAGCATTTCCGCATAAGTTTTCCAATATCTGTTTCAGCCGGAGCGAATCACTTATAAGTTTTTCCGGCACATCACAAGTGATATCATACGAAAACTTTATCTTTTTATCCCCTATCAGCACATCCACAGTTTTCCTGATATCTTCTGCTAAAGCGCTGAGCGAAACAGAGCTTTTATGCATTCGCACTTTGCCTTTTTCTAAAGCTGATATATCCACTATCCCCTCAATTAAGCTTATAAGGTCAGTCCCTTTTCTTTTTATCATCCCGCAATAATTCTTCTGTTCTTTTGTAAGGTCAGACTTGAACAACAGATCAACAAAACCATTTATAACATTCATAGGCGTACGTATATCATGCGAGATATTCATCAAAAATTCAGTTTTTGCTTTATTAATGTATTCCGCTTTGTCTTTAGCTTCTTGAAGGGCTTGTTTTGCCATTTTGCGTTCAGTAATATCCTCAACTGCCAACAGTATGAACTCTTTTTTATCTCCTAGGTCAGGAATTATAGTTCTGGCATTTAACCGCATTATTTTATGACCTATAATTTCAAAATGATGTTCGACTTCAAAATTTTCTATTGTAGAATTTTCGGGAAGAATGTTCTCTAGTAATTTTCTTAATAACGGGATATCCCATTGGCCGTTACCCAGATCGTAAATCTTTTTACCGATAGTTTTATCATATTCTACTTGAAAATTTTCACAGAATGATTTATTGATAGAGACTACACATAAATCCATGTCCAGCACTAAAAGCGGTTCAATTATAGTTTCAACTATCTTTTCGGCATATGCTTTTTCATTTGAGATCCTTTCTTTTTCTTTTTGTTTTTCAGTAAGATCCTGGTAAAGAGCTACTATCTCGCCCGATGGCAGTTTATAAACATAATTTTCATACCATGCCTCCAGCCGCCCGTCATCGTAAAAAGTTACCGGATGGCGCTCTGGCTTGCCGCTTTTGTATACATTTTTCAACACATCTAGCAGCCCGAATTCTCTAACAGAAGGGAACGCTTTAGTCACTTTGACACCTATTACTTCATCTTTTTTTATTTTTGATAAGACACAACCGGCTTTGTTAATGTCTTTAATAATAAAATCTTCACCGCCTTTGACTGCTTCATAAACAGCCACTCCTCCAACCATGTTATCGAATAATTCACTGTACCTGGCCTCACTTAATTTTAAGCTTTGTTCCCAAAACTTACGGTCGGTCATATCCATTCCGTACATATTTACATATCCGTTTTCGATCATAGGCGCCAGTATAAATATAACATTTTTATTTCCTAGATCGACCTCCACATTAACTATCTTTTCAAGATCGACCGATTCTTTGATCTTGTTTTTCAAAAAACCAGACAAATAGTTTTCTACTGTTTGTCCGCTGTTCTCAAACAATACCTTAGCAGCTTTATTAGCATAAATAAGATCACCTTCATTTGTAACTCTCAAAACCGGATTCGGATTTTCTGAAGGGAACTTCGAAAGTTCATATATTATTTTTTCATCTTTTTTTATTTTTGTAGTCACTTTGAACAGTACGTTTATTCCGCCTTTCATGTGCGGAGTAACTTTTACTTCATACCAATTATCGTACGGCGGGATCCCAAAATATGTCTCGAAGAAAAGAGGAATTTTTTCTTTTATGGCTTTTGTGTAGTTTTTTTCGAACTCTGAACCGCGAGCTTCCGGGAAAACCTCAAATAGTTCATATCCAAGAACTTCCTTTTTATCCCGTCCAAGAAGTATTTCGGCAGATCTATTGAAAAGTTTTACTGTAAAGTCTTCGTCTAGAACAAAAAAACCGTCACTAATATCATCTACCACCTGCTCAAATAAAAAACCAAGATCCTCTTTTTTCATAAACGGAGTTTTCATAAAAGCTTCCTTTGTGGTTACTTTTATTCTACTCCCTTAGTGTGTATTATACAACCCTTATAAATTTTCAGACACCTATATCCTCATTCCAGAGTTTTGGATTTTCATCAATAAATTTTTCCATCATTTTAATGCATGTTTCATCCTGCAAAACTTCGACCTTAACACCTCTTGCCCTTAATAGATCTTCTTCACCCATATATGTTCTATTTTCCCCGATAACAACATGAGGTATGCCGTAAAGAAGTATGGCTCCTGTGCACATTGAACATGGAGAAAGCGTGGTATATAAAACACAATTTTTATAAACAAACGAAGATTGCCGTCCGGTGTTCTCCAAAGCGTCCATTTCGCCGTGCAGTATAACGCTTCCCTTTTGCACTCGCCTATTATGTCCGCGCCCGATTATATCGCCTTTATAAACAATTACCGACCCTATAGGTATCCCGCCTTCCGCCAACCCTATTTCTGCCTGCTCGATAGCCGCTTTCATATATTCGTCCATATCCCAAACTCCTTTTTCCGTTAGTATAATACTCGATTAGCTTCTTTCAACAGCTCATAGGGATCATCCGTTTCCACTAAATTCACAAACCCGTATTTTTCGCATAACCTATTGACAATTGCATGGTTCATATCATCTTTCTCCGGAGTATAAATTATCATCGGGATATAAGACATTTTAGCTATTTGTTTGAATTTAGCGGCAACTATATCTCCTGAAACATCCGTTAATTTCATTTTTATAAGTATCACATCCGGAAGGTCTGCCGTTATTTTATCCAGGGCCATTCCTCCGTTCTTAGCGGCATTTACCATATAACCATGACTTAAAAATTCTATCGCTATCTTCTTAAATGCTTCATCATCATCTTCCACGAATAAAACTACTTTTGTTTTTTCCGGATTTTTAGGAACATCAATATTTATATCCGTATCGTTTTGAGACATAACAATATCTATTTCTTTTAACAGAACATCCAAATCAAAAGGCTTTGTCATAAACCCTACAACATCGAGATCTTTGAAGATCTGCTCCAAATTTGCTCGTGCTGTAAGAACCAGCACAGGATGCTTTGGCTTGCCCTCAAAATTGCAGATCTTGTTATAAAAAGCTACCCCGCCCATTACCGGCATATTAATATCCAGAACTATCAGATCCGGCTTAACTGTTTCCAGCTTTTTTAATCCTTCTTCTCCATTATAGGCTGTAACTACCTCATATCCTCTTTTTGCTTTGATCTGAAATGCAAGAGCATCAGTGAAATCAACTTCATCATCGATCAATAAAATAGTTTTTTTCTTTACCATAATTCACATCTCACTAAAAATTATCCGGCCCTATGCCGGCTTGCAGGCAGCAAGAAAGAAAAAGTGCTTCCTTCCCCTACTATTGAGTCAATCCATATTTTTCCGCCGTGCTTTTCAATGATCTCTCTGCAAATAGCCAGACCCAAACCTGTTCCGCCGGTTTCTCTTGTAGCGTGATCTCCAAGTTGTTGAAACTTTTGAAATAATTTTACCTTATCCTCATCTTTTATGCCGGGTCCTGTATCTTTAACTGAAACTGTTAAGTTGTTTTTTTCTTTCTCCATGTAACTCATTACTTCTATCCCGCCTTCGGACGTAAATATTATGGCGTTATATATTAAATTGTTCATTACTTGGTTTATCTTATCAGGATCAAAATCCACCATGATAATATCGGACGAAAAAGCTGTCTTTAAATATAGTCCTTTTTTTTCAGCAACGGGTTTTAGAAGATCAACAACTTCCTGAATAGTTTCATTTATATCCCCTTTCGCGATCGATAGCTCTTTTGTACCTGACTCAAGTTTTGACAAACTTAAAATATCATCTATGAGCCTTCCCAGCCTGTCGACATTTTTTAATGTTTTACCCAAAAAATCTTTCTGTATGTCTGTTAGTTCTCCGGCAGTTCCGCTTACTATTATATCCAGCATAGTCTTTATGGATCCCAGCGGAGTTCTGAGTTCATGTGAAACAGTTGAAGTAAAATCTTTCTGTCCTTCATACATATTCTTTAGTTTGGCATTAAGCAAAAGTAATTCTTCGTTCTGCTTTTTTACATGCTCCGATAATGCCCTATTGTGTTCAGCCATATCGAATCTCTTTATAGCATCAGTAATTGTTGTTTTAAGTTCCACGTCTTCCCAGGGCTTATTAATAAAACGGTATACTTCCCCTTTATTGATGGCATCTTCAGCAATACGGATATCAGAATGGCCGGTGAATAGTATTCGTATTATTTCCGGATTTATTTCTTTTACTTGTTTCAAAAAATCAGTTCCCGTAACATCCGGCATGCGGTAATCGGACATAACAATTTTTATTTTTTCATTTTTCAAACACTCAAGTGCTTCTTTGTGGTTTGTCGTCGTAAAGATCCCGAATTCTTCCGATCTGAATAAACGTTTTAAAGAGTTCAAAATATTTTCTTCATCATCAAGTATAAGCACATTTATTTCTTTCATTAGAATCTCCCTCTTTTCAAAAACATGGGTTTATTGATCATTCCTGACCTTTAGCAGTTTATAGTATTTATTAAAAACGTCTCTTCTTCCCAGTACTCCCTTTATTTCACCTTTGCTCACAACGGGCAATGTATGTATATTTTTTTGAAACATGATTTGTATTATTTCTATCAAAGTTGTCTCCTCTTCAATTGTGATCACGTCTTTCTTCATTACCTGTTTTACATTTGCGTAATTTTTCGGCAGAGATAAATTATCAACTGTTTCTCCCATAATATTGAAAAGATCTGTCGAAGTGATTATCCCGACTAGATTCCCTGATATATCTACTACTGGCAAGCCGCTTATTTTAAATCTCATTAATAGATTTGCCGCTTCAGTAAGGGAGGCTGTCTCCTCGACAGTAACAGCGAATTTCGACATTATGTCTTTTGCTTTTACCTGTTTCAAAGATTCCGTACTCGTTTGTTCCAAAGCATGTTTATTTATTTCATTTAACTCATTATTATCCATGTCATATCCTCCATTTATTTACAAGCCGGAAACACCACAGTAAATTTAGCACCTTTCCCGGGTTCACTTTCAAGAAGTATATCGCCTTCATGAGATCTAACAATATCATAACTTATACTTAACCCTAAACCGGTACCTTCACCAGTTTTTTTAGTTGTATAAAATGCATCGAATATCTTCTTATGATCTTCAACTGGTATTCCCTTGCCGTTATCAATGATATCTACAAACACTTTATTATCTTTTGAATATGTCTTGATCTTGATAATGCCTTTCTTTTCAATTGCATGAGCGGCATTTATCAACAGGTTTATGAAAACTTGTCCGACTTTCTGAGAATTGCAATTAACTTGAGGGATATCACCATAATCCTGCTCAACTTCTGCCTTGTATTTTAATTCATTTTTTACAATATTCAGGACACTTTTCAATATGCCGTTAATATCAGCCAGATTTTTATCCTCGCCGTTTTCCCTTGAAAAAGTTTTAAGGTCTATTACAATTTTTCTGATCCTTTCCAGACCTTCAGTCGTCTCTCTTAAAAGACTGTCAATATCACCGATAATGAACTCAATATCTAGCCTTTTTTCAAGTTCTTGAATTTCTTTTTCAATTTTTTTTGATTTTTCTATATCCTCTTTTTTAATGGCATTTTTCAAGGTTTCATATACTCTCAATATTTCAGAAAAACCTCCTATATATTGTTCAAGAGTTGAGATATTGCTGGTAATAAACCCGAGGGGATTATTTATTTCATGTGCTATGCCAGCCGCAAGCTGCCCGATAGAAGCTAGTTTTTCCGATTGAATGATTTGGCGGTGAGCGTCCTTAAGCTTTTCATTTGTTTTACTCACATCATCCAGCAGCATCTTCATTACTTTTTCATTCACCTGCAATTCTTTATTAATTTTTTCTAATGCCAGATTTTTTCCTTCTATTTCTAGGCGGCTTTGTTTTTTCCCCGTAATATCTACGTGAGTCCCTATCATTCTCGCAGGTGCACCATGAGAAGATTGTTCAAATACCTTTCCCGAGGCATGTATCCATTTCCAGTTGCCGTCTTTGCACCTCATTCTAAAATCAACGTCAAAATCATATTTTTCATCTTTAAAATGATGAGCCAATTCTTTCTTTACCATTGCTTCATCATCAGGATGCACAAGTTTTTCCCATGTACTTATATGCGGTAAAAGTTCATCTAGAGAGTAGCCCAGCATTGTACTCCAAACCTCGTCGAATTTATATTCCCCGGTCAGAATATTCCAGTCCCACAAACCGCTTTCCGAACCCTTTAAAGCCAGACTCAAACGCGCCTCATTTTCTTTGATCAAAGATTGATTCCTTCTTTGGGTGCTAATGTTTTTTCCAATACCGCAAAGCAGCGGTTCTCCATCGCTATTTTTCATTAATGACCCTGAAAAAAACATAGGTATTATTTCCTTGTCTTTTGTTATTAAATCTGCTTCCATTTCAGCATGTCCGTTTTTAAAAGCCGTTTCTATTGCCTGGCTCATCATTTTTGCTCCCTCTTCATCAAAAAAGTCGGCAGGATTCATTCCTTTTATCTCTTCATTTGAATACTTACTGATCACAGAAAGAGCTCTGTTCCACCTAATAAACTTCCCTTTTGTGTCAAACACATAAAATATATCGCTGATCGCATCCACGCTGTCCTGTGAAAACTTTATTTCTGACAAAAGATTTTTTTCACTTTTTTTCTTATCGGTGATATCTTTTGCCACTATAACAATTCCCTGCGCTTCTTTGCAATGACATCCATTTAATACAAAGTTCGAACATTCACTCGATAACCGGCCATAAAGACACTTTGTCTTATTCAAAACTGAACTGCTTATTAGTGCCGTAATGGCTGTGCCGTCTTTTTTAATACATTGGCTTTCGTAATTGAATATTTTTTCTTCTTTATCGATCGATACATCTAATCCGGGAAATATAGTATTTATATTTTTCCCGATCAATTCATTTTCTTTGTAATCCAAAAGCCTGCACGATTCCTGATTGACCCTTGTTATTATTCCCACGGGGGTTAATACGAATAGCATTATCTGCAATGCTCGATAGTATGTTATCGACGACTTCTTTTGAAACTGTTGTTTCCTTCAAGCTTTTGATCATTCTGCTAAAACTATCGGCTAGTTCATTTGTTTCATCTTTTGATCTTACTTCAATTTTAGCGGATAGATCTCCGGTCCTTATGCGTTCCATAACATATTTTAAATTAATTATAGGCTTGTATGTCTTATAAGAAAAAAACATGCCTAAAAATATGGCTAAAAGAGCGACCATCAATGAAATATAAAGTAATTTTATCTCCAGTTTTTTTACAGGGTCAAATATTTTTTTAAGATCCACTCTAAGTATCAATGTCCATCCTAGTCCTTTATATCTTTCATATCCGGTTGAATGCGCATATGCGATAAGAAAAATTTTTTTGACGTTCCCTGCATTTTGCGTTACAATATCCCAAGATTTAATTTCATTTTTTGGACATGTATAAACATCATCGTAAGTCGTATATAAAACCTCTTTATCGTAGCTGAGCAGTTCGTAGCCTTCAGGTTTATACCCATCAAAACCAAAATTCTCGTTAGTGGCAAATCCATCATTTTGTTCACTTCCGACGACAATTTCTATTATCCGAGTGAAATCCAGCACATTTTTCATGACGCCTAAAAAGTTCCCGTTTTCGTCATCTATGCGCAATCCTATTGTTATGGCTCTGGCCCCGGTACTTTCGTCTAAATCAACATCACCTATAAAGATCCCTTTTTCTTTGGTTTTTTGCCACCAATTTTCATCCGATTGGTCGTAATCTGTTGTTTTTCGTGTCTCGGCTATATTCGCACCGTATTTGTTTGTTACAAATGTCTCTATATAAACGGTTTGAGAATGTTCACCATTAAGAATTTTTTGCAATTCAATTAATCTGCCCGACATATCGTTTTCTATTATGTCTTTCATGAAAGGTGTTATTTCTTCTTTTGTTGCATTTATCCACTTTTTGTCCTCTTCCGTAATATATTCTTTTACATTGTCCATTTGGTCAAAATCTTTGTTTGACAATACAACAGCTTCCCTTACTTCATTATCACTTAAAAATATTCTTAATAATCCTATTTGACTATATAGGTTCTTATCTATCTCTCTGATCATAGTTTTTGCCAGCATTGCATAGCTCCTGCCAATGCTGTCTTCTAGAATTGTCTGGCTTGTGCCGGCTGAAAAATAACCTACGAATACTACTAGAATGGCCATGCCCAAAAAAAGCATAGTTAGTTTAGTTTTTATTTTCAATTTATTGCCTCACATTACATATCGTTCAATACTTCAATTACAATAATATTTATATATCAAATTTTACCCTATTAACGGCATTATGGCAATTTTCCAAAAATAATACCTTGAAATGGACGATATTGTTTTTTTTATACGCAAAACTGATCATTGTGCTAAAATGCCTATACTCATGAAGAAAATAAATTTTATTATATTCGCCTTCTTGTTTTTATTTACCGGCGCTATCTGCAATTCTTTAGAAAATACCGATAAATCCGAAGTTTATTATTTTTATTCATCTCATTGTGAGGAATGTTTATATCTTAAAGAAAATGTATTTCCCAAAATAAAAAACGAGTTTGAGGGGAAAATATTTTGGAAAGAGATAAATATAGATGAAAGTCCTGAAAATTTTAAACTGGCATTAGAGATGGTTTTCAAAAATATAAAATTGGGGACTATTGCTCCTTCGATCGTTATCGGAGACAATGTTTTAATGGGAGTTGATAAAATAGAATCAGAGCTAAGTGGATTGATAACTAAAACACTTGCTTCTGATATACCCTCTCTTGCAATTAACAACGACAGCCTAAACAAGATCTCACCTGACAGCGTTTATGCCAGCATCACTCCCGTCGTTATTCTTATAAGCGGATTGATCGACGGAATTAACCCGTGCGCATTCGCGGCGATCGCTTTTCTAATATCACTTTTATACGTTCACTCATACAAAAAAAAAGAGATCATTGTCATCTGTCTCTCATACTGTTTTGCCGTTTTTTTAACATATACCCTGATCGGTATCGGTTTTTTTAATATACTTTATTCGTTAAAAGGTTTTTACAAAATTACTAGGGTCTTTAAAATATTAGTAGCAATATCCTGTTTCATATTCGCTCTTTTGAGCATATATGATTCCATCATTTACAAAATTACCGGAAACGCAAAAAGCCTTTTGCTTGTCCTCCCCGATAAATTCAAAAAGAAAATAAGCCTCACAATAGGATCAGAACTCCGCGGCAACAAAAAGAAAAACATCATACAACTAGCTCTAGGAACATTCATCTTAGGCGTTATAGTTTCATGCGTAGAAATGATATGCACCGGCCAAATATACCTGCCGACACTAGTATACATCCTAAAATCCCCCGACCATTCATTTGCCGCATTGTCTTACATCATACTTTACAACATTATGTTCATAGCCCCCCTTCTAGCCGTCCTAGCCCTATGCCTCCTAGGCACAACCTCAACATCATTCGGCGAATTCCTCAAAAAAAACACCCCCATAGTAAAAATAGCATTAGCCCTAGTCTTCATAGGCTTAGGTTTAGGAATAATACTATTCTAGAACGTCCGTCATTCTAAGTCAAAGCCGAAGAATCCCTATCTATTTCTACATCTGTCCATTAATCACCCACATAAGTACGGATGAGTCAGTTAGTACTTTTTCTGACACGGGAGCTAAACAACGGCATTTTTCAATCCTTTTTTAACCCCGCTAACTCATGCATTCTCCAAGCAGCTTCGCTGCTTTTCGAAGCAATCGGCAGCGGGATTGGTAATTGTTAAAAAAGAATCGAAAAATGCCTATAGCTCCCTAATCGTCAGAAAAAGTACTAACTGACTCATCCTAGCTCGATGCGAAATTTTTAAAGGCTAACGAACGTAACCAACAAAAAAGACGTTACTAAAAAATTTTGGGGTGACGCGGTGTAAACTTTGTGTGTTTTGTAAAAACACACAAAGTTGGAACGGCGGCAGGACCCGAAAATTTTTCGGTACGCTATTGCCGTCCGCTCCTCAGAATGACGGGATGTTGAATAGTTGTTACATTTATGCGAGTTTACTGTTATAATGTGTGAAAATACAAAGGAGATTACAATGGCGTCGTTTGAAGAGTTGGGATTGAGTCAGGAAACATTAAAAGTACTTAAAATTAAAGGGTTTGAAATACCCACATCTATACAGGTACAAACAATTCCTAAGATTCTTAAAGGTACTAAGGATGTTGTCGGTCAGGCGCAAACAGGTACAGGGAAAACCGCTGCTTTTGGTCTTCCGATACTTGAGCTATTGCCCGAAAAATCAACTACTGTTCAAGTATTGATCCTCACACCGACCAGGGAACTTGCTATTCAGGTAGCTGAAGAGATCCAATCATTAAAAGGCCATAAAAGATTATCTATAGTACCTATTTACGGCGGTCAATCGATAGATTTACAGTTAAGAAGCCTGCGTAGAGGTGTAGATATAGTCGTAGGTACACCCGGAAGAGTGCTTGACCATATCCGCAGAAAAACACTTAAATTGGACAATATATCTTATTTAGTTTTAGATGAAGCGGACGAAATGCTGAATATGGGTTTTCAGGAAGAGATCAACGAAATTTTAGAAAATACTAAAAAAGAGAAACGAACATTTTTGTTTTCCGCAACAATGCCCGAACAAATACTTCGAATAGCCAAAAAATATATGGGCGATTATGATCTTCTTAAAATGTCTAAAGAATCCATGACTAGCAGCAAAACCGATCAAATATATTTTGAAGTTTCAGGTTCAGATAGGTTTGAAGCACTGAGCAGGATAATCGATATCGAAGAAGGTTTTTACGGCCTTGTGTTCTGCAGAACAAAGATCGAAGTTGACACCATCAGCAGCCGTCTTATAGAGCGTGGTTATGATGCCGAAGGCCTGCATGGCGACATGTCTCAAGCTTTCAGAGAAAAAATACTTAATAAGTTCAAAAAAAAGACAACTAACATACTCGTAGCTACTGATGTGGCGGCAAGAGGAATAGATGTTCAGGATCTTACGCATGTTATCAACTACTCTCTCCCCCACGGCCCTGAAGCATATGTTCATAGAATAGGCCGTACAGGAAGAGCCGGAAAAGAAGGTATCGCAATAACTTTTATAACACCGTCTGAATACCAAAAACTGCAGTTTATAATAAGGATCACTAAAACAAATATCCGAAAAGAAAAACTTCCAAAAGTAAAAGACGTCATCGAAACAAAAAAATTAAGAATAAAAGCTGCAGTTGACGAAGTCATTGCATCAAACATCAGCGGTGAGTGCCGGGCTCTTGCCGATGAAATTTTAGAATCAACGGACCCGAAAACCGCAGTAGCGGCTCTATTACAACTTTCTTTCGAAGGAGAACTAGACGCTAAAAGTTACTCAAATATACGAGAAACATCCGAAAAAAGAGATTCAAGGGATTCGAGGGATTCAAGAGATTCAAATAAATCCAGAAACTCAAGAGATCCTATTTTAGACAAAAAAGGAACAACACGTTTATTTGTCGCTAAAGGCAAAATTGACGGCTTAACTAACACTAAATTAATAAAATTCATTACCGATAAAACTAATATCCAGGCCAGAAAGATCGAAGACATTAAAGTTATGGATAAATTCGCTTTTATTACTCTGCCGTTCCACGAAGCAGAAATAGTATTAGAAGCTTTTAAAAGAGGCCCGAAAAGATCCGACATGGTAATTCAAAAAGCTAATAAATAAGTTACAAATTATCTATACATCATGTCTTTATTACAAAAACAGATCGAACTACTTGCTCCGGCTAAAGACACCGAGATCGGTAAAGCAGCTATAAACTGCGGAGCTGATGCGGTATACATAGGTGCCGACAGATTCAGTGCCAGGGAAAAAGCCGGCAATAGCATCAGCGACATCGAACAGCTTGTTTCATACGCTCATCTTTATTACACACGCGTTTACATTACATTAAATACAATTCTTACTGATCATGAACTAGATGAAGCTTTCATTCTTATTAAAGAGCTCGCATCTATCGGGATAGACGGTCTTATAGCACAAGATCCGGGACTATTTGAACTGCCATTGCCTCCTATCCCTCTTTTCGCCAGCACACAAATGAATAATGATTCACTTGAAAAAATTCTATTTTTAGAAAAGATCGGTTTTTCGCGGATCATTCTTCCCAGAGAAATGACGATCGAAGAAATAAAAAATATACGTGCTAATACATCGATAGACCTGGAATGCTTTATTCACGGGGCATTATGTGTCGGATATAGCGGCCAGTGTTATTTGAGTTATGCTCACGGCGGAAGAAGCGCTAACCGAGGAGCATGCGCACAACCTTGCCGCAAGTCATATTCACTTATCAACGAAAACGGCGATGTACTTAAAAAAAATAAACATCTTTTATCTTTAAAAGATATGGATCGTTCCGATTCTTTAGAAAACCTGATAAACGCGGGAGTCACCTCATTTAAAATTGAAGGCCGGCTTAAAGATATCAATTATGTAAAAAATACAGTAGGTTTTTACCGTAAAAAAATAGACAATATTCTTTTAGGAAGAAAAGAAACTAAAAGCTCTTCAGGCAAAACAAATTTAGGTTTTATTCCTGATCCATACAAAACTTTCAATCGCGGGTTCACTGATTTTGGTCTTAAAGGCCATAATAATAATTTGTCATCTTCTCTAACGCCGAAATCATTGGGAGAAAAGATCGGGACAATAGAAAAAATAGATAAAGATCATTTCACTCTCTCCTCTTCCCATGATTTACATAACGGCGACGGCATTTGTTTTTTTGACGAAAGCGGAATGCTTACAGGCACTGTCATTAATATGGTACTGGACACACGCGTTTATCCTGATAAAATTGCAGGATTATCACATGATACTTTAATTTACAGAAATCATGATCACGCTTTCATAAAGAGTTTGTCGGCAAAAAATTATTACGAAAGAAAAATAAATGTCACATTCACACTTAATGAAACAGAATCGGGGTTTTCACTTTCAGTTACCGATGAAGACAACAATACCGCCAAATTCGAAGTTACATCCGAAAAAATTGCCGCCGAAAAAAAAGACCGAGCTTTGGAAACAATAAATAAACAACTATCAAAATTAAATGATACTATTTTTATTATCCTCGATATAAAGCACACGCTAAACGAAATTTATTTTTTTCCTGTAGTTTTATTAAATACATTACGGCGCGGAGCGATCGAGAGCTTATTACTAGAACGTGAACGCAACCGCCCGCAAATAAAAGCCGCCATACTTATTAACGATACACCGTATCCGTCTAAAATAATAGATTTTCGCGGGAACTGCCTAAACAAAAAAGCAGTTTCATTTTATGAACGTCACGGCGCTAAAGTCATTGAAAAGGCCGCTGAATCGGGGCTTCAAATGCAAGGCCGTCCTCTTATGATATCAAAATACTGCATTAAACGTGAACTGGATCTGTGCAACAAAGACACAAGCACTCTCTACCTTATCGATGAAAACAACAAAAAATATCGGTTAGAATTTGATTGTACCTCTTGCCGCATGTCAGTATTCGCCGACTGATAAGCTATACCTTAATATGCCAGCAATGGTGTATGTTGCGGTTCCTGTAATCTTCGGGGATAGTTTTAGGTGTAAGTTGAATAATTTCTTTAACTTTAATATCGTCAAATATCGGTACAAATCTCTGATGATTGGTAGAAAACAAAATATCGGAGCCGGGGTGCATTAATTTTAAAACATTATTTATTAGTTCCGGATGATCGCGGTTTATATCAAAATCCGCTCCCGTTGCTTTTTCTTTAAAAAAAGACGGCGGGTCAATAAAAGCCAGATCGAATTTAATTCCCTCTTTCCTGGCACGCTCTAAATATTTAAGAGCGTCAGCCTGCACAAGTTTATGCTTTTCGTTCCATAGTCCGTTAAGCTCTAAGTTATCTTTAGTCCAATTTATATATGTCTCAGAACGGTCTACCGTAACTATTGAACGGGCATTGCCCAAAGCGGCAGCGCATGTAAAAGCCCCGGTATAAGCAAATAGATTCAAAAAATCCTTGCCTTCGGCCATCTTGCGGATAAGAATACGCGTTTGGCGATGATCGGAAAACAAACCTGTATCTAAAAAATCCGTAAGATTAATTAAAAACTTTAGATCCCCTTCTTTAACTTCCATGCGCTTATCTTCACTAGCCAGCTTAGTATAACGAGGTCCTTCTTCTACATTTGTATGTCTTGTTCTTATATGTACATTTTCTTTAGGCACGTTCAAAGCGACAGCAACAGCATCCGCCATTTGCGGCAGATATTCAGGACCTGTCTGCAGTCGTTCATATTCTGATACAACCAAATGCCCGGCATACCAATCAACAACTATGCGGATCTCTGAAGTATCCCAATCATAAAGCCTAAAACATTCTATATTAGCTTTACGAAATCGCTTAGCCAGATGCTTATATTTATTCCTTACGGAATTTGAAAGTATCTCGGCATGCTTCAATGCCTTTTCCTGAGTAACCTCACCTTTCAATTTAGGTCTTTGATCACGGCTGTTAAAACCTCTTCCTATCCTCATTTTTTTACACTCTGAACCTTTTTATTTTTCTTCTCTATAGCCTTGATCTTTTTCCAATTCATTAGCACCTGAGCGCTGGAGTCAGCCTTTACCGTGCCGAAAACATGAGGATGACGACGTATTAATTTATTTATCAGTTCGTCTATCACGTCCTCAATATCAAATCTTTTCTCTTTAGAGGCGATCTCGGACTGAAACATGACATGCAGTAAAACATCGCCTAATTCTTCTTTCAGATTATCAAAATCCTTATTCTTTATAGCCTGTATCAGTTCCCGGGTTTCTTCCTTCAAACCTTTGATCAAAGACTCATGCGTCTGCTCCTTATCCCAGGGACAACCCTTCGGCCCGTTCAATGTCGTCAAAATTTTTTTCAATTCAATAAATTTAGTCTTTTTCATTAGAAAGTATCAGCCTTACCTTTTATAGTTATTCTCTTCTAAATAAATCGAAGAACATTATACATCATAAAAACACACTCGAATAGCGCAATCCGTCTATCTAAAGGGGGCAAGTCTTAACTCTTTACTTAAGGCTTCGCCGCACTGCGGTTCAAGGGGTGATTATATTTAATCTTTAAAGTCGACTTTAGAGTTTTTTTCTTCATACATTAATGTATCAGCTTTTGTGAGTAAATCTTCGATAGTCTTCGGTTTCTCGGGATTATAGAATATAATGCCAAGACTAACCGCAAGTTCATATTTTGAATTAGAATTGCATTCAGATAATTTGAGATTTTCGTTGAGACGATTACGCAGCATATCTAAACTTTCTTCTTTTGCGTCTAAAGCAAGTATTGCATACTCATCACCTCCCATTCGACCAATTACATCAGAACCGCGGAATGTGTCCTTAAGCACTTTTGCGACACACATAATCGCTTTATCCCCGCCCTCATGGCCAAAATCATCATTGATCTGTTTTAGACCGTCTAAATCCGCATAAATAAGCATTAACCCTCTTTTGGTGCGTTTTGACAAAGCTAAAAGATGGTTTGCATATAATAAAAAACCTCTTCTGTTATATAGTCCCGTAAGCTCATCAATGAGCGCAAGTTCCCGCTGTATAACTTCCACTTTCTTCAATTCGTCAAACTGTACAGTTAAGGGTTTATATAAAAAGAAATAAAGAAGCGGCGATATTATAATAACAAGTATAATCGAATCCACTAATGGTGAGAGTAGAAGGCTTTGAGCCGGCAGGAACAAGTATAAATATCTAATGCCTAAGTCACATATTAATATTGAGAACGCCAATAAGAGGAGCAGTTTGAGCGGTAAATTTTTTTCTTTCAAATCGCTCAGCTTTATTATTTCCATTACACTCCATTGTCCCTCTTTCGATTACGTTACTTTTCCATTGCAATAAAGAATCATTCAATAAGATTTATTTTAGGGGAATCCCAAAATGGAGTCAATTGTACTTGAGTATAATCAATGATCGTCTCCCCTTCGTGGACGAGTTTAGAACTAGTTTGTACTCGTTACCTAGAGCAGACCTTGTGACTTAAAAACATTTTTCACTATTTCTCGGGCAACTAGCCCTGATGGGTTTTCACCACCGGTAATGTTGCAGGCAAAAACATAAGTTGTATCGTTACTTTTAAGAAATCCCACAAACCATCCAATCTCCCATTTACCATTTGCGTCCATTGCTGAGCCAGTTTTTCCGTAAAGAGTTCCTTTGTCAGTTTGTTCAACTTTCATAATATCAATCAATATTTCAATATTACTTTTCGAAAATGGTAAATTGCCGTCAAAAAGCCGATTTAATAATTCAACCTGCTCAATAGCAGAAATTTTTACCGGTTCTCCTTCAGACGGATTAAGCCAAAATACATCAATTCCTGCTGAAATGTTTTTAGTGCCGTAATTTATTTCTTCAATATATTTTTTCATCCGCTCGCTACCTATCCGGCGAGCCAGTATCTGAAAAGCAGGCACGCAAGAAACACGAAAAGCTTCTCTAAGGGTTAAATCTTTGTTCCACCCATCAATACTTCTAGTGACGCCATCCCATTTGTACCATGGGGTACCTGCATCCGTGATAAGCCCAAATTCTAATCCGATAAGAGTATTATAAATCTTAAAAGTGGAGCATGGCGGTAACAACCTAGAACTTAGTTCCTGATTAATATCTGTCAACTCCCCTGAAGAACGGTTATATATTACCAAAGCAGTGTCATAAGACTGGAAAAGGGATTTATCAATTTCTTGTCCGTTCAAAAATGTAGGGGCACTTACTATTAGACATAATAATAGGATTATTTTTTTCATAATCGCATTATCACACGAACAAAATATCTCTGCAACATTATTTTAAAGTTTGATAATGAAAAGAGGGCTATAATGTTACCGCCTCGGTTATGACACGTTTCGACAATAGAGTTATAGGGTCAGACCCGTAATTAGTAATTATCATATTTTTCGAGGAGTTTTGCAACAGGCTTATACTTGAATCTTCAAATGTTCGTAAAGAAATTCTGGTGCTAAATCTGCGCCATTGCTCCACACTATAGTGCCAAGTTCATTGTCAACGCTTATAGATTGAAATAATTTTTTATTTTTTAAAGCCCCAAAAATTTCACCATCTAATTCAAGTTCTAAGTCAACTTCTCCCGATACCCCGTTATTAAAGGTCAGCTCACCGACATAATCGTGGAGATATTTTACTTTTGTAACATGCAAAAACATAACTACTCCTATTTTCCTGTTTGAATATCAACAGTTATTTCCTCTTCTCCATATTTAGCATAAAAATGTGGAGGTTAATGGTCTTGCTAAAACATATATATGGTTATCCCAAAAAACTTTCAAATAATATGCATAGTTCCTGCTTCCAACGTAGTTATACCAAAAGATAAAAGCCCTTACAAACTAAATGTTTGCAAGGATTAATGCGGCTCCACTTCGTGGACGAGTTTAGAACTAGTTTACTGATTCAAAACTTACTCTTTAGAGGATATTTTTCAGGGTTTTCCAAATTGTCTATCTCAAGGTCAACATCCAAGTCTTTCCAATAAAGATGAAAACCATGTAAAAGCTTTACTTTTTGAATTGAAGAAATTGTTTTTTCTTTAAAATAAGGATATTCTTCATAATTTAGAAAATACTCTTTTCCTTTCACGTACAACCATATGCCAAAGGGGGTAATATTTTCAACGCTTACCGAAGAACTTTTTCCATTCTTTAATGATTTCATTTTTGTGTTTCTCCTCTATTCTTTGTATTTCATTAAGTTTGGCATTGTTTAGCTTGTGATGAGATGACAAAGCAACAATAGGCTCTATCCAAAACTTTGCCTCCCCGGAAGAACATTCCACATGAACATGCATTCTATCTTCTTCATTTGACAAAAAATAGAATCTATATCCTTTTTCTCTGAAAATTGTCGGACTCATATTTTAATTTTACCACACAAAACAAAAATCGGGAAGAGCCAGACACGAAACCTGACGCTTCCCGACATCAAAATTGGCTCCCTATGTTGGACGAGTTTCGCAACTATCTTAATGAGGATATATCAGAAAAAGAACTTCAATTACATCTATAATCTTGCGATTTCTTCTGGTTATTATGCGGATAGATAAATCCTCGCTATCGCTTCATTTTCTTCACGCAGAAGTTTAAGGTTCTTACGGTTCATTTTGGGTAAAATGCGTATAACCTTTGTAGCTAACATTGCTTTTAATTCTTCAATAGCTATAGGTCTATTAGCAAGAGAATCATATAAACTTTTTATGCTTTCAATATCTGATTTCTGTAAAGCCATTAAGTTTAATGTAATGCTTTCAAAAGTAGGTATATATGCTCCTTCATTTTCAAGCATTGCAGTCATCATGCTATCGTCTATGGCTGTAATCCAGGAAACATCTTTATAAGATGAAAAAGTACCTAAATTACTATTTTTTAGCACCATAACTATATTTTGTTTTTGAACTCCATCGCCTAAACCTTCAATTTCACGGATAAGCTGACCATTAGAACCTTTACCCCATACAACTCGAAGATTGTTGTCAAAAGTGCTACCATCTGGATGCCTCATTGATTTTAATAATGTTTGCACCTCTTTTATCGCATCCCATATAGGTTCAATAGCTTGCTTTTGGTTGTTATCCACACCGTTATCTCCAAGTTCAGTATCAAGGGCAACTCCAAATACTTTATCTGGATTTTGCAGTATTGCACTCAAAATATTATTTTTGAATACTTCTGCTTGGTATGGTACTTGTTCTGCTCGTAGTGCCTCATCTATCCAAGTGTTATTAACCATATCCTTCACTTTTTTCAGGACATCACTATTAAGATTAACCCCATATTCAGCGAATGTACTCCTTACAACTGCTTCAATTGCTTGTATGCCTTCCATATATTCTGGAACAGCATAGGTTTCATACAATCGTGTATTATTTGTCAATTTTGCAATAGCCCCTGAAAAAATAAACGTAGAATCTCTGGATGGCAGATTTAATGCTCTAATTTGTTCTGCCAGGGTTTCAGCCAGCAGTTTAACTCTGCTATCGTTATCTAAAGCACCTACAATATCTGCAATTAGCTCATTTTTCTTTATAGCCGTTCTTGCTATTTCAGTAAGAAAAGAAATATTGCCTCTGTTATTGATAAAAAGCCTCAATATTTCACCTAACTGTTTTGTTCGAATCTCACCAAATACTTTTGATTGTATTTCGTTATATACAACACGATGGTCAGTTCTATCTACCCCATAATCTCCTTCTTCGGTTTTAAGATGTTCGGGAACACATTCGTGGAAAATATATTGAGCCAACAATTCTGGGGATAATGGATACAATAGCTCAATCAATTCAACGCTTAACCCAATATTATCTTGGTAGTTAAATCCCAACAGATAATCCTCTTCGCCTTCAATAATAGCGTTAAAAATAAAAAGTTTCTCTGATAAAAACTGATTTAGAAGGGAAAGTTGCAAAGATGCTTGTTCGCTTCTTTCTTGATGTCCTACAGGTATTTGAGATTTATTTGATAAGTATAATTGAATAGCAATTTTCGTCGCTTCTCTTACCTTTCTTAATATGTCAGCATCATAATCCGTTTTTACAACCAATTTATCTATGTTGGAAGTTCCATTTTTAAGTAAACCCACAAGCGGACGACCATTTCCAATAGCTCCTGGTTCAAGTTTTTTGGCTACTTCGACTTGGGTATCCCTCATAGGGCTATCGTCACTTGATAGCCAACCTGCAAGATTCTGTGAGGAATATGCAGGCATCACTTGCACCCAGGAGAAAAGGGCTATAAGCGTTGTAGTTATAATATTTCTAAATAGAATTGTTTTCATCTGTCCTGTCCCCTATATATTTCACTAAAAGTATATCACATAATCCCAAATATTCAAATTTTTATTGGACTAACGAGGGCTTGTTTATTGATTTATGCTGAATATTGCTACAATGCTGTCCGGTAAAACTTTGTCACCAAAAACTATGTTGAAATTCTTTGATTTTAAAGTCCTTAATTTTAGCTGGTGTAACTCTTAACAAATCCATCAAAGATAACCTTGCGGTAAGTGCTTC
>JADGBB010000018.1 GCA_015231715.1 Candidatus Omnitrophota bacterium
ACAAAAGAGGTATTATGATCGTTACAGAAATTATAAAAATGCTCCGGCCAAAACAATGGACAAAGAATTTTTTTGTTCTTATGCCTTTAGTTTTTGGCGGTGGGCTTGTTGACCCTACTAAGATAATTCTTTCGATAAAAGGTTTTATATTATTTTCGATCGCCGCTTCTTCAGTCTATATTTTCAATGACATATTGGACAAAAACAGCGATGCCGTTCACCCTACTAAAAGATCGAGGCCTTTGGCAAAAGGTACAGTAAGCATAAAGACCGCTTACATTCTCGCAGCTTTACTTGCAGTTATTAGTTTGGCGGCTTCTTCTATTTATGATATTAGATTTTTTGCCTGTATTATTTTTTATCTTATGCTAAATATTTCATATACTCTTTTTTTGAAGAAAAAAGTCATATTAGATATTATGTCTATAGCGGCTGGTTTCGAGGCTAGAATATGGGCGGGATCACTTATAATAGGGATAACTCCTTCTATTTGGCTTCAGTTATGTGTTTTTATTCTTTCGGTTTTTCTCGGAGCAGTCAAAAGACGGCATGAAATAATCGAACATCCGGAAAACGCTGTTTCACAAAGAGCTGTTCTTTCCGAGTACAGTACTTCTTTTCTTGATCAGTTGATCAGTATATCCGCGACCTTATCCATAGTTTTCTACGGCCTTTATGCGGTTTCCTCGAGCATACAGGAACGTCTTGGTTCGTCCAATATGCTTTACACCGTTCCTCTTGTAATTTACGGTATTTATCGTTTTCTTTTTCTTGCGCCTGTTAAAGAGCTTGGCGGCGACCCGAGCGAGATCCTGTTAAAAGATAGGTCACTTATGATTTGCATATTAGTTTGGATAGTTGTATCTGCTGTCCTTTTATACGGGAAAATTTAATCAATGAAAATACTTATTGTTTCCCAATATTATTTTCCATACACAAGCGGTCTTTCGGTATACGCTAAAATACTCGCTGAAAGCCTTGCAAAAAAAAATGATGTCTCAGTTTTGTCTTTAAGCCATGATGTGAGTCTTAAAAACACCGAAACCATTTCGGGAGTTCACGTAAAAAGAATTACTCCTGCGATAAAATATCAGCGCGGCGCTTTTTCTTTTTTATTTTCATTGGCATTTTTTCAACAAGCTCGAAAAGCTGATATAGTGAACCTGCACCTTCCTTTTTTTGAAGCGGGTCTTTTAGCTTTTTTATGCAAGGTATTACTCAGAAAACCGCTGGTTATAACTTATCATTGTGATATGAATATGCGTTCGGGGTTCTTTTCAAAATTAATTGAAAAGATATATTATGCTTCAGCGTTCCTGTCTTTGAAATTATCCGACATCATTATATCTAACTCTAAAGACTATATTGAACATTCAAAAGTTAAAGTTTTTTCGGATAAAACAAAATCTATTCATCCCCCTTCTTCGATAAATATTGTTGATCAAAATATAAAAACAAATTTAAAACAAAGATTTGGCTTAAGCGATAAAACAAAAGTTGCAGGCTTTTTGGGGAGGATAACACGCGAAAAAGGGCTTGATTCTTTTATTAGATCATTACCCATGGTCAGGACGAAATATTCTGATATTGTGTATATCGTAGCAGGCGAGAATTTAAAAATGGCCGGAGGTAAAAAGGAAAGTGTTTACCGCTCTCTTAAAAACATCGTCGAAGATTTTGGCGCCCAAGATAAAGTTATTTTCACCGGATACATACCAAAAGAAGATTTGTCCGGTTTTTACCGCACCTGTGATCTTCTTGTTGTTCCCAGCAACAATTCTTTGGAATCCTTCGGCATCGTACAGCTTGAAGCGATGGCCCATAATGTTCCTGTTGTTTCAAGCGACTTGCCCGGAGTCAGGGACTTGGTAGTTAAAACAAAATTCGGGACTTTGATCAAGCCTGATAATCCAAAAAGTATAGCGACAGGAATAATAAAGGTTCTTGACGAAAAAAATAGTTATAAATTTGATGTTGAACAATTCAGAAAAGATCTATCTCCGCTAGTAACTGTGAATTATTATGAAACAATTTTCAGGGAGCTTATTGGTCAGGGGAATTTTTCTTCATAAGAACTGATTGATACCATTCCAGAGACGACCTTGTACAACACTACAATAACAAGCAGAACAAAACCAACTTTAAGTCCTTCCCCAGCTTTATTAAGCAGCGGAAAAATAAAAAATGTAATCGCCTCAAAATCCGGTAAGGATATAAATGACTTAAAGTTTTTCTTGAAAAAAAAGTCTCTGTACGACATAAAACTTTTTATAATAATACCCGGTTTTGATTGTTCTTTTGCTTCTTTTTTTTGTGTCTTGATAATATTGTTTAAAAAATATGTAACACCATACTCTGAAGCATACAAAAAAATTAACCCTATACATAATGCCGTGCTTTCAATTGCGGCGCTGCCTAAACAAAGCGCTAAAATACAGAACGATCCGCCTATAATATCCGACAAATGATCAAGATATCGCCCTCTTTCTGTCCCTTTGCCTTTAAGCCTGGCGATAGAGCCGTCAACACAATCAAGCATATACGCAAACTCAAATAAAACAGCCCCTATAATAAGCGCTTGATATGAACCGTTTAAAAACAACAAGCCGACTGTTATCCTCAATACAAAAGCCGCCAAAGTCATTTGGTCCGGTGTTATATTTGTTCGATTCGCAATGTACAATGCCGTTCGTTTAGCAAAAGGCAGGATAGCAAAAGCAGCCCACCATGTTTTCAGCTGAAGTGTTTTCTCAACGTCGCTTAAAGAATATTCTTTTCTTGTCATTTATTACCTCTGCGATTATAGAAAGGTCTATGTAATTAAGGAAAAACAATATAGTCACATAGGCCGTACATCCGGATAGCAATGCCACTAACATGTTAACATTGTAAGTCATTATAATGACTATTGTCATGATTATAGCGCCAAGAACAGGTGGAAAGATCATTTTAGGGATATTAACGCTCACAACATCTTTACTGCAAAACCATGAAACTATTAATGCCGCAATATCCGCCGCCACTGTTGCAGCTGCAGCTCCCTCTATACCGAAACGAGGAATAAGGAGAGCATTCAATACTATATTTGTCAAAACACCAAAAATTATTATTCTCAAATAAATATTTTCCCTGTCGCATGCTATCTGAAGCTGATTGAAAACAAAATTAAGTCCAAGAATGAACAAAGAAAAACAAAGGATTCTGAATGCGTCCACTCCTTTTAAGTATGAGCTCCCCAGTACTATATCTATTATTTGCGGCGCCCCGAAAAAAAGAATGATACTTATGGGAACCATAAAAAACAATGCTGTTTTTGTAGAAACCGTTACTAAGGTATCCAGTTCTTCCTTAGATCTTTTAAATGATACAGAAAGCGCCGGAAAAATACTCGTCAAAGCCAAAGCTCTTATCCCTACAAAAAAAAGTATTATTCTGTATACCGCCGAATACAACCCTACATCTGTATTAGTTTTCATGAACCCCAGCATGATCGAATCAAGCTTGAGATATATACCGGTCATTATAGTTGTGGCAAAAATAGGATATGATGCTCTTAAAATATATTTCCATGTATCGTAATTTTTGTGTAATTTAATTTTTCCATAAATTTTTCCGTAGAAAAATAATAGAACAAATATTCCTGCTACTACTGATATAACTCTGGCGGCGGCAACAAACATAAGGCTCTCGGGGCCTTTCACCATCAAAAGTGCTAATAAAAGAAACGTCGCCGCTTTGACTACTCTTGAGACGAGAACATACTGCATCTTCTCAATACCTATGAACAGCCATTCTAAAGAAAGAAATCCAAAAAAAAGCGCCGATCCGTTCAGTAGTATCAGGTTTTTCATTTCCTGCGGTTTATTTATCATCATAACTGCAGCAAAAAGCAAAGCATAGCTTAAAAGAGACAATATTAACCTTAGTGAAAGAAGGTTGCCGGTAAACAAAGAAACTTTTTCAGAACTATCTTCGTGCACCCTAGCTACTTCTCTCATGCCTATCTTGTTCATCCCAAAAGCCGCTATATATCCAAAGAAAGTGTAAAATGACAAACTGAATTCATACTTACCAAAAGTCTTTACTTCAAGAACTCGCGCAAGAAAAACAAAAAGACCGAGATGTATGATCCCGGTCAATATTTGTGCAAAACCTAGTGAAAGGATATTTTGCATTATTTTGATTGTTACATTTTTTTTCATCGTTGGTTTCTTACATCGACAACATGTCCTGTTTCTTTTAGAACACAGTATTTAACAATCTTTTCTGCCACCTCATATGGTGATAATAAAGTCTCCCCGCTTTCGGCGCCAAAATTTTTATTGCGCATCGGTGTGTTAACTCTCTGTGGCGAAATAACGTTCACATAAATATTATCTTTTATAACTTCTTCAGCTAATGCCTGACAAAAATTAACAAGCCCAGCTTTAGACGCAGAGTAAGCGGAATAATTCTCGCGTCCTAAAGTATATGAACTCGAAGCGACGTGTACAATATGAGCTTCTTTTCTTTTTTTAAGAATTGGAATACAGTGTTTTGATAAAATAAAAGCTCCGGTAAGATTTACATTAATAACTTTTTCCCATGTTTTTAGTTCCATTTTTTCTATAGTCGACATATTTAATAATCCTGCGGAATTAACAACTATATCTATTCTGCCGTATTTTTTTACTACTTTATTCAAAGCCTTTTTAACGCTTGTTTCTTTTGTTATATCGCATTTAATATCGCTCGATAAATTTAATGGAACAGCATTACATCCGTATTTTTTCAATAATGTTACAACTTCAGCGCCTATCCCGCCGCTTCCGCCAAAAACAACTGCTGTCTTACCGTAAAGATCTCGGTAATCTACGGATTCTATTCTGTCATCTGACTGCATTTGAAAAAGTCTTTCCGCCAAATATAGATCTGTTTGTTCGGTAAGTTTAATATTGTATACCGATCCTTCGACTAGTTCTACTTTTCCGCCGAAAGCTGTGACAAGCCCGCAATCGTCAGTCACTTTAACCAAAGGATTTTTGATCGCTTTTTTATGCGCGTCCATTATGGCTTTATAATTGAAGCCTTGAGGCGTCTGCCCACGTTTAAGATATTTTCTTAAAGGTATTTTTTTTATGAAGCCATTTCTTTCTTCAACTATTGTATCTGCTGTATCGATCACAGTATCGCTGGCGCCGCTTCTTTCGGCCGCTTCCAATGTGTCTTTTATTATCTTATCTGTTACAAAAGGACGCACGGCATCATGAATAAGCACACATTGAGTTCCTTTGCTGCATTTTTTTAAGCCGTTATAAGACGACTTTTGTCTTGTCTTTCCGCCGGCAACTATTGCTTTTACTTTTTTGAACCCGTATTTTTTTGTCAGATCTTTTAATTTGTCGATGTATTCTTTAGGACATATTAAAATTATATCCGTTATATATTTGCTTTTTTCAAATGCAAGCATTGTATGCACAACAACAGGCTTGCCCGCAATATTTAAAAATTGTTTTGGTGTCGCAGTTTTCATTCTGGCACCGATGCCGCCGGCCAGTATCAATGCGGTATTTTTGATCTTTGTATTACACTTCGTCATTATTCACTCCGGCTTTAAGAAGTAAGATATAAACATAACAAAACAGTTTGTATACAAGAATGAATGAAAGCATCCAAAGCGCCCAAACAAAACCAGTCTGGGGCTTATTTAAAACCGGAAAAATAAAACAAACAACTGCCTCAACATCAGGAGGAGAAATAAACGCCTTGAACCTTTTCGTAGAAAAAAAACTTCTGTACTTAACGACTATCCTAGAAACAAGAGAAGTCGTGCCTTTCGCGTCTTTAATCACTTCTTTATCAAGTACTTCATCGCTTTTTTCCAATCCTATCCTGTATTTTTCTTTTACAAAAATACTTTCTGCGACAAATGTTATAAAATGTAGATACAGGTATATGATAATAACACCGAGAAAAAGAGAAGAATTAAGCACTCCAGCCGTGTATCCTATCGCCAGAAAATTTATAGTAACTCCCATAGTATCGGTAGCATGATCATAAAAGGCGCCGATAGTTGAAGTATATTCTTTCAGTCTAGCGATAGACCCGTCGACACAATCAAGAACATAAGCGAATTCAAATATCAATGCTCCAAGTATCAGCATTGGATATCCGCCGCGCAGGAAACAAAAGGCAGAAACTATTCTCAATATAAACGAAATAAGAGTAACGGTATTAGGGCGAATATCCGTACGGTTACACAAAAAAAGTGCGATACGTCTTGAAAACGGCAGGATACAAATTGCGGCCCACCATGTTTTCAATTTTAATGTGCTCTCGATATCAGCTAAAGTATATTTTTTATTAACATCTTTTTGTTCCATTTTTGACACTCCTAAGTATAGCGTCTATTCGGTGGATCTATTTGCTGTTTCAAGATCTGCTTTGTCAGTGATCTTGATGTTTTCAGTATCGCCTTCAATGACTTTAACTCTTTTGCCCATATTCGCGATCAAGGTGGCGTCATCTGTAGCGTTCTTTATTTTTTTCATCTCAGCTAATTCATGAGCTATAGCTATTAGTTCGTACTTAAACCCTTGAGGCGTCTGCACATTCATCAGCTTATCTCTTTCGGGAAAACTTTTTATATATCCTTTTGCTTCTTCTATGATCGTATCTTTAACTTTGCATGCGGGAATAACGGCGCCGTATTTTTTAGTTTCCTTAATAAGCCTTTCAATCAGATCATCCGAAACAAACGGGCGCGCGGCATCATGAATCAGCACATACTTTGTTCCTTCCGGACAATGCGCTAACCCGTTATAGCCGGACTCCTGGCGTGTTTTGCCTCCTGCAATTACTTGCAGTGCTTTTTTTATTTTGTATTTTTTTATTGTTTTTTTGCAGTAGTCAATAAAATCTTTGTGGCACACTACAACAATAGATGTAATATCATTATTGCGTTCAAACGCTTTGATCGAATGAATGATCATCGGCGCTTTACGTACATTTAAAAATTGCTTGGGCTTTTTTAGCCCCAGCCTTTTCCCGATCCCGCCGGCAACAATAACAGCAGCAACACTTTCTCTATTCATATTTATTTCTTCCTGTCATATTGTTATTTTTTTTCCGTCCACGTAGATCTGGGCGTCTTTTATTACTCCGTCTAAGTGAAGCGGGATATCATTCGTTCCGCCGAATGAACAGTTGTTCCCGAAGGCTACATGCACTGTCCCTATCACTTTTTCGTCTTCAAGTATCTTTCCTATAATTGTCGCTTTGGGATTAAGTCCTATTCCAAGCTCAGCTATCATGTAGGCTTTTTCCCCGACAGCATCAAGCTTTGCAATTAACTCTTTGCTTCTTTCTCCCGTAATACTAACAGCAAAACAATTCTCTATTTTAACTGTTAAAGGCGAACTCAACAGCCCCAAACCCGCCATTGAAGCATCAATAATAACTATCCCTTCCGCACTCTTAGGGGCAAAAGCAACTTCGCCCTCAGGCAAGTTACCGTAAGAACCGGGAGTATCATAACTTCCTCCGTTCTTACCAAAAAACTCTCCTCTATGTATTTCAAAAACAATATCAGTTCCAAGCGCAGTTGTAACTCTTACTTGTTTAGCATCTTTTAATTTATCATGAAGTCTATTCGATGCTTTTTTGAGATCATCATAATCTATATCGAGACACCTATTAGCTATCTCTTCTGTTATTGAAGGCATTGTCGCTATCCTGACACCTTTACTTGAAGCCTTCCGCCTGGCCTGTGTATGAGTTAAAGATTTTTCTGTAACTAATATCTCAACATCATATTCAAGCATGAGTTCCGCAACTTCACGCGGCGGTTCGGTTGCATGTTCACGCGTCGGTTCAATGACAACTATTTTAGCTTTAGAGGTTATTTTTGAAGCATATTCGTAAAGCGCCCTGCCGATAGGCTCCTTAATAGTATCAGTAACGATCAAACAGCTCTCATTGTTTTTTAGTTTAAGCGACCGTTCAAAAACGGCTTTCACAGCATTATCATTGATCACTTCTTCCCCCGGTTCTTTTTAATACACAAAATCTATTAATTTTTATTCGCAACATAATAACTAACGCAACAACCATGCGCCCGCAACTATCATTCCCATTGCAATGACTTTAGTAGCAGTTACTGCCTCTCCCATAAAAACTATTCCAATAACAAAAGTAATAAGATAATATGTTCCGGCTATCGGAACAACTTTAGACACTTCCCCAATTTTTAAAGCATGATAAAACGCGATCTGGGCGATAAAACTAGCTAGTAAGCCCGATAAAACAAGCAAAATAATCGATTTTGCGTCAACTGCTTTCAATGCCTCTGTTTTAACAACAAATAGTTTAAGCAGAATAATGCCTATAACAACACCTAAAGACCTATAAAACAACCCCACAAAAGGATCAACTTTATCCCCAAGCCCCGCCTTTTCCATAATTGGCACAACACCCCAAATGCAAGCACAAAGTATAGCCCACAAAAACGCAGTCATCAATATCTCCTCTCAAAATTTAGTATAGTATACAGCATAACACTTAAGGTGTACAGAGGCCGAATAAAGATGAGGTTTGCCGCCGCACAAAACCATTTTACTTATTTATTTGCAAATTCACTGCTATTATGATAACTTTTCCTTATTAATCAGTTCTATTTTTATTAAATTTAAATGTAGTAGGAGGTGTGTATGGGTTGGTTGCCTGTAGTTGGTTTGGTTGGCCTGATGTTTGCATTAGCGACATTTTTTGTTCTAATGAAAAAACCTCAGGGGTCTGCGTTAATGATAGAAATATCAGGAGAAGTTCACAAAGGCGCGATGGCATTCCTTGCCAGAGAGTACAAGATTATATGCATGTTCATAGTTGTGATGGTTATCGTTATAGGAATATTCCTTAACGTAGCAACAGCCGCTGCATATCTTTCAGGTGCTTTTTGTTCGATGTTGGCAGGCTTCATAGGAATGAAAGCCGCGACTCGTTCATCATCAAGGACTTGTGAAGGCGCGCGTAGCAAAGGCACTGCTGAAGCTCTTGATATCGCGTTCCGCGGTGGTTCTGTTATGGGTATTACAGTAGCAGCGTTAGGAGTTGTCGGTGTAGGCGTTTGGTATTTAATAACAAAAGACACAGAGATCATCACCGGTTTTGCTTTAGGTGCCAGCTCTATCGCTTTATTTGCGCGTGTAGGCGGCGGTATCTTTACTAAAGCCGCGGATATGGGTTCAGACCTTGTAGGAAAACTCGAAGCTGGAATCCCTGAAGACGATCCTCGTAATCCAGGAGTTATTGCGGATAATGTTGGTGATAATGTCGGTGACACAGCAGGTATGGGCGCGGATCTATTTGAATCTTATGTAGGCTCAGTAATAGCTACTATGGCTATCGGAGCAAGCATGCTTAACCCGACAGCACATATGGCATTCCCTCTCTTACTTATTACCATCGGTCTTGTTGCTTCAATGCTTAGTGTATTATCAATGAAATTCCTTAAAAATTTAAATCCTCAAACAGCTTTAAGAAATTCAACTTTTATAGCTTCGCTTCTTTTTCTTGCTGGAGCATATTTTATTTCATTGCATGTTTTTTCAAGCTTAAATGTTTTTTGGGCAATACTCTCAGGCTTATTGGCAGGTATTCTAATAGGTATTGAAAGTGAATATTACACATCAGGCGCACCTATCAAAGATATAGCTGAAAGCGCAAAATCAGGCCCGGCAACAACTATAGTTACAGGTTTAGCCATAGGTTTTGAAAGCACAATAATGCCTTTAATTACTATCTGCGCGGCTACTCTTATCTCCTATCATTTCGCCGGCCTTTATGGTATAGGTTTGGCAGCGGTAGGTATGCTTTGCACAATAGGAATTGTTATGTCAACTGACTCTTACGGTCCTATTGCTGATAATGCGGGCGGGCTGGCTGAAATGTCTAAACTTGATCACAGCGTAAGAGAAATTACAGATAAACTAGATTCACTTGGGAACACAACTGCAGCCATAGGCAAGGGTTTCGCTATAGGTTCAGCAGCTCTTACAGCTTTAGCTCTTTTCGCAGCTTTCCAAAAAGTTACAGGTCTTACAACTATCAATCTTATACAGCCGATCGCAATTGTAGGTCTATTCCTCGGAGCTTTAGTTCCTTTTGCAATAGCCGCAATGACGCTTAAAGCTGTTGGAAGAGCAGCAGATAGTCTTGTACAAGAAATACGCAGACAATTCAAAGAAATAAAAGGTTTGATCGAAGGAACAGCTAAGCCTGATACTCAAACTTGTATAGACATAGCAACTAAAGGCGCTTTAAAAGAAATGGTACTTCCGGGTCTTACAGCTGTTGTAGCTCCTGTACTTGTCGGTATATTTCTCGGAGTTGAAGCTTTAGGCGGTTTTTTAGCCGGGGCTACAATAACAGGTATACTTTTAGGCATAATGATGAGTAACGGCGGCGGTGCTTGGGACAATGCGAAAAAATGGATCGAGGCTGGAAACATGGGCGGTAAAGGTTCGCCTGTTCATGCTGCAGCAGTTGTCGGCGACACTGTAGGTGACCCATTTAAAGATACAACAGGCCCGGCAATGAATATTCTAGTTAAGCTTATGGGTATAGTATCTCTTGTATTCGGATCACTTTTCGTGACGCTGAACGCATCTTTCATGAACATATTTAAATAAATTCACAAGGCATGCAGTAAAGTGCATAGGGCTATCCCCTATGCACTTTACCTTATGCGCTATACGCTCTCATGCTATACGCTATAATCACCATGCCCTTTTTTAAGGAGTAAATGCATGACCCTGGACCAAGCGATACGAAAAATACCTGATTTTCCAAAACCCGGAATACTTTTTTATGATATTACAAGTCTATTCACTAACCCTGAAGCATTTAAACTTGTAATGAATAAAATGGATGAAGCTTTAAAAGACAAAAAGATCGACGGAGTAATAGTAGTTGAAAGCCGCGGATTCATCGTAGGCGCGCCTTACGCTTTAAAACATTCTATCCCCATGGTCTTGGCGAGAAAAAAAGGCAAGCTTCCAGGTGAAACAATCAAAGCAGAATATGCCTTAGAATACGGAACGGACACTCTTGAAATACATAAAGCAGATCTGACACCCGGAAAAAACTGGTTAGTAATAGACGACCTTATAGCTACAGGCGGGACACTTGAAGCTGTATGCAAAATGGTTGAAAAACAAGGTGCTACAGTTGCCGGAATTTTTTCAATTATAGGGTTACCTTTTTTAAATTATTCGGCAAAACTCGCTAAATACGATACAATAACATTGATTAATTATGATTCGGAATAAATTTTTATTTGCTGTAGTTTTTATTTTAATATTTTTTTCTTTCGAAACTTCAGCCGTTCCAACTTCACCGCAACTCGGTGTATGGATTACCGTTTTCAGCGAAGGCGATGTTCTCTATTCTAAACAATCAGCAGATACTCTTATCAAAACATGCAAAGATAACGGCATAAATAATATCTACCTTCAGATATTCAGAGCCGGGAAAGCTTATTACAAAAGCTCTTATTATGACTCTAAAGAATACGACAAAATGTTCGTTTCTTTCGGCTCTGATCCGATAAATTATATTGCTTCTGAATGTAAAAAAAATAATATCAAGTTACACGCATGGGTTAATCTATTAAGTGTTGCAACAAACAAGAACGCTCAGATCATAAAAGATATAGGTTCTTCCGCTGTTACGCTTGATAACCAGGGACAAACAGCATTAATGAACGATAAAAAAGAACCTTTGGATATGTACTACATAAGAGAAAACCAGCTGTTTTTAGAACCCGGAAATCTCGAAGTTAGAAATTATCTTGTAAAAACAGTAGCAGAAATAGCCGAAAAATATCCTGTTTTCGCCGGCATACATTTAGATTATGTGCGTTATCCTTCGGTAGTACCTTTTATTCCGGGTTCACGTTTCAGCACCCATGGATTAACCTACGGATACACTTACAGGAACTTGACGGCTTTTCAACAAACTACAGGCATAGACATCAAAGGTCCCAATCTTTCGAGAAAAGATCATTTGAAATGGGATAATTGGCGCAGAGAGAAAGTCACTTCTTTAGTTGAAGATATATCTATTAAAATAAAAAAAATAAATTCGAAAATAATATTGTCTTGCGCTGTTAACCCTTCACCCGAAAGAGCATACACGGTATATTTCCAAAGTTGGGTTTATTGGCTTAAAGAAAATTTTATTGACGAGGTCGTTACAATGAACTATTCAGATGACTCAGAGCTCGTTGCGCTGAACACTGACCTTAGTATGATAAAAGGCTACGAAGAAAAAGTTTTTATAGGCGTCGGTGCGTTTCTATTAGGCAAGGAGCTTGATACTTTAAAAGACCAGCTATACACCCTAAAAGCCTTAAAACCCGCTGGAATAGTAATATTCTCCTACGACGACATCCTTAAAAACCCAGAAATCCTAAAAACACTCAAATCATAAAAATTAATTTATATTCGTAATCGACATAGATGATTCTCGACAAGTACGGATGAGGCAGTTATTTCTTTTTCTGACACGAGGGTTAAACAACGGAATAACTGCCTCATCCTAGCTTGCAAGAAATATTAAAATTGGGACGTGCAAAGTTACAGGGCAGGATAGTTCATTTTTACAAACTTATGCCGTATATGTTTTTTAGAATTGACAGGAACTTGAGCCGTCTTTTAGTGCTGCTTTTGATACTGCTGAGCTGACGTGTTCTAGTAATCTTGGATCGAAAGGATTTGGGATTATGTATTCCGGGCCGAAATCGAAATCGGTTCTTTTGTAAGCTTTTTTTACACTATCCGGTACATTTCCTATCTGGGCTAATTGGGCTAAAGCATCTGAAGCGGCTTCTTTCATGCCCATTGATATTGTTGTTGCTCTGACATCCAGTGCGCCTCTAAAAATATACGGAAAACCTAGAACATTATTTATTTGGTTATTGTAATCGCTTCTTCCTGTGGCCATAATATAAGGTTTTTTACCCATGACTTCTTTCACTTGTGAAGGTTTTATTTCCGGGTCAGGGTTAGCCATAGCGAAAATAGCAGGATAGTCATTCATTGACTTTATCATTTCACCTGTAACACAATCAGCAACTGATACACCTATAAAAAGATCTGCGCCTTTCATAGCCTCATCAAGAGTTCTTTTCGATGTTTCATGAGCATATTTCTTTTTCATTTTGTTCAGGTCATCTCTTTTAGAATGTATAACACCTTTACTGTCTACCAGAATAATATTTTTAGCTCCGGCATTGCTTAACATGTCTCCTATTCGAATACCGGCAGCTCCCGCACCGTTAATAACAATGCTGAGTTCTTCTATCGCCTTTTTAGATAATAAACAATAATTTTTCACACCGGCTAAAGTGATAATTGCAGTTCCCCATTGGTCATCATGAAAAACAGGAATATCCAGCATCGCATCCAATCTGTCTTCGATCTCAAAACAAGCAGGAGCCGCTATATCCTCTAAATTGATACCGCCGTAATATGTTTCCGCAGCTATATGATCAATGAACCTTTCAACATCTGTCTTACCGTCAACTCTATAGTTAACACAAATAGGCCATGCATCTACCCATCCGAACCTTTTAAAAAGGACAGCTTTCCCTTCCATAACTGGTATACTTGCCTCGGCTCCGATATTACCTAAACCCAGTACAGCGGTTCCATCAGTTGCCACAGCAACTGTATTTCCTTTAGCTGTATATTTGTAAGCAAGATCTTTATCTTCTTCTATCGCCTTACATACCTGAGCAACGCTCGGGGTGTAAGCTATGCTCAGATCCCTTTGTGTTTCAAGATCTCTTAATAATTCAACGCCTATTTTACCGCCAAGATGCATTTCAAATATTTCTTCTTTAGTTATCATTGAGACTTCCCTCCAAAAATGTAATTTAAATATTTATTTTATGATATTGTAACATATCATTATTTTATGTCTACTTCATAAATTACTAACTTGATAATTTTACGCATATTTACGTATTGTTTGTGCTATCTCGTTATAAGTTTGTTCATCGGCAATAAGAGTTTCTGAACTCGGCAAGGCTAGTTTAAGGACTATGCTTCTACGGAATGTTTTACTATCTTTATCCCACTTTTGCTGACGGCGAACACCTCTTAAAATTTTCGCTCATCCATGCTTCTTTATTTTTTTTTATTAAGTTCAATTACGCTGGTTATTTTCTCGATTAGTTCTTTTTTCTGAATTGGCTTTTTAATAAAATTGTCGCAGCCTGCCTCAAAGGCATTCATTATGTAGTCCCCATACGCTGTGATCATTATTACCGGCACTCTTTTCAATGATCTGCCTTTGTTTTTTTTATTCTTATCTTCACTACTCTTCATTTCACTTATGCTTCCCACAATGCCGCTTTTCTTTTCATGTTCGCGTATTGTTTTAAGAGCAGTAATGCCGTCAACCTTGCCCATCTCAATATCCATCAGGATAACGTCATATGGATTAGTTGTTTCTATTTTTTCTAAATATGCGTCTATTGCTTCTTGTCCATCAAACACTATCTTACATTTTGCTAGCCCTTTAAGCAATTCACTGATAAATTTACAAGTCAGCACAACGTCATCTACAACTAATACATTCCACATAATGTCTCCTTTGTTTATATAAAGTATAGCATATGTTTTTTTATTTCCAACTTTTTAATTTCTTATTTTTTGTTGTTCGTTAAATAATTGACTTTTTCCTTATAAATGGTATTATATCCGATAATATGAGTTATTTTGAGTTAATACAAGTTATTTTAAGGATTTTCTAGGAAACTAAATGAAGAACACACGAATACTAACGACTCAAGAATTAGCTGTTTATATGAAATTAAACGAAAAGACTATTTTAAAAATGGCCCAAAATAAGGATATCCCGGGAATTAAAGTAGGCAGTCAATGGAGATTCCATTTGGAATCTATTGATAAATATCTTCAAAAGGATTTCATGCATATTCCTGAGAGTGAATTGGATAACATTATAAAGACAACAGATCACGTCATTCCCCTATCTAGACTTTTTGATGAATCGATTATTGATCTTGACTTAAAAGCTGAGACAAAACAAGATGTTCTGGTCCAGCTATGCGGCCTTGCATACAATGCAGGTATTGTTGCAGACAAGAAAAAGCTATGTTTAAAATTAAATAACAGAGAAAAAATGCTAAGCACAGCTGTCGGCAATGGCATAGCTATCCCTCATCCTAGACATCCGGACAATACTCTATTCAAAAAACCTAATATACTAATGGCCAGATCAAATAAGGGGGTAGATTTTAATTCTCCCGATGATAAAAAAGTTCATCTTTTTTTTATGACTTGTGCTCCAAATATGGTGATACATTTGAGACTTTTGGCAAAAATATCTAAATTGCTTCATATTAAGGGAGTAATAAATAAATTTATGCGTCTGTCTTCCGGAAAAGAAATAATTCAGTTTCTTTTGGAAATGGAAAGAAAACATCTTTTTTCTTGGAAAACAAATGATAAGGAGTTTGCAAATGATCAACTTCAGTAATTACCTTAAAGATACTTCGATAATTCCGTCATTAAAAGCACATACACGAGAAGAAGCGATTCAAATTTTGATCGAAAAATTATTTACGAATGAAAAAAATAAAAAACACAGCGTTTCAAAAAAAGAAGCTTTTGAATCTGTGCTCAAAAGAGAAAAACTGCAATCCACCGGAATAGGAAATGCATTAGCCTTCCCTCATGCCCGCATAAAAGATTGGGGAGAATTCACAATGGTCGCGGCCGTATGCAATGAAGGTCTTGATTTTACCAGCATAGACGGAAAGCCTGTTAAATGTATTTTTCTTATGATATCTTCTACTGACGAGCCCTATATTATTTTGCAAACAATGTCTGCCGTTGTCAGGGCAATAGGAGAAATGGGCTTCAGTTCGGAACTTGAGAACGGGTCTATAGATTTTCTTAGTCTTTTAAAAAAATTCACGGAAAAAGACATAACAACATCTAAAAATGTTTTGGCCAGAGATATTGCTCGGCCGATTGAAGATTCTGTGCACTTAGACACTTCACTAAAGAAAGTAACTCAAATGATGCATTTTAAAAGAGTAAGCATCCTGCCCGTAGTCGATGATGAAAACAAATTATGCGGAGAAATATCCTGCTACAACATTTTTGATTATGGAATGCCTGATTTTTTCAAACAGCTTAATACTATTTCGTTCGTAAAACATATTGACCCTTTCGAAAAATATTTCAAGCTGCAAAAACATCTGAAAGTTAAAGATATTTTAATAAAAAATATGAACCCTGTTCAGGAAGATACGACCATTGCCGAAATAGTTTTTGAAATGACAGTAAAGAAAAGATCAAAACTTTTTATGGTTAATACCAGCGGCCAATTAACCGGTGTTATAGATAGATTTTCTATTGTTGACCAGATATTATTTTTTTAACGCTTTTTTCCAAAATAAGGTGTAAAAATTATGAAAGCATTATTATCAGTTGGGATTTTCGCATTGGCTTACGGACTTATTGCCTCAGAAAAAGTCAATAAAACAATAGTAGCCGTACTTGGGGCTACCTGCGTTATTCTTTTAAAATTAGTTACTTTTGAAGAAGCTGTTGTTTCTATCGATTTTAATGTTATTTTTCTTCTTGTCGGAATGATGACAAGTGTTCATATTCTTTCAAAAACAGGTTTTTTTGAGTGGATCGCTATAAGCGTCGCAAAAAAAGCTCAAGGCGACCCTTGGCTTATCATGGTATTTTTGTTATCAGTAACAGCTTTGCTTTCTGCTTTTCTCGATAATGTGACAACCATAATAATGCTTGTTCCTGTAACTATCCTCATTATGCAGCTTCTTGAAATATCTCCTGTTCCTTTTGTGATCATGGAAGCTTTAGTATCAAATATCGGCGGGACATCCACACTAATAGGCGATCCTCCTAACATTATTATTGGGTCACAGGCAGGACTATCTTTTAATAGTTTTATCGTCAATTTGGGACCTGTGATCTTACTGGTTTTAGTGGCATTTTTAGGAACTGTTTACCTTCTTTTCGGTAAAAAATTCCATGTGCCTGAAGAAACAAGAAAAAAAGTTAAAGAATCTATTCCTCACCTGGCTATTGTTGATAAAAAAAATATGGTCAGATCTCTTGCGGTTTTTATTCTGATCTTTGCTGGTTTCTTTTTTCATACGCTTCTTGATGTAACTCCCGGTATTATAGCCCTTGGCGGAAGCATGCTGATGCTTTTTGTCTGCAGAAGTGAAAGCGATGATGCTCTTATGAGCGTCGAATGGGGTGTTATATTCTTTTTTATCGGAATGTTCATGATGATAGCAGCATTAGAGGTAAACGGCGTGATGGAATGGCTTGGTTACAATATTATTCACTTGGCCGGTAAAAATCTATTTCTTGTATGCATTGTCGTATTATGGGGATCTGCCTTCTTTTCATCCCTTTTGGATAATATTCCGTTCGTTATTACAATGGTTCCGTTAGTAAGGCAGTTTGTTATTTATTTTTCACAAACTTCCGGCATCGTGGATCCATTGATCGTTCAAATGGAGATAGCACAGCCGTTATGGTGGTCTTTGGCATTAGGCGCATGTCTTGGCGGCAACGGTACACTAATTGGAGCTTCTGCAAATATCGTAATGGCTCGCATAAGCGAAAAAAACAAATATCCAATCAGCTTTATGCAGTTTTTTAAATACGGCTTTTCATTTATGATACAGTCAATGATAATTTGTACTGTTTATATTTGGCTTAGATATTTTCCAAGTTAGTTCGGCTAATATTTTTCGCGCGCTGT
The DNA here is from genome assembly GCA_015231715.1 of Candidatus Omnitrophota bacterium. The sequence continues at coordinate 17,821 of JADGBB010000018.1, forward strand.
TCAATGCTTCATCAATATTGCAAAAAATATGGTCTTCCCCTATATCCTTCAAAAGTCCGGATCTTTCTAGTGCAAAAAGAGGCTGTGCGTGTACTCCGGAAAGCATGAAGATTATTTTATGTTTTTTACATAATTGATAGGTCTGTCTAAGCGCATTAAGGGCTGTATCATCAATGCTTAAAACATTTCTCATCCTGATGATCCTGATCTTTGGCGGTTTTTCTATGATCTCAACGGCTTCTATGAAACTTGATATAGTGCCGAAAAAGAAAGGCCCTTGAACTTCAAAAACTTCTACTCCCGAAGGAACGTCGCATTTAGAGATCGAATGATCGTCTGAAGTCTCCTCCTCGTCTTCCATATCTTTTGTAATATTTTTTATATTCGCAGTTTTTGATAATCTATAAATAAGCAGGAACGAAGCCATAACCATGCCTATTTGTATCGCTACTGTAAGATCCACAAAAACAGTTAAAAGAAAAGTAGCGAACAGCACCAAAATATCGCTTTTCGGTGCCTTTAATATCGAACGAAAAGTATTCCATTCAGCTATTCTGAAAGCAACAATTATCAGAATACCTGATAAACATGCCAGCGGTACAAGCTTGGCTAACTTCCCGAATAAAACCATAATCAGAAAAAGCGTTAATGCATGAACCATACCGGCTACAGGTGTTCTCCCGCCGTTATGAACATTAACAGCCGTCCTTGCTATAGCTCCTGTCGCAGGCATGCCTCCAAAAAGCGAAGATGCAATATTTGATATGCCTTGTGCGACTAATTCCATATTTGATCTGTGTTTCCCTCCTATCATTCCGTCAGCGACAACAGCCGAAAGCAATGATTCAATACTTGCCAATAAAGCTATCGTAAAAGCAGGCGCCATTAGATCTTGTATCATCCTTAACGTAATATGCGGCAAGCCCGGCATCGGCAATTTATTGGGTATTTCACCAAAAGCGCTGCCTATAGTAGTAACAGGCAGTTTAAGAAAATACACTAAAGAAGTTACAATGATCATAGCTACTATTGATCCCGGGATCTTTTTAATAAAGCGCTGCCACAATAAAATTATCGCAATAGTAATAGCTCCGACAAAAAGAGCGTTATAATTTATCGTATGAAAATTTTTGAAATATGATATGCACTTTTCAATGAACTCAGAAGGAAGTTTAGTGATAGAAAGACCAAAAAAATCTTTAATCTGTGATGAAAAAATTAGAACGGCAATACCCGAAGTGAATCCAACAGTTACAGGTCTTGGAATAAATTTTATTACTCCCCCGAGGCCTATCACGCCGAAAATGATCATTATAATGCCGCCCATCAATGTCGCTACAAGCAGACCGTCTATTCCGTATTTCTGGACGATACTGTAAACGATAACGACAAAAGCCCCGGTAGGCCCCCCTATCTGAACCCGGCTTCCTCCAAGAAAAGAAATAAGAAATCCGGCGATTACGGCTGTTATTAGCCCCCTATCCGGAGCAACTCCTGAGGCAATAGCAAAAGCAATCGCAAGCGGCAATGCGACAATACCGACTATAACTCCGGAAACTACATCCGTCCGGAATTGATCAAGTGAATACCCCTTTAATGTAGTAAATAATTTTGGCTTAAACATTGTTATCACGAAATCCTTTGATGCTACTCTTTCAGCATTTATAATTCACTATTTTAATCTTATCTCTGCCAACAAAGCAAGATAATACAAAAAATAAGCATAAAAAAGGGACACATCTAATTTTATAATATTGGGATGTGTCCCTTTTCTGGTTATTTTTTTTAACTACTTATCAATCATCATCATTTGATTCAAAATAATCATCATCATGATAGTTGTTATCGTCATCGTCATCATCACTTTTACAGAGTTTTACCTTAGGTGGTTTTAAGCTTGTTACGACAAGTTCTGCGTAACAATGCTCGCAATTGATCACCTCTTCTTCATGGAAATATTCTTCCACTTCGATCTGTTCTCCGCATGCAGGACATGTACAACTGTGATTTTTGTAAGTCTTACCCATTTTTAATCCTCCAAAGAAATATTTGTTGCTTTGTTTATATTGTCTTTTGTTATATAGGAAATATATACCATATTTCCTGCCCCTAATTCTCCGACGGTTTCAATCCCCTCTAGAGTAGTGCCGTCATCATATACTACTTCATATTCTTTAACTATTTCTTCATATGTTTCAGGATCATATTCTTCCTGCTTAACTTTTATAGAACCTGTAGTGATTGCAACTATTTCACCGAAAACATAGTCTGAATCTGCTTCATCTGTCATATCTTCATTTTCTTCTACAATTACCGGTTCTTCTATAACAACCTCTTCCGTGACCGTTCCATCACTGTCCACTTCTTCGGCATAGTCTACTTCTTCTACGTACTCACTGTTTGTATTTTCCTGCGCAATAACCATTCCTTTGCCGCAATAAACGATAGCGACAATCACCAAAAAAATTACCCAGAACTTACTTTTCATATGCCAGCTCCTTTTTTGTATTGCCCAACCTCTTTACTAATTCTTTTCATAAAATTAACCATTTCTCGGAAGTTTCTTCTTTTATGGATATATGACCATATAGTGTATCCAAAAACATTAAAATGTCAATATCACTTATGCATTTTTGAAATTTTATTTATGATAGATCACCAGGTCATCATTTTTGGCATAAAAATTCGGTATTATACCTGTTTTTGTATATCCATATTTTTCATAAAATGCTCTTGCTCTTGAATAATCGTCGCGTGAAGAAGTTTCGACCCTGACAACCGGGTCTTTATCGATGCTCTTCATATGGGCATCGATAGTTTTCATGATCTTTAATGCCACACCCATCCCGTGATGTTCTTTGTTTACTACAAGCCAATAGAGATCCCATGCCTCAAGAGTACAAGGTGTTTTACCTATTATAGCAAACCCGGAAATTTCCCCATCTTTCTTCTCAATAAACAAAACATAACTAGTCTTTGGGTTTATCCTGCATTCTTCAAGCATTTCATCAAGTATATCAATCTCTGATTTTTTGAACACTCCGGTTATTTCGGTTATCGACAAAAGTGTTTTTTTTTCAATGCTGTTTAATTTGTTCATTTTCCTCCGCATGCTGAATAGCATTTTTTATTATCATTTTAATGACTTCATGGTATTGATACCCGCGCGAATACGCCTGCCTCATAAATCCGCTATCCTCATTTATGTCAGGGTTTGGATTTACATCCAGTACATATAATGTCCCGTTCTTTTCTCTGACATCTACTCTAAAATATCCTCTGCATCCAAATAATTTCGATATGTCACGGCATAATTCATTAACTTCTTTTTTAAGTATTGCATCCAGGCTTGTTAAAGGGATAACTTCCGGCGTTAGCTTTTTATAGCTTTCAGAGCGGGCATCCCACTTGGCTTGATAATCTATGAATGGTGTCAATTCAGGGTATTTGTGATATTCCATTACCGATATTCCCATCATTTCTTCTTCTTTTCCGCATATATAGCTTATATTGTATTCATTGCCCGGTATGAACTCTTCTAAAATGAGCCCGTCCGAAATAGCTTTTATTTTTTTCTTGATAACTCTTTCCAAGTTCGACGGTTTGAAAACCAATGATTCTGCATCTATTCCGTCACTGCTGTCACGAAAACACGGTTTAATGAATACGGGGAAAGACAGCTTAATATTGTAAATGTCCTCCACCCTATTTATCATTATCCCTTTTGGCACAGCGATGCCTCTGGCGCTTAACATATCATTTGTTTTTTTCTTATCAAGGCACGTCAAAAGGCTTTTTGAAGAATTCCCGGTGAAAATTATATTTTTCTCTTCCATGGCTTTAGCAAATTCATATTCCGCTTGGGGATCATCGCCAAAACCCTCAAATAGATTAAACACACAATCAGGAGATAATATGAATAATTCATCCATCATCTCTTTAAAATTATCGTTTTTATGGTGTTTTGAAATATAAAGCGTACTCACGCTCCACCCGATGCCGGATACGGCTTTTTTAACAGATTCGGCGCATCTCAAGACAACAATAACATCAGGCTTAGCGTCAAGCGCTCTTCCAACAGCTATAACTATTTGTTTTTTATTTTTTATGGTCATTTGAGGCATCCTTCACAAGTAATTTTTCTGTACTTATATTGTACCTTAAAAAGACTTGTGTCAGGATATTATTTATAAGTCCCGAATATGTCCCGCCGTTGAGCTTTGTTAATATCGGCAGATCACTATATACGGGAGAAAGTCCCGGCAAAGGATTAATGTCTATAACTTTAGGGATGATATCATCTCCTACTCTGAAATCTATTCTTGATACATCTCTAAGCTCAAGCGCATTAAAGGCTTTAACGGCACATTCTTTTACTTTTGATTTAATCCCTTCACTTATTTCTTTTTCTGAATGATATTTAATTGTTTCTGTCCATGTACGCTTCTTTTCAAGAGAATATATAAAATCTTTATCGTCTTTCTTGCCAACCGGGGTTATTTTCATCATCCCGATCACGCTTACGGTTTTTTTATTCCCGGCCAAGCCTACCGTTATTTCTTCTCCGCGAATAAACTCTTCAACTACAACGGGTTGTGAATATTTCTCTACTATTACCATAGCTTTATTACAAAGCTGTTCATACGATGACACCACCGAATCATTAAATATGCCTTTTGAAGAACCTTCCCACCTTGGTTTTAAAATATAACGTTTTCCTTGATCGAAAATGCCTTTAAGAGCTAGTAGATCCTGTTCAATGGCTATAGAATAAATGTCTGGGACAGGTACGCCTGCAATATGCAAAAATCTGTTGGTCAGATATTTATCGAGTGTTATCCCTATAGAGACAGGATCAGAACCTGAATACGGTATGCCCATGCTTTCAAGAAAACACGGTATTTGCGACTCTCGTCCTCTTGTAGAACCTATGCCTTCGGCTAAATTTATAACAAGTTCCGGTTTTTCTTTAGCCGCTTTTTCACAAAAAGACCCATCCTGTTCAAGATAGACAACATCAAATCCGTATTTGCCTATCTCCCCGGCAAGCGCGTCAATGGTTTCTATTGAATCGAATTCCTCTTGGCTGTCATCTTCCGTGTTGCTTTTTTTAAGATTAAAAGCAATGCCGATTTTTTTTATGTGCTTATACATTTCGTCCTTGCGCCTTACTTTGGGTTCTTATATTCAAATGTTTCAAACTTGTAGTTCCGCAAAATAATGCTGTCTTCGGACTGAGATACGACATAATTTGGTGAAACCGGTATTTTACCTTTAGCATCGATTCCATCAACAACAAAAACAGGTATAGCCATTCCGCTTGTATGCCCTCTCATCTTCTCTATAATGTTAACTCCTGCATAAACAGATGTTCTGAAATGCGAGGTCCCTACTACAGGATCACATTGAAAAAGATAGTACGGACGCACTCTTATTTCCATTAGTTTCTCGCAAAGTTCTTTCATTACTGCTGGATTATCGTTAATACCTTTCAGTAGAACCGCCTGATTGTTCATAGGTATTCCGCATTTTTGCAGTTTTCGACAAGCTTCTTCTGATTCAGGAGTAATTTCTCTGGGGTGGTTGAACTGCACATTTACCCATATATTGTCAAACTGCTCAAGCATTACGCATAGTTCCCCGTTTATTCTTTCCGGGAATACCACAGGAGTTCTCGTACCTATACGGATAACTTTGAGATGTTTTATTACCGAAAGCTTTTTCAAGATCGTATTCAGTTCGGAAGTGGTTAAAGTAAAAGGATCGCCACCGGAAACTATAACTTCACGAATGGATTCTGTCTTCTTTATATATTCAACGGCTTTTTCTATTTCAGACATCGGAGTTTTATACATTCCGTCTTTCCAAATACGCTTTCTTGTGCAATGGCGGCAATACATAAAGCATTTGCTTGTTACTATCAATAACGCTCTATTTGGGTACCTGTGTACAAGGCACGAACAAATTGAGGACTTTTCTTCCCCCAAAGGGTCCATGAACTCTGCTTCATCAAAATCGATTTCTCTGACATCCGGGACACACTGCATCCTTATGGGATCTTTCATATCTTTGACATCAGAAATAAGCGAAAAATAATGCGGCGTTATTCCGATCCTGAAAATATCATTTACTTTTTTGAGCGATTCTTTTTCTTCCGGTGCCATTGGAATATATTTGGAAAGGGTTTCAATGTTTGTTACAGTGTGCGGCGGAATTTTAAATTGAAACGTGTCATCATAAACTTGATGGCACGTTCCTTGGCCAGAAGGAGGTTCGTCATCAATAGGATCAGCGCTAGCGCAAGCGCCACAAGCGTTTGACACGCTTGACCTATTTAAAAAATTTTCGTTTTGTTTTTGTGTTTTCATTTCCTCTCACTTTATTCTTTTTTAAAATAAAAAAAATGATCGACCCTAACTACATATTAGGAGTGATCATTCCGAATCCAAACTCATGTCTTTTTATCATTTATTCCTCGAATACGATCAACGTATTTCACTAGAAGTTTATCATAAATATGTATAGTGTCAACAGAATAGTAAAAATTATTTTTCGTTATTTTTCGATTTATTTTCATGCCTTGAGACAGAGGATTTATAATACTTAAGTACGGAAGAGGCAGTTATCCCTTTTTCTGACACGGGGTTAAACAACGGCATTTTTCTACTCTTTTTTGACCCCGCTGACTCATGCATTCTCCAAGCAGCTTCGCTGCTTTTCGAAGCAATCGACAGCGGGATTGGTAATTGTTAAAAAAGAATCGAAAAATGCCTATAGCTCCCTAATCGTCAGAAAAAGTACTAACTGTCTCTTACTAGCTTATAAGGCCTTTTTAATTTTCAGAGAACTACTTGCCTACCTTTTTGATGTTTGAAGGTAGTATTAAGATTTCTACTCTTCTGTTTTTGGCTTGTCCGGCCGGGGTTGCGTTTGAGTCGGACGGGTGATATTCTCCGTATCCTACGGCGGATAATCTTTCAGGGCTTACTCCGCAGTCATCTATCATGAAATGTACAACTGATAATGCTCTTGCTGTTGAAAGTTCCCAGTTAGACTTCCATCCTGAACGTTTGATCGGCTGGTTGTCAGTATGTCCTTCAACGGCAACAATAGACGATAGTACGTCTTTTCTAAGTACTTGTCCTACTTCCTCTAGTGTTAATTTGCCGTTCTCTTTTATTGCATCCTTACCCGGATCAAACAATATTTCTGAAAGAAAAGTTATAACAAGTCCTCTGTCTGTCATTTGCAATTTAGCCTTATACGCGCTTATCTCTTTTTCTAAACTTTTTTCAAGTTCTCTTTTGGCTTTTTCAAGATCGCTTAATGCGCGCTCATTGTTAGCATATCTATTTTTCAGCTGTTCGATCTCATTGTTTTTACTTCTGGCTAAGTCCTCTAGCATTCCTTTGAGCTCGGCTATCTCTCTATCTTTTTGGACTAGGGGATCCACTGTTTCCGCTCCGTCTGTCGGAGTTTTTTTCACAGGCGTCGACCCGCATCCCGCCACAAATAAAGCGGTTAAACATACCACCAAAATTG